>CAZFQI010000014.1:29120-48088 GCA_964520755.1 uncultured Marinobacter sp. | reverse complement strand
TATTACCAATCAGACATGTCTGCGGGAGAGACTGAATCGCTCGCGATCAGCGCCGAAGGAGCAACTGCCCCGGAAACTCTCAGGCAAAAGGACCGCTGACATGAATACTTTCCGAAGAGCTGCCGACAATCGCGTCAGTCGGCACACCGAAGGAGCAAGCGGCCGGTTTCGCTGAAACGGCCCGTGAATCTCTCAGGTCCCGTGACGGAAGGGGTGCTTTCTGCCATTTCGAGCAGAGAGGAAACCCTGGGCGCTCACGGAGTTTGGAATGAAGCGAATCGCAGTAATTGGCGGTGGTATCACCGGTATTACCACAGCCTACACCCTCGCCAAGCGCGGGCTGGATGTTACGGTTTACGAGAAACACCGCTATGCGGCGATGGAAACCTCCTTCGCTAACGGTGGACAACTTTCGGCCTCTAACGCCGAAGTCTGGAACAACTGGCAGACCGTCATGAAAGGCATCAAGTGGATGTCCCGCCGGGATGCCCCCCTGCTGGTTAATCCCAAGCCTTCCTGGCACAAACTCAGCTGGTTCGCCGAGTTCATGGCCGCTATCCCCCAGTACGAGAAAAACACCACGGAAACCGCCCGTCTGGCCATTGCTGCCCGTGATCACCTGTTTGCCTGGGCGCAGGAAGAGGGCATCGATTTTGATCTCAAGAAGCAGGGCATCCTGCACATCTATCGCGACAAGGCCGGGTTCGACCATGCGGCCAAAGTGTCACGTTTGCTGTCTGCTGGCGGCCTTGAGCGCCGTTCGGTGACCCCGGAGGAAATGAAATCCATTGAGCCGACCCTTGCCGGAAACTATTACGGCGGATTTTTCACCGAGAGTGACTCCACCGGTGATATTCACAAATTCACCAACGGGCTGGCCGATGCCATCCAGCGCCTTGGCGTTAAAACCTGCTATGGCCACACGGTGACCGAGCTGAGCGCCGACGAGCGTAGTGCCTGGGTTACTTCACATGACGGCGCCGAACAGTCCCGGGACACCTTCGACGGTGTCGTGATCTGTGCCGGTGTCGGCAGTCGCGGGCTCGCGAAAAAGCTGGGTGACCGGGTGAATATTTATCCGGTTAAGGGCTACTCCATTACCGTGGAGCTGGACGATGAAGCCTCGCAAAAGGCTGCACCGACGGTCAGCCTGCTGGATGATGCCACCAAGATCGTCACCAGTCGCCTTGGCGACGGCCGCTTCCGGGTTGCCGGTACCGCCGAGTTCAGCGGTTACAACCGCGATATCAAGGACGACCGGATCCGCCCGCTGACCCGTTGGGTTGAGCAGTGCTTCCCCGGAGTCTGCACACGCAAGGTCGTTCCCTGGGCCGGATTACGCCCGATGTTGCCGAACATGATGCCAAGGGTTGGGCCGGGGCGCCTGCCAACCGTGTTCTACAACACCGGCCATGGGCATCTTGGCTGGACACTCTCGGCGATTACCGCCGAAATGGTCGCCGAAAGCGTTACCGGGGATAGCCGGTAATCTCCCGTATCTTTCGGTAGAGAGGTTGAAGCTGGGGGTACATCTTCAGATAAACCTCGGAGTAGAGCTGCTGGTAAAGGGCCCGGGTTTCTTCATTGGGGTGAAAAACGTCGCCAACCCGGGTCATGTTTGCCACGGCGGTGTCGAAATCCGGGTGCAGACCCAGCCCCACAGCCGCATCGATGGCGGCGCCGAGTCCGGAGGTCTCATACGTGTGAGGCCTTTCGGCCGGTAATCCGAACACATCAGCGGTCAACTGCATGGCGGCATCACTCTGGGAACCGCCACCTGCCACTCGCAGCTTCCGGATCTTCACACCACTTCGCTTTTCGATTTTTTCCTTTCCTTCCCGCAGCGCGTAGGCAAGACCTTCCAGAATCGCGCGATAGATGTGGGAACGGGTATGAACGTCCCCGAACCCGATGATCGAACCTTTCGCCTCCGGGCCGGGCTGGCGGACACCTGGCGACCAGTAGGGTTGCAACATAAGGCCCATGGACCCGGGCGGCACCGCCTTGACCAGTTCATCGAACAGGGCTTCGGGTTCAATACCCCGTTGTTCGGCGATTTTCTGCTCCCGCAGCCCGAATTCCCGTTTGAACCAGCTCACCATCCAGAAACCGCGGTAGATCATGACTTCCGTGGAGTAGTGCCCGGGTAATGCCGACGGGTAGGGCGGCATCAACCGGATCGGTTCCACGTAGCGTTGGCTGGTGGTGTTGATGGTGGCAGTGGTGCCGTAGCTCATGCACCCGATATCTGGCGTCAGTCCGCCGGAGCCAAGAATCTCGCAGGCCTTGTCCGAGGCGGCGGCGATTACGGGCAGGTTTTTTGCCAGGCCCAGGTGTCGGCAGGCTTCGTCGGTCAGATGGCCCGTAGTCTCACCGGGCGCTACTAACTCTGGCAGCATGGACGGCTCGACGGGCATGGTCAGCCATTTGAAATCCCGCCGGCCGGCCCAGCGGTGTTTCTTGTAGTCGAAGGGCAGGTAACCGACCTGGCTGCCAGTGGAGTCCCTGAATTCTCCGGTCAGCCGGTAATTGAGGTAACCGGAGAGCAACAGGAAGTGCCGGGTTCTGGACCAGATCTCGGGTTCATTCTGGGCAATCCAGTTGGCCTGGGTTTTCTCCCGGAACCGGTTGATGGTGTCTTCCAGCCGGGCCAGTTTGAACAGCCAGCCCCAGGGCCCTTTGACCGGTCCTTCGACCTTTGCATGGCGCTGGTCGAGCCAGATGATCGCTGGCCGCAGGGGCTGGCCGTTTTCATCAAGATTGATGACGGTGCCCCGCTGGGTGGTCACTGTGACACCGGCCACCTGATCCGGTGTTGCCTCTGTGGAATTCCAGAGTAACTTGCAGGCTTCTCCGAGCTGCTCCCAGAAATACTCGGGATGTTGTTCAGCCCAGCCGGGCTCTTTCGAGAAATAGGGCTCGATTTCCTGCTTGCCTTTGCCCACCAGGTTGCCGTGGGTGTCGAAGAGCAGGGCTCTGACACTCTGGGTGCCATTGTCGATGGCCAGGATGAGCGGCTCAGCCGGCATCGGAGGCCTCCCCGGGTGGCAGCGAATAGGCATTGCGGTAGATTTCGAGGTAACGGGTCTGTTCCTGCTCCCAGCGTTGGTCATCCCAGCCAAGGAGGGCTTGGCAGTGCCGGCGGATCTCCGGCAAGAGGGCTTTGCCGGCTTCCGGTAGCACCAGACCCAGCCGTGTCCGGCGCAAAAGCAGGTCGTCCAGGTGTTGCACATCTTCTTTCTGGCAGGCCCAGCAGAGCTCCGCCCAGAGCAGATCGGAAGCCTGGCCCGGAATGACCGGCTCCATTGGCCCGGATGCGATCACCTGAGCCAGCTCTGGCCCATAGAATCCCTGCAGTCTGTGCCAGGTCTGGTGGCCAACGGCTGAGGGTCGTGCTGATTCTTTAAGAGGCTGAAACACCGGCTCGGATTCCGGTCGCAGAACCTTCTCTGCCTTCTCGCCAAGGCCCTGGGTGAGGGCTTCCCGGGCGATCACCCGGAAGGTGGTCAGTTTGCCGCCGGCAATGCTGATCAGGCCTCGGTCTGCCCGGAGCTCGTGTTCCCGGTTTTCTTTTGAGGGTGCCTTGCCTGAGCCGTCTGTCACCACAGGTCTTACACCAGCCCAGGTGGACAGTATGTCGCCGCGGGAGATACGGCTGCTGGGAAACAGCCGGGAGGCGATTTCGAGCAGGTAGGCGGTTTCCGCCTCGGAGATCACCGGTTCCTGATCAAGGCTACCTTCGTGGTCAAGATCCGTGGTGCCCAGAACGGTGGTGCCCAGCCACGGGAAGGCAAACACGGGGCGGCCATCTTCCGGGTGGAACAGGGACACGGAACAGGAGACCGGTAGGCGGGACCAGGGCAGCACCAGATGACTGCCGCGCAGGGGGCGGATGTTCATGGCCTGGGCCGGGTTTTCACCGGACTGCAGGCGATCGGCCCAGGCGCCGGTGGCATTGATCACCAGGGGTGCCGAAATCTCCACGGGCGTCTCGCTTTCCTCGGGCTGCACCAGCAAGCCGGATACCTGGCCCGCCTGGCGTTTCAGCTCCAGTGCCCGGGTATAGTTCAGGCAAAGGGCGCCGTCCCGACGGGCTTCGGCTATCAGGCGCAGTACCAGCCGGGAATCGTCGGTTACCGCATCGGTAAAGCCGCTGGCGCCGGTGAGGTTTTCTCCGGTCAGGCCCGGCACCCAGAGCATGGATTCGGCTGGGGTCAGAAAGTGGCGGCTGCGGTTGCGGGCAATGAAGTCGTAAACCCGTAGCAGGGTCTGGAACAGGCGGGGTCCCGGAAACTGGCCTTTGAAGTGGGGCATGATAAAACGCAGGGGATCGATCAGCCCCGGCGCTTCGTTCATCAGCCGTTCACGTTCACGTACGGCGTCCCGGGTGAGACCGTAATGCCCGCTGCCGAGGTATCTCAGGCCGCCATGAACCATTTTGGAGGAGCGGCTGGAGGTGCCCCAGGAAAAGTCTTTCTGTTCAACCAGAAGGGTTCGCAGGCCGCTGCCTGCGGCTTCCCTGGCCACGCCGGCACCGGTGATGCCGCCGCCGACCACCACCACATCAAATTCGTTGGTCCCTGAGCGCAGCGTATTGAGGGTTTCGGTCCGGTTCATATTGGGGCTCCCATTCGGCGTTGCGCTCACTTCACCAGTGTTTCCGGGTTCAGGATAGCGTCGGGGTCAAAGGTGCTGCACAGGGACCGGATGGCGAGCATTCCGAGTTCACCTTTCTCCACCGGCAGATAAGGGGCGTGATCCTTGCCGACACCGTGCTGGTGGCTGATGGTGCCGCGGTTGTTCACGATCAGTTCGGACGTGCTGGTCTTGAGTTTTTGCCAGCGGGCGAGCGTTTCCTCGTAGCTGTCGCCCACTCGGAACACATACGTGGTGTATATGCTGCAGCCCTGGCCGTAGAAGTGGGACAGGTGAGTGAATACGTGGGTGTTCTCCTGCCGGTCGGTCAGCCCATCACGAAGATTGGTCTCGATCAGCCCGAGCAGATTGTCGACGTTGTCCCAGTCGGTGGCGGTCTCCAGGGTGTCGACGGCGTACCCCATCTGCCACAGGGCTTCCCGCAGGTAGGGCATGGTAAAGCGTTTGGCCGCCCACTTGTCTCCGAGCCGGGTGCCGGTATAGACCCCGTTGTGGGCCTTGCAGATGTTCCGGGCCTCTTTCAGAGCGTTGCGGGTCTGGCGCCGGGTTCCGGTAACGCCAAAGGTCATCATGCATTTGCCGTTGCTGGCGCCGCGGAGCGACAGGAAGCGCTCGAGCATACCGATCAGTCGGGGATGGCCGGCCAGGGCGAGCTGGGTTTCGGTCTCTACAGCGTTGCTGAGTCGGAGCATGGATAGCTGGGTTCGGTTCTGAACCAGCAAGCGGCTGGCGGTGCGGGCGCGTTCCCAGTCCGGGAAGAACACCACATGAAAGCTCTCCTGTTCCGGAAGCGGTGTTACCCGAACCTTTACCTCCGTGATCAGCCCGATGCGGCCCTCGGAGCCCAGAATCATCTCGCGGATATCCGGGCCGGCGCTGGAAGCGGGAACGGTTGGCAGGGTGAGAGTGCCCTGCAGGGTTTCGACCGAGCCGCCGGCAAAGAGCTGTTCAATGCGGCCATAGCGCAGGGATTGCTGGCCACTGGACCGGGAGGCGACCCAGCCACCAATCGTGGACAGCTCGAAGGACTGCGGAAAATGCCCGAGGGTATATCCGTGGGCGCGGAGTTGAGATTCTACCAATGGCCCGGGGGTGCCCGCACCGAACGTCGCGATCTGGCTGGTTGGGTCCAGATCCAGCAGCCGATTCATTTTACCCATATCCACGGTGAGTACGGGCTGGCCCTTGTCCAACGGGTTGATGTGGCCGGCCACGCTGGTACCGCCACCGTAGGGAATGAGATGAACGCTGTTTTCTGAAGCCCAGGAAAGCAGCGCCCGGACATCTTCGCTGGTTGTCGGGTAAGCAACGCCATCCGGAAACACGCCGAAGTCGCCGCTGCGCATCGCCAACCAGTCAGCCAGACTCTGGCCACGGGCGTGCCGTACCCGGGCTTCCGGGCTGATGTCGATCAGGCGATCCAGCTCGGGTTCGTGGCTGAGCCGGGTTTCCGGCACTTGTGCACACACGGACTCCAGGGTGGCGTCTGTTAGCGATCGGCCGTCACCGATTCGCGAAGCCAGAAAATCCTGACCCTGTTCCGGCATTGCCAGATTGAATCCTTCGTCACCCCAGCCGTTCCAGCGTCGCATGTCGTTTATTCTCCAGATTGAAAACCAATGTGGCGCATTCTATCGGGTCTGCGTCTTGTGCAGGTGTCGCTTGGCGCCAGAGGCGTTGTCATTTGCCGCCAGTGATTATGTTTTGGCCAGATGGCGTCAGGGCCGAAGCGATTCCGTCAGTCGACTGTTCAGATCCTGCCAGCGGGAAAGTCTGTCCGCTTCGCCGATTCGGGTCCGGGCCCCGCCGGATTTATTGAGCCAGAGACCTTCGCCATTGAAGCTGTAAACAGGTTCAAGATCAGTTCTTTGAGAAGCAGGTTTAATGTCGTTTATAAGGTTGTCCAGAATCAGCGGATCGGCGTCTGGCTCCGGATACCAGGCCAACACCATGTGCGCCTGGTTCAGCTCCAGGGCTTTCACGTACACGATCCGCAGCTGTTCATCGGGCACGCCCATGGACTTCAGGGTCAGGTATTTGGCGATGGAAAAATCCTCGCAATCGCCGCCGTTGGTGGTGAGCAATTCCACCGGGGTTGCCCAGTAGTCTTCCTCGCCCCAGTGGCGGATATCGCTGACAAAAGTCACCCGGTTAAAGAAGGAGTTGACCAGCCGAAGCTGCCGGTCGATCGGAGCATTCGCGGCGAGCGCGTGGAGGCGTTGCCAGTTTTCCAGGCGCTGGTGGGCCTCGGTGCCGAACTCCTCCTGCACATAGTTCATCAGGCGGGAGCCGAGTTCGAAGGCTCCAACAACGGAAACCACGAACAATAACGCAGGCAGAAGACTGGAACGGCGGCGTATCTGAATAGCGGCCGTTTCCATGGGGCGCCTCAGTTATTGTTCCGTAGGCGTTCCCTGAGCTGCTCAAGGCGCCGGCGGATTTCCTCCCGGCGCTGCTCATCGCTGGTGGCGGTGGCGGGCGCTCTTGAGGGCGAGGAGGATGCAGCCTGCTGGGCCTCAGCGGCCGGTTCTTCCTGCTGGTCAGCCGTGAAGGACATGCCGCTGCGGTCCTCGGACTCCGGGAAATACAGGTTCTCGAGCTTGCCGGAGCGCTCAATGATCACCCGGTTGGGGTGTACCGAGCGAAGGGTCGCGTTGCCGGGCAGTTCGTCACCCACCAGATAGGCTTCGGTTTTACTCTTGTCATCTTCGATCAGTGCGCTGCCCGGGAACTCGCCATCGGCGGCCAGAACGCCACGAAGAAACAGTCGAAGGTTGGTTTCCGGAAGATTTTCGGTGTCCAATTCCGCCGGCGCGCTTTCGCCCGACACGGCCCCGAACAAATCCAGCGACGACAGGTTTACGCTGGGTGGCTCACGACCGGCAGCGGGATCGGAGACCAGTGGCTGCGCAGTGTCGAAATTGCCTTGTTGGCTTTCCATTTGCCAGAAACGGTAACCCTGCCAGGCTGTCAGAGCGACCATGGCGGCCCCTGCCACGAGCGCAAGAATCAGGGGAAACCGTTCATTGTTTAGGAGCATTGATCTTCCTGAATGCAAGTTTGTGGGCCGGGAAAAAGCTTACAGGTTATCAGACTGCAACGTTTTATTGGGAGTATAGTGTATAGAGTTATTCAGCGGGTCCATATCCTGTGGTAGCCTTTCTGAATTAGTTGAATCGAAAAGGGTTTCACGAACGAGGACGACCTTGACCATAGACACTGAACTTCAGCCGCAGGATGCTCCGCTGGGCCGTCTTCCGTTTACTTTTGCCAAGCGCAACGGAGTAATCCTGACCCGTTCGGATGCCGGCGAGCCGGTTATTCTGGTTCGGCCCGGTGCGTCCCATTCCGCCCTTGCGGAAGCGAACCGTATCAGTGGTGGTCGGGCCCGTTTTGCCACCATCGATCCAGACCGCTTTGATCAGGCCCTGAATTCTGCTTATCAGAACGATTCCGCCGAGGCCATGCAGATGGTTGAAGGCATCGGCGACGATATGGATCTGGCGTCCCTGGCGGATTCAGTGCCGGAAACCGAGGATTTGCTGGAGCAGGAAGACGATGCGCCCATCATCCGGCTGATTAACGCCATCCTGACCGAGGCGGTGAAAACCAGTGCTTCGGACGTTCATATCGAAACCTATGAAAAGCGGCTGGTGGTTCGTTTCCGGGTGGATGGTGTGCTGCGGGAAGTGGTAGAGCCCAAGCGGGCGCTGGCTCCGTTGCTGGTCTCCAGGATCAAGGTTATGGCGAAGCTGGATATTGCCGAGAAGCGTGTGCCGCAGGATGGTCGGATCGCGCTTCGGGTGGCAGGGCGTGAAGTGGATATCCGGGTATCTACCATGCCTTCTTCCAGCGGCGAGCGCGTGGTTTTGCGTTTGCTGGACAAACAGGCAGGTGCCATCCGTCTGGAATCTCTGGGCATGGCGGGGCGGGATCTGAAAGTTCTGCGCAAGCTGATTTACCGGCCTTACGGCATTTTGCTGGTGACGGGCCCGACCGGTTCCGGTAAATCCACCACACTCTATGCCTCACTGCAGGAAATCAACGATCGCAGCCGGAACATCCTGACCGTTGAAGACCCCATCGAGTACAACCTGCCGGGTATTGGCCAGACCCAGGTCAACACCAAAGTGGACATGACCTTTGCCCGGGGCCTCCGGGCCATTCTGCGTCAGGATCCTGATGTGGTGATGATTGGTGAGATCCGTGACCTGGAAACGGCAGAGATTGCGGTACAGGCGAGTCTGACGGGCCACCTGGTACTTTCCACGCTGCACACCAACACCGCCGTTGGCGCCATCACCCGGCTTATGGACATGGGCATCGAGCCCTTCCTGATTTCATCAAGCCTGGTGGGTATTGTTGCCCAGCGGCTGGTTCGGGTTCTGTGCAAGGAATGCCGTGAGTCTTACACACCCACAGAAGAGCACTGCGAGTTCCTGCAGCAGGATCCCGCCAATCCGCCCACCATTTACCGGGCCAACGGTTGCAGCCATTGCAACCAGCTGGGGTATCGAGGGCGTATCGGTATCTATGAGGTGGTGGAGATCTCCGAGGAAATCAGTTCTCTGATTCACAAGCGTGCCGGAGAACTGGACCTGGAAAAGGTGGCTCGCCAGCATGGCCCGAGTATTCATGCAGACGGTGTGCAGAAAATACTGGATGGTGTGACCACGGTGGAAGAAGTGCTCCGCGTTACGCACCGGGGTCAGTAAACCATGCCAGCTTACGAATACAAGGCGCTGGATGCCCGGGGCAAGCAGAAGCATGGTGTCGTCGAGGCGGATGCCCCGAGAGCGGTGCGCCAGCAACTACGGGACCGCGGCCTGACACCACTGGCAGTTGAGCCGGCAGCGGAAAAACAGGCCAGGAGCAATCCTCTCAGCAGCCGGGGTTCTCTGGCCGCTGCCGACCTGGCACTGGTTACCCGGCAGTTGGCAACGCTGATTCAATCGGGTATTCCCATTGAGCAGGCGCTCTCGGCGGCGGCCCAGCAGTCTCCAAAACCCAGGATACGCAGTATGCTTATCGCTATCCGGGCCAAGGTCATGGAAGGTTACACCCTGGCGGACAGCCTGGGTGAGTTTCCAAGAGCGTTTCCGAGACTGTACCGGTCTACCGTTGCTGCAGGGGAGCACGCCGGCCACCTCGACCTTGTACTCAACCGGCTGGCGGATTACACGGAAAACCGTCAGGAAGCGCGCCAGAAGATTCAGCTGGCGGCGATCTACCCCATCATTCTGAGTATCGTCGCGATTGCCATCGTGGTGTTCCTGCTCACCTATGTGGTGCCGGATATCATTGATGTGTTCCTGAAGCAGGGACAGGAACTGCCAACGCTGACCATGGCGATGCTTGCGGTGTCGGAATTTCTGGCGGATTTTGGTGTCTACCTGTTTATACTGCTGGTCGGTGCACTGATGGTGTTCCGCTTTTTCCTGACCAAGCCCGGGTTCCGCCTGCGGTTTCACAAGCGTTTGTTACATCTGCCGCTGTTTTCCGGGATGGTTCGCGGGGTAAACACCGCCCGGTATGCCAGCACCCTGAGCATTCTGACCACCAGTGGCGTGCCGCTGGTGGAGGCGATGCGCATTGCCGGTGAGGTGCTCTCCAACGATTTCCTGAGACAGGAATTGAGGGACGCGGCCCGAAAAGTCAGTGAAGGCGGCTCCTTACACCGTTCCCTCGATCAGACTGGATACTTCCCGCCGATGATGCTTCACATGATCGCCAGCGGGGAGGCCAGTGGCGAGCTGGACAGCATGCTGGAGCGGACCGCGCGCATGCAGGAAAACACCCTGCAATCCAAGATTGCTGCGATTGTGGGTCTGTTCGAGCCGATGATGCTGCTGGTGATGGGCGTGGTGGTGTTGATCATCGTCCTGGCCATCATGCTGCCGATACTGAATATGAGTAATCTCGTGGGATGAATCCCCCGTCGGGTTGTCAGTAGACGAATCCGGACCGAAAGCAATCCATGCCAATAACGAGTGAGACAATGACCATCAAGAACCTCAATACACGCAACTCCAACCGTGGCTTTACCCTGATCGAAATCATGGTGGTGATGGTGATCCTGGGCCTGCTGGTGGCCATCGTGGCACCTAACATCATGGGCAGGAGTGATCAGGCAAAAGTCACCGTGGCGGAAACCCAGCTGAGCAACATCGCCAATGCGCTGGACCTCTATCGCCTGGATAACAGTCATTACCCGTCTACCCAGCAGGGCCTTGAGGCGCTGGTCTCCAAGCCCAGCGGCAGCCCCGAACCGAAGAACTGGAACCAGGACGGATACCTGAAGAGCGTGCCGGAAGATCCCTGGGGATCTGAATACCAGTACGTAAGTCCAGGCACCGAAGGCCCCTACGATCTGTATTCCTACGGCTCTGACGGCCAGGAAGGTGGCGAAGGCGACGCTGCCGATATCAGCGTCTGGGATACCGAGGGCTAAATCACTGTGCAGATCAGATCCCGACAGACCGGTTTCACCCTGATTGAAATACTGGTGGTCCTGGTGGTTGTGGGTCTGCTCGCCTCCCTTGCCGTGTTTACGATGGGGGGAAGCTCCCAGCAGCGTGAGCTGGAAAACGAAGTGCGGGAGTTGTATCTGCTCATGCAGACAGCCTCCGAGCAGGCGGTGCTTAATAATCTGGAATTGGGCCTGAAGCTTGAAGAAGACGGCTACCAGTTTGTGGCCTTCCAGGATCAGACCGGGGACTGGAAAGCCTCTGGCGAGCGCATATTCCGGGCCAGAAGTCTTCCCGAATGGCTCACTGTGACCGAGTTTATCGAAAGCGACGCACCGAGACTGGCTTCATCCGAAGACACCTTGCTCCCGGATGTGGTGTTCTTCTCCAGCGGCGAGACAACACCGTTCGAGCTCGAATTCACTATCGGCAACGGGTCAGACACCATGCATGTGTTGGCCTCCGATGGTGTGTCGCCAATGGAGTGGCGCAAGCCGGGCGATGAGGGGAGTAGCGGGTGAGAACGCAGAAAGGGTTTACCCTGATCGAAGTGCTCATTGCGCTGCTGGTTTTCGGCCTGATCGCAACGGCGGCAGCCGAAGTCGGCAGCCAGTACATTTCCAGCTATGAACGGGTGAGGGACAAAACCCTGGCCAGCTGGCTGGCGGATAATCGAATCAATGAAATCCGCCTCGAGGAAAACATCCCGGGCATCTCCGAAAACTCCAGGGACACCGATTTTGGGCCGTACCGCTGGCGCGTGACGACAGCCATTCTCGCCACCGCCGAGGCGAAAATGCGCCGTGTGGAGGTCACGGTCGCCCGTTACCGTGAGGAAGGCGCAGCGCCGGTTCCGATACATACCCTCTCTGCTTTCGTTGGGACACAATGATGGCCGTGCCTCGCCAGAGCTGCCAACTGCAGCAAAATGGTTTCACCCTGTTGGAGGTGTTGATCGCGGTTACCATAACCGCCGTTATCGGCCTGGGTGTGTGGCAGGTTATCAATGGGGTGGTGAATTCCCGCGATCGGGTGAATGAACTGGCTGAGCAGTTCGATGGGCTGCAACGGGGCATGCTCTTGCTGGAGCGCGATATCATGCAGGTGGTCAACCGGCCGGCCAGGGATATTTACGGCGATTTCCAGCCGGCACTATCCAGCCGGGAGGATGATTTCTCGTTGTTGCTGACCCGTCAGGGCTGGCGCAACCCTCTTGGCATCCGCCGCAGTGGCCTGCAGCGCGTTGGCTGGGAATACACCGGCAGCGAATTGCGGCGCCGGTACTGGCCCATGGTGGACCAGGGCCAGGAAGATGACAGCCGCGACGTGCTGCTTCTGGAAGGGGTAAAACGCCTGGAAGTGCGGTTTCTGGATTCCAACCGGAACTGGCAGCCCCAATGGCCAACCGATGAGGTGATGGCCGGATTGACCCCCGGTAGCCGCCCGGATATTCCGTTGCCACTGGGGATGGAAGTGACTCTGGAGCATGAACGTTTCGGAACGCTGGTACGGACCTTTGCCCTGCCGGATTTTGATCCGGCGGTTGCCCAGGGCGCCCTGAATCAGGCCAACCAGGCTGCCAGCGAAGCGGAAGAAGAAAACCCTGAAGAGGAGCCCACCGGAGAACAACCCGGTGAAAATACCGGCGCAACGGGGCAGGGGGGCTAGGCAGCTATGGGGCAGATCCCGGCGTTACCTCAGCGCCAGCGCGGCGTCGCCTTGATCATGGTGCTGCTGGCCATGGCCCTGGTGGTCATGCTCGCCTCCGGCATGACCCAGCAACAGAGCTTGCGTGTGTTCAAGGCGGGCCATTATCTCGCCCAGCAGCAGGGCCAGAGTATTGCGCTCGGTGCCGAAGCCTTTGCCCGCCAGATCCTGCGCAGGGATTATGACGAGGACAAGGAAGAGAACCTGATGGTCGACAGCCTCGACGAGTTCTGGGCCGCCAACGCCGCCGTTCTGCCGCTGGATGATAACGGCGTGGCTGAGGTTCAGATTGACGACCTGGGTGGCCGACTGAACCTGAATGATCTGGTCGGTGCCAATGGTCAGGTGGACCCTGTCGTCAGGAATCGTTTCGTTCAGCTGTTTGCTGCCCTGGGCATCACGGCCGTTTCCGTGGACTCGCTGGTGGACTGGATCGACCCCAACGACCAGACGATTACCGCCTACGGTGCGGAGGATGGCCAGTACCTGATGGCCGAGCAGGCTTACCGGGCTGCCAACCAGCCTTTCACCACGGTGACCGAGCTGCGCCTGATCGAGGGCATGACTGAAGAGATCTACCGGGCCCTGCGTCCCCACGTGGCAGCGCTGCCGGTCAATGGTGCCGGGATCAATGTGAACACCGCCACTGCCATGGTGATCCGCTCGCTCCACGAAGAACTGACGGACGCCCAGGCTGCGTCTATTCTTGAGAAGCGGGAAGAGGAACGGTTCGAGAACCTTCAGGACTTTCTGGCGTTGCCGGAGTTCGCCGGTCTCGGGCTCAAATCGGTTGGCCTGGGGTTGCAGACACGGTTTTTTGAAGTTGCCTCGCGGATTACCTACGATAACCGTGTCGTGAATATGGTCAGTACCGTGTTCCGGACTCCGGAAGGCGAAGTCCAGACGGTTAACAGGAATACCGGGCAGAAGAACCGAATTACCAAAGAGCCTTTTACCATTTCAGAAGGATAATCATGTCTTATCGCCTTTACGTCCGCCCGATACCGCCCTTCGCGGACGCTGACCAGGACCCCGATGCCCAGATGTTCAACTGGGTCCTGCACGATGCCAGTGGCGATGCCCAGGCTCGTGGCACCGGCGACAGCCGCGATTCCATCGAGCACACCCTGGCACAGAATGCCCTGGATAACGTTCTGTTGATCGGCCTTATTCCCGGCGAAGAAGCGATTTACTGCCTGGCTGATATTCCTGCAAAGCAAAGTCGGTTTATCAATCAGGCGTTACCCTACGCGGTCGAGGAACAGATCGCCCAGGATATCGATTCCGTGCACCTGGCTCTCGGAGCCCACACTGAGCAGGGCTACCGGGTAGCGGCCATAGACCGGGAACAGATGGGGCAGTGGGTGCACCTGTTCAGCGGCTGGGAGCACGTTCGTCTGGATGCGATTTATCCGGACGCATCCCTGTTGCCACGCACCGACGGCGGATGGTCGATTTGCCTCGATGGCGATGTTGCGATGTTGGTGAGTGAGCGGGGCGAGTGGCTGAGCATGCAGTCTGCCAATCTGGGCATGTTTGCCCACACCCTTGCGGCCCCCTCCGCCGAAGAGGTTGTGGCAGAAATCCCGGTCACTCTGTACGGGACAGAAGATGAGTTCGATATCCAGCAATCCGCCATTGCCGAGTTAAGTGAATCCGGTCGCCTGGCGGTTCGCAAGGAAGTCCTGGAGCTCATGCCCCTGGAATTACTGGCCTACGCCCATCATCACCATCTGTGTGAGCCGGTAAACCTGTGTCAGGGCATGTTTTCCTCGACATCGGGTAAGGCAAGCCCGCTGAAACCGTGGAAGCCGCTGGTTGCGGTGGCGGCCGTCTGGTTCGGCGTTCAGGTGGCGTTGAATGCCGGAATGGGGTTTTACTACCAGAATCAGGCCGAGGAATTAAGAAACGAGGCCATGGCGATCTATCGCGACGCCTTCCCGAATGACAGGCGCACTCATGCAGGCAATGTCCGACGTGTGATCGAAGGGCAGCTTCGGGTTGCCGGCTCCAGTGGGCCGGAGGTGGATTTTATCACCCTGATGAAATATACCGGCCAGCAATACGCCCGTCTGCCGGGTAGCCAGGGGGTCAATTTCAATTCGGTTAACTACAGCCGCTCGCGTGGTGAGCTGATCGTGGACGTCAGAGCCGATAGCTATGATCGTCTGAGTGCCCTGCGAAACGGGTTGGCGAATCAGGGTCTGGAAGCCCAGATTGGCTCGGTCGTGAACGAGGCCACCGGTGCACGTGGCCGCCTGACGGTCTCTGGAGGTTAAGGGTATGCTTTCCCGAATCAAGGATCAGCCAGCGGTCGGCAAGCTCATTGCACAATACGATCAGTTACCCCGTCGCGACCAGCAGGCCCTGGTGGTGCTCGCCATCGCGGTCTTTCTTGGTATTCTGTATTTTGCCGTATGGCGCCCGGCTGCGGGCTTTTATGAACAGTCCGAGGCTGCGCGAGACAATGCCGGTGAATTGCTGGCCTGGATGCAGGCCAACGAACAGACCATTCAGCGGCTGGGTAATGTCGGTGGCAATAACGCGACGGCAACGGCCGACAAACCCGCGGACGGTCGAGCCCTGATGGCCCTGGTGACCCGCTCCGCCGGCGAGGCGGGCCTGTCGCTTCAGCGCTTTGAGCCCAGCGGCGAGGACGCCATCCGTGTCTGGCTGGAGAACGCGCCGTTTGCAGAGGTGGCGGCGTGGCTGGAGCGGCTGAATGGCAACCATGGCGTGGTGATTGACCAGGCAGCCATGGACAGGGCAAGTGAACCGGGGCGGGTATCCGTTCGCTTAACACTGGCCATCTGATTCTGAAATACAGATTCCGGGCCTTTTGTCCGGGACTGACGCAGGAGAGGGAAGCGATGAGTAACGGCAGCGACAACAAGAACAAATCCGAGCCAGCCATTGTTCGCCTGGACGAGACGGCGCGTAATGAAGCCAGATCTATACTGTTTCACGCCTATCGAAAAGAGCCGACGTTCCAGTATCTGTTTGATCATCGGCGCCCCGGCTACGATCAGCGGGTTCGGGCCACCATACGGGAACTGATCGATCTGTACTTCGAGCTTGATCAGGATGCGATTGGCGTGATGGTAGACGACACCCTTGTTGCCGTCGCGTTCATCGGGGATCCGGAACTGAGGATGAACCTGGCTGATCAGATCAGCTGGCGGATCCGCATGGTCCTTACCACCGGTTTTGCCTCCACCCGCCGGTACCTGGACTATCACGAGAAAATTCGTAACATGCTGCCTCAGCCGCTGGCGCACCAATTGCCAATGATGGGCGTAAATCCCAAGTATCAGAATCGGGGTTATGGTCGCTTGTTGCTGAAAACCGTTGAGAAACTTTGTGCCGAAAACCCGAGAGGCAGCGGGCTGGTACTGGATACCGGCAACAATCGCTATCTGCCCTTTTACGAATCCGAGGGTTTCCGGAGTCTTGGCAAAATACAGCTCGGCGATTTTGAGGATCACGTGCTGTTCAGGGAAGTGCATCCGGAAAGTAAAACGGCCACATCCGGCCAAACCTGACTTTTTAATGTTTAACGGGAGAAGATGTGACTGACCAGCAGGATTTTGATCTGATCGTTATCGGAGCCGGCTCCGGCGGTGTGCGTCTGGCCCGAATGTCTGCCCAGCGGGGCGCAAAGGTGGCCGTGGTCGAATCCAGGTACCTTGGCGGCACCTGCGTGAACGTGGGCTGTGTGCCCAAGAAACTGTTCGTTTACGGTGCTCATGTCCACGATGAGCTGGAAGATGCAGCCGGGTATGGCTGGCAGGTGCCTCTTGACGATGTCAGTTTTGACTGGCCCAAGCTGGTAGCCAACAAGAACGCCGAGATCGAGCGTCTGAACGGCATTTATGGCCGGTTGCTGGAAAATGCCGGTGTAACCATCATTGAGGGAACGGCGTCACTGGCGGACGCCAATACCGTAGTGGTCGGCGATACTTCTTACCGGGCAAAACACATTACCGTTGCCACGGGCAGCTGGCCGGTCATTCCCGATGTGCCTGGCAAGGAATGCATCCTCACCTCCAACGAAATGTTCTACCTGCCGCAGCTGCCGAAGCAGGCGGTGGTGTGGGGTGGCGGCTACATTGCCGTGGAGTTTGCCGGCATCCTGGCGGGATTGGGTGTTGAAACCACCTTGCTGTATCGGGGCGATCTGTTCCTGCGCGGGTTTGATGGCGATATTCGCCGGTTTACCGAACAGGAGATGCGCAAGAAAGGGGTGAACCTGCAGTTTGGTGTAACCATTGAATCCGTTGAAGCCGAAAATGCCCATTACCGTGTTCAACTGAACAATGGCGAAACGCTCGAGACCGGCCTTGTGATGGCGGCAACCGGCCGCCGTGCTCTCGTTGACGGCCTTGGCCTGACCGATCTTGGCGTTCAGCTGAGTGCTTCGGGCCATGTGGTGGTCGATGACCACTTCCAGACCGCTGTGCCCTCAATTACCGCGCTGGGTGATGTGATTGGAACCCCGCAGCTCACGCCGGTTGCCCTGGCCCAGGGCATGGTGCTGTCCAGACGTCTGTTTGGTGATGGCAAAGGGGAGATGGATTATGCCGCCATTCCAACCGCCGTGTTCTGCCAGCCCAACATCGGCACCGTGGGCCTGACCGAGGAAGAGGCCCGCGAAGCGGGGCACCGGCTGCGAATCTATCGCTCCGAATTCCGGCCGATGAAATACACCCTCAGCGGTCGGGATGAGCGTAGCCTGATGAAGCTGGTCGTGGACGACGAGACGGACAAGGTGTTGGGTGCGCATATGGTGGGTCCGGACGCGGGGGAGATTACCCAGGGCCTGGCGGTTGCCATCAAGGCGGGTGCCACCAAGGCCCAGTTTGATTCCACCCTGGGCATCCATCCGACGTCTGCGGAAGAGTTTGTCACCATGCGTGAGCCGGCCGCCTGATCCATTGCCGGCGCCCGTTTCAGGGCGCCGGCACCTCTCTAAAGCTTAATCCAGCGGCTGAGCACTTCGCGCAGCATTTCCTTGCGCACAGGCTTGGCCAGATAATCGTTCATGCCACAGTCCAGACAGCTCTTCTCGGTTCCGGGCAGAACGTCCGCTGTTAACGCAATGATCGGTGTACCTATCTGACCGTTGCTCTGTTCCCACTCCCGGATGTAACGGGTGGCTTCGTAACCATCCATCACAGGCATCTGGCAGTCCATCAGAATGATGTCGTAGCCCGTGTGGTTGGTGGTGACTCTCTCCAGTGCTTCCTTGCCATTGTTGGCTGAATCCGTCTGGAAACCCAGTCGCGTGAGCATGGCGGTGGCCACACGCTGGTTAACGGGGTTGTCCTCCACCACCAGGGCGTGGCTGGTGCCATTGATGGCTTCCCTGGGAGGTGGGCCGGAAGGCTCTGGCTGGCCGGTAGGGTTGGCGAGCTCGAACGGTAGCTCGAAGCGGAACGAGGAGCCTTTTCCCAAATCGGTTTCCACCTGAATGTGGCCGCCCATGAGCTCCACCAGGCGCTGCACCAGAGACAGGCCCAGGCCGGTACCGCCGTATACCCGGCTATTGCCGCCGTCGAGCTGCTCAAAGGAATTGAAGATGTCCTGCAGGCGTTCGACCGGAATGCCGGAACCGGAATCGCTCACTGAACAGTTCAGAATCACGCAGTTGTCCTCCAGCGCGAAACAACCGGCCTGAATGTTAATGAAGCCATCGCCCGTAAATTTGATGGCATTGTCGGCCAGCCCGGCAAGTACCTGACGGAGACGCGCCGGGTCGCCAATCACAACCGGGTTGTCCGGCCAGTCGCCGTAGAATTTCAGATTGAGAGCCAGGCCCTGTTGCTCGGCCACGTGCCGGTAGGTGGCGGTGCAGTTTGAAATGAGTTCCCGAAGGTCAAATTCCTGGCTCTCAAGCTTCAGGGTGCCACTGTCCATCTTCGAGTAATCCAGGATATCGGCGATCACCGTAAGCAGGTCTTCCGTGGACTGACGCGCGGTATTGAGATAGTCACGCTGACGATGGGTGAGCGGGTCTTCCTGGATCAGGTCTATCATGCCGAGAACGCCGTTCAGTGGTGTCCGTAGCTCATGGCTCATGGTGGCGAGGAACTCGGATTTCGCCTGGTTCGCCATTTCGGCTTTTTCCCTCGCGCCCTC
>CAZFQI010000014.1:0-29020 GCA_964520755.1 uncultured Marinobacter sp. | reverse complement strand
CGAGGAACTCGGATTTCGCCTGGTTCGCCATTTCGGCTTTTTCCCTCGCGCCCTCAGAGGCGGCCAGAGTTTGATCCCGGGCTGTTTTCAGACTGGCCAGATGGATCGCGAGCTGATTGAGCTGCTCTTCGATGGCGGCGATTTCCCGGGAACTCTGGTGGGTATTCAGGGGGCGTTCCTGATAGTCGCCGGCGGTCAGTTGACCAATCCGTCCGGCCAGATCACGGATGGGCGCGAGAATTGCCCCCAGGAAATGGTTGATAATCAGAATGGTAAACAGGAGCAGGGCAACGCCCACGGCAATCGAGGTCCAGAGGATATCCTGTCGCCTGTCGGCGAGAACGTCATGACCAACGCCGACCTGAACAGTACCGACCCGAAGGGAGCCTGAACCAAAGCCGTAGTCTGGTTCGAACCATTCTGCGGTCCGCTCGGAGCCGAACTCGAGGGGTTGCTGTAGGATCTCCGCCTCATAGATCTGATAGCGCTCCGGCATATCTCCGGGGGCGATCGGCTCATGGGACACGAAGCCAATCTGGTCCCCCATGACGTCAGAAACGCGGATCCAGTCGGCTTTGCTGCGGCGCAGGGATTGGGAAAGAATCTGATCCAGCGCCAGGGTGTTGCCAGAGACAACGGCGTACTCCAGCGCCGGGGCCAGGCTGTCTGCAAGCATCTGGCTGCTATCGGACACATCCCGGCGGGCATCTTCCAGCCGTGCAGACGTGAAAAACACCATCAGCACGATAAACATCAGAACCGCAGGAAGAGCGCCGAGTAGGAGCAGTTTGCGCGACAGGGGGCGCTGGCGTCTGGGCAGATTACTCATCAGCCGCCTCCCCATTAACGGTCAGTTGTCGATCCACTCGTGCGGCAATATCCTCACGGCTGGGCAGGGGGATATTCAGGGAGCGTGCAACCTGGGCGTTCACTTCGACCCGGAAGTTTTCCGGGTAGGCAGGTGCCGGAAACTGTTCGGTCTCGAAGAAAGTGGCCAGGAAATCATCTGCCATCTCGACCATCTCCGGGAACGGCGCATAACTGGACGCCAGTGATCCCGCTTTCACATAAGCCTGAGTCGGTCCAATGACGATCTGATTACGACGATAGGCGGTTAACAGAATATGTTTGATCGTTCTGGGGTTGTATATGGCACTGTCCGGCGCGGCAAGCAGGAAGTCGCCGTAGCCAAGGGCCCGAACCAGAGTTGGAATCAGTTTATCGTTGCTTTCGACCAGAAAAATTCTGGCCGACATGCCATAGGCCGGCAGCTCATCAATCAGCGGTTCGTAGAGTTCCACAGAGTCTGAGGTTGCCAGCAGGGCGATCCTGTTAGCCTGGGGCAGGATGGCTTTTCCCGTCAGGGCCTGACGGATCAGGGGCACGTTGTAAAGCACCCCGGTGATCCGGCCGGGAGACCGCTCTGCAAACCCCGAGATAAATGACTCGTCCACCAGCATGGCCAATATGGGGGCCGAGCGGTTTGCCTGACGGACCCGGGAGAAGGCGGCAGGTCCAGCAGTGATGATCGGTCCGGTATCGAGCGTGGCCAGTTGGTCGTCGGAAACTTCGACCAGGGAAATTGCTGGATCAAGTTCTCCTTTCAGGAGTTGCACCAGATGTTGATCAAGAGGCGCGTTGCCCGAGCCAGCAAAATAGACGGTCCTCGCCGATGATTCCTGAGCGCTGACAAACGTGGTAAAAGCGGTCAAAAGCAGAAACCACAGGGCCTTGTGTACAAGACCCCGGATTCCGCTTCCGGGCCGCTTTTGGTGATTCGTGCCTGACCTTCGTTCCATACCGTCCAGGGCTCACGCATTCCTTGTTAAATTCAGAAACGAATACCAGCCTCAACAAAAAACTGGTTGTGGTCTTCAATCCGGTTATCGGGGCTGATCCAGTGTTTGGGATTCATGTAATGCTGGATCGTCAGAGCCAGCATATAACTGTAGTTGGTTCTGTCCACCCGACGTGCGAGCCTGAAATCGGCCCGCTCGAACCGGGTATTGCGCACTTCATTGGTCCAGTACATTGCCGCTGAGGTCATGAAGCCCATTGGTAGATCCTGGATCCAGGCAAAACTGCCGGAGTCACGGGCAGAGAGACGGCCCATAAGGTCTACGGCGCGTTCCTGCTTGTCGACCGGAAGTGCGGCCGGATCGCCCGTGTATCTGCCTTCCTGTTCAAGATACGCGTAGGTGGCCCGGAGCTTGGTGCCGGAAAACTCCAGCGAGGTTTCCAGCTCGACGCCTTCCTGCTCAAGATCAACGTTGTTGGCGATATACCATTCTTCCTCGTTTATAACGCCGCTGATCATGTCACGCAAATCATCGTTGAAGTAGCGCACTTCCAACGAAAGCAGGGCTCTTTCGAGATGGAACTGACCAAAGTAGCTGATCTCCCGTGAGGTGATCCATTCTTCCTCAAGTTCCTGTCCGTAGGTGGACGTGGTCGGATCCAGAATGTCTGCGACCTCAATCCTCTGACCCTCTAATGCTTCAAAGGGGGGCTGAACATTACGAGGCGTGTAGGACCAGTCGGGATTCTGCTCAAAGGCATCGGGTGTCCTGACTGCCCGGGAAAAAACAAATCGCAGGGCGTGGTTGTTGTTCAGGATAAAGTTTGCCGCGGCCCGGGGCGAGAAATAATCTTCATCGGTGGTTGTGGTCCGTTCCCAGTTGCCGCCAGCGTTGAAGGTAAGCCAGCGAAAAGGCGAATATTCGGCATTGGCGAACACCCTGGACTGGTAGTTGTTGCCCTTCCCGTTAAAGTAGGTTTCGGAATTGAACGTGTCCTTGCGATAGCCGACACCGGAGACCAGCTTGAACTGGTCACTGAAAATAATGGTGTCCTGGAATTCAATTTCCTGACGCGTTTCTTCCAGGTCTTCATTCAGGTCAGCGATGAACGGACCCTGATCCTCGGGGAAGGGAGGAACTCCGGTTGGCAAAATGGCATTGATTTGCGCTGCAGGTGCAGACACCGACCACCTCTGCCGTTGTCGCTGGTTCTGGTAACTTGCCTGGATATGATAGAAATGATCGGCCGACGTCGCGCCGTCGAACCGCACATGGAGATAATAGTCATCCATGATAATGTCCGGGTTCGTGGTGGCACCCAGTTTGCCGGACTTCATGCGATCTTCTTCGTTTACGCCATCCAGTACGCCCGCACGCACGTCAATGGAATGCTGGCTGTCAATTCGGAACACGCTGTCGAAATTGAAGTTGTTGATGTCGTGGCCATCATGAAAAGGGAAAAGCTCCCCGTCATCAATCTGATTATCAAAACCATTGGATTTGCGTTTTTCGTAAGACAACCGCCAGCTCTTGTCGGCATCGGTATCGCCGACAGACGTAAACGTGCGAAGGTGTCCCCGGGAGCCAACGGATGTGTACGCTTCGACGCCAGCGGTATCCTGCGGTGACCGGGTGATGATATTGATACTGCCCAGGAATGCGTTGATGCCATAGGCTGCAGAATTGGGACCACGACTCACTTCGATGCGCTCGATGTTTTCCAGTGCCACTGGCATGCCCAGCCAGTCTACATCTGCCAGACTGATTCGGTAGGCGGTTCGTCCGTCTATCTGAACCTGTAGCCGACGCTGTTCGTACTGGGATGTACCATGGTAGCTTGCCACCGGATTGGTGCTGCCCCAATGGCCAACCACCATGCCCGGAACCAGCCGGAATGCCTCTTCCAGGTTCATGATTCCGAGGTCACGAATCATCTCGCCCGTGATGATGGTGGTCGTCCCGGGCACCCGGAGTTTTGACTGGCGCAGTCGTGTTGTCGTCAGTACCTCGGGAATTTCGCTTTGTTCGCCTTCCAGGGCAAGCAGTCCGGGCATGAAATCGGGAGTATCAGTCTGCGCAAGCGCGGTTGCCGGTAGCAGAGCGGAAAGGGCAAGGCTGACACCGAAGCAGGCTACGAGAGGGCGGCCGTTACGCGCCCCTGCCGTTTTTGTCGATTGATGCATGGTTGACGTTCTATAATCTGCCGAGAAAAAGGTTAAAGCTATTTTATTATGATTGGGTCCTATCGTAAGGGACTACAGGCATTTTGTCTCTCAGAAATGTAATGAATCACGGCCCGGGAGTTGCAGCTGTATGAATTGTTGGGAAATCCTTGGAATTGAGCCAACCGGCGATCGCCGGAAAATCCAGGATGCGTATGAGCAACAGCTCAAATTTGCCTCGGAGGATGAAGCGAGGAGTCTGGAGCAGGCTTTCCGGGAGGCGGTGGGTGAGTCTCCGGCACCGGCAACACCGGCAGCGGAACCGGTCCAGTCCGGACAGCAGAGCCAGTTGCAGGACGAAGAGCCTGAGCGCCCCCTGGATGCCAACGAAGGTCAGGTGGTCCGTGAAGTGGTTATTCAGATCAAGGCATTGCTGAATGACTCTTCCCGGAGCAAGGATGCTGGTATCTGGAAAGCCATTCTGTGCGAGCCTCCCGCGGACCAGTCGCCATTGCGCCGTGAGATTGGCCGGCAACTGGAACCCCAGGTACGCCCGATGGCGGAAAACGGCACCTTTCCGGCGCCGGTTGCCCAGTTCCTCGGGGAATGGTTTGGTTGGTTCACCGTAGAGGAGGCTCCAGAGGTAGCCGATGAACGCGACTACCCAGAACCCGGCATGGCGGAAGAGCAGGGTGAACAGCCACCCCAGATGGTGAATTTCTGGCCGGCGGTGATTGGCTGGATTGTGGGGCTGGCGATTCTCGCCACGCTCTTTGGCGGTATGGGAGGCGGCGGTTAAAACCGCCTCCCCGGTCAGCTCACCTTATCCGCATTGGCCTGTTCAATCTTCTCGCGGTACTTCTGGGCAAGGATTGCTCCGACAATCACCTGAATCTGGTTGTAGCACATGATTGGTAACACGATCATGCCGAAGCCGGGGTGGCCGGAGAACAGTACTTTGGCCATGGGCAGGCCCGACGCGAGGCTCTTTTTCGAACCGCAGAACACCACCGCTGCCTCATCTTCCAGGCTAAAGCCGAATCGCCGCACCAGAAACTTTGCAAACACCATAAACAACAGCAGAAGACCCAGGCACAAGGCGATGGCAAACAGGATCGCCTTCAGCGGCAGCATTTCCCACAGGCCGCTTTCCACCGAGTGTGAGAACGCTGAGTAAACAATCAGCCAGATCACGCACTTGTCATATCGGGCCATCAGTGATTCGTTTCTGCCAAGGAAGCCGCCGAGCCATGGCCGGAGTGCGTGGCCCACTGCAAAAGGCAGCAGCAGTTGCAGGATAATGTCCTTCAGGGCTTCGGCTACGGAGAAGTCACCACCGCCGGATGTGCTCACCAGCAATAACAGCAGGAATGGCGTCAGCATCATGCCAAAGACGTTGGAAGCGGCTGCACTGCAGATGGCCGCCGGCACATTGCCCCGGGCCATCGCGGTATAGGCAATGGACGATGAGACCGCCGAGGGCAGCACGCCAAGATAGAGAAACCCGAGCCCGAGATCTTTGGGCATCCAGGAGGGAGCAATGTCGCTGAGCCCGTTGATCGGTAACACCGCCAGTGGAAAGAATACGAAAGTCAGCGACGTGATCAGGATGTGAAGTCGCCAGTGAGTGGCGCCGGCAATGATCTGCTCCCGGGAAAGTGCTGCGCCGTGAAAGAAGAAGAGCAGGGCGACCGCTATGGTTCCGGCCGTTGCCAGTGTGTCCCCAGCCCCGCCAGTGGCGGGGAGGAACGTGGCCAGTACGATGGCGCCGAGCAGCAGCAGAGTGAAGGTGTCGATCCGGAACTTCATGAATCAGGACCCTCGACGCTTGAGTGCCTGAAGGCTGGGTTTCAAAAGCTCTCTGGCCAGGGTCTCGGCCTTGCTCTCATCCTGCCGTCTGACGGCGGCCAGCAGCAGTTCGTGGTCTTCCTGCGAGGGTTCCGGCAAGTCCGTGTCGGTTTCGGTCTGCTCGATGGTCTGGCTGACGGCGTGGGAGAAATAATCGTACAGTTCCACCAGTGCAGAGTTATGGGAGGCCGCCACCAGGGCATGATGGAAGGCTTCATCGTGGCGGATGCGGGCCTGCAGGTCCTGGCCGGCCCTGGCCCGGGCATCCAGGGCTGTGGTCATTTGCCGAAGATCCTGGTCTGTTCGCCTGGCCGCGGCCAGTTTCGCGGCCTCGGTTTCCAGCATGATTCTGACTTCCAGCTGATCCGCCAGCTGGGTGCGGGCAATTCTCCGTAATGTTTCTCCGGCATCGCGGGTGGCGCGTACATAGGTGCCATCCCCCTGACGGGTTTCCAGCATCCCTACGTGGACCAGGACCCGGACCGCCTCGCGCACGGTGTTGCGGCTGACCCCAAGGGAATCAGACAGTTCCGATTCCACGGGCAGGCGATCGCCAACGGACCAATCCCCCTTCTCGATAGCATTTCTGAGGCTCTCTATGGCGGTCTCTACCAGAGACCCTTTGCGGATACGTTCCAGCATGGTGTTTATCATCCCTCAAACCGATAACCCAATCATCCTATGAATATGCTTGAGGTTCAAGAGGAATGGTCCAGCGGGCAACTCAGCCGGAAGCCTGTCCGGGGTAAAGAAACTGGTAATCGGCGGTGTCCACCCGACGGGTGGCGAAACGGTAGGTGAAAGTGAAGCCTGGCCAGTTGATGGTGTTACGACCATTGGCATCCAGGTACCAGGAGGTGCAGCCGGCACTCCAGACCGTGTCTTCCAGGCCTTCTTGCACCACCTGATTAAAGCGGTCCTGGCGATCCTGGCGCACATCCATGGCGGAGCCCGGGTATTTCTCGAGCGCTTCCAGGCACTCGAGCACATACCGGAACTGAGATTCGAGCATGTAGAGGATGGAGTTGTGAGCCAGATTGGTGTTCGGCCCATAGAGTATGAACAGGTTTGGGAAGCCGCTGACAGTAATGCCTTTGAAGGCGCCGGCACCGTTCTGCCAGGCGTCGTTCAGCGACTTTCCGCTGCGGCCGGTTATCCGGATGGGCGAGAGAAACTCCGAGGCCCGGAAACCGGTTCCGCAGATGATGGCATCCACCGGATGGTGGTGGCCGTCCCGGGTGATCACGCCGGTTTCGTCAATCCGGTCGATGGGATCCGTAATCAGGTTCACATTGGGCCGGTTGATGGCCGGGTACCAGTCGTTGGAAATCAGAATGCGCTTACAGCCGATCTTGTAGTCAGGAATGATGCGTTTCAGTTTGGCCGGGTCGGTAACCTGCTTTCCCGCCTCCCGTTTTGCCTGGCTGGCGTAGAACTCCAGCAGGCCGCTGAATTTGGTGAACGCCAGGGCCCGGCTCTCGTTTTTCCAGTAAATCAGGTAACGGTACAGGCGGTCCCACAGCGGCACTTTCTGGAATAGGGTCTGTTCCCAGCGCTTGAACGGACGATCCGGCTTGCGCAGCACCCAGGCCGCGGAGCGCTGGAACAGGTCCAGCTGTTTGACCTTCGGCGCAATCTCCGGGACAAACTGGATGGCGCTGGCGCCGGTGCCAATGACGGCCACCCGCTTTCCGTTCAGGTCGTAATCGTGATCCCAGCGGGCCGAATGGAACATCTTGCCCTGAAAGCGATCCAGGCCATCGAGTTTTGGCCAGGCAGGTTGATTGAGCTGGCCGGTGGCGGAAATGAGCACGTTGGCGGTTAGTTGCTCGCCGCCAGCGAGGGTGACCGTCCATTCATTCGAGTGATCGTTAAAGGCCGCCTCCTGCACTTCCGAATTGAACCGGATGCGATTGCCAAGCTGGTATTTGGCGACGCAGTGCTCCATGTACCCTAGGATTTCCGGTTGCAGCCCGAACTTCCGGGACCAGTCGTGCTTGGGTTCGAACGAATAGGAGTAAAAGTGTGATTGCACATCGCAGGCGGCACCCGGGTAGGTATTATCGCGCCAGGTGCCGCCGACCCGGTCGGCCTTCTCCAGCAGGGTCACGTCTGTGAAGCCTGCCAACTTCAGTTTTATGGCCATGCCCAGGCCACCGAAACCGGTGCCGATGATCAGAATAGACGGGCGTTCACGCTTGTTGTGCTGGGTCATGATCGGGTGTCCGGCGTTATTATTGTGGTCTTTCGGCTTCAGTATACGGATGTAACCCGCCCGTATGGATGACAATTTTCGCCACACGGGCTAGTCAGAATGATCAATCGGTGTCCCGGTCAGAAAGTTATCTTTTGTCTGGGACAGCAGTTCCCGCAGGGCCGGAGTCTCGAACTGGCGGCGGATGCTGATGGCATAGAACTCCTCGAAAACGCCGGGCAGCGCGCCATAGTCCGCCAGCGCCCCGCTTTTCATTTCGTCCCGCACCACTACTGGCGGCATGATGGCGAAGTGGCCGGTGTCCCTGGTCAGAAGTCGCATCATGGCCATGTCATCCACTTCTGCGGCAATGTTCGGGCGTAGCCTGTGGTATTCGCAAAGCTGATCAAAGGCCTGGCGTATGTTGTTGTCGGGTCCCGGAACAATCAGGCTCCTGCCGCGCAACACCTCAGCAAAGTCGCCCTGAACATCCATGCCCCGTGGCCCGATGATGCTCACCGGCTGTTTTGCTATCAGCCGGGAGCGCCAGGGATTCTGTTCATCGCCCTGTACCGCCTGGTTGGCGAGGATCAGGTCCAGTCTGTGGGCTGAGAGCCGCCTTAATAATTCATCAATGTGGCTGCTTTGCAGGCTCAGTTCCAGATCCTCCCGATTGAGCAGAGGTTGCAGGAAGCCCTCCTGGAAGTTCCGGGACAGGGTGGCGACCGCCCCGATGCGCAGCATTTCGCGGTTGGGTTGAGCGCCCGAGGCAAACAGCGCTGTCAGCTCCTCACCCTGCCGGAAGATCTCCTCGGCGTAGGAAAAGGCCATGCGCCCGGCTTCAGACAGCTTCAGACGCCGACCCTCGCGGATAAACAGATCATGGCCCAGGCTCTCCTCCAGCTTCCGAATCTGACCCGACAGCGCGGACTGGGAAATGTGCAGCGAGTCGGCAGCGCGGGTCAGGTGGCCGGTACGTGCCACTTTCCAGAAATAGTACAGGTGATGGTAATTGAGCTTCATGGCCATTCGTTCTCAAAAAAAGAATGAAGTGATCAGTATAAACCATTTTTTATATATACCAGATGTGTGCAAAGTACATGCAAACAGGAGGTTTGCAGATATGAACCCAATTGCTGAATTTTCATCGCTATTCATTCTCGCAATCTGGCTGCTGCTGCCGGTGAGCCTTTTTTTGCTGGCCGGATTGAGTGGCTGGCTGAAAAGTCCGCTCAAGCTGAATCACTGCTGGCGCATTGCCGGATGGATCATGATGGCCTCCATGGCTGCGTCCCTGACGGTAGGTGTGTTGCTGCTGGTGCAAGCCCAGATTGGCGGCACCAGCAATACTCTGGCGGCCCTTGGCAGTCGATTCGGTCTTTACCCGGACGGCATTGCGGTCTGGATGGCGTTGATGGTGGCCTTCATTGGATGGGTGATCCTGCGGTTTGCTGACAATTACCTCAGTCAGGACCCAGGTCGCGACCGGTTTCTACCATGGTTCCTCGTGACAGTTGCCTCAGTTCTGGTTCTGGTGTTCACAAACCACCTGTTGATTCTGGCCGGTGCCTGGATTGGTGTCAGTCTGGCTTTGCATCATTTGCTCACTCTTTACCAGGATAGGCCCCAGGCGCGCATGGCGGCAGTCCAGAAGTTTATTGTCAGCCGGGTGGGTGATGCACTGGTTATCTGCGGTGTGGTGGCCCTGTATCTTCACTACGGCACCTTTTACCTGCCGGAAATGGTTCAGAGTGAGGCTGCCCGTGCCGGCGGATCCACGGCGCTGACGGTTGCGTCGGTTGTTCTGGCCCTGGCTGCTGTCCTCAAGTGTGCCCAGATTCCTTTCCATGGTTGGCTCATCCGGGTAATGGAAGCCCCGACGCCGGTCTCGGCGCTGCTCCACGCCGGGGTGATCAACCTGGGTGGCTTCCTGTGGCTGCGCCTGTTTCCCGTATTTGACGGCTTTACGGCCGGTCATATGATTCTGCTGGTGATTGGTGGAATGACCGCAGTGGTTGCGGTCCTGACCATGATGACCCAGTACTCGGTCAAGCACGCCCTGGCGTGGTCAACCTGTGCCCAGATGGGGTTCATGCTGTTCGAAATCGGTATGGGGGCGTACACCCTGGCTCTGCTGCATCTTCTGGCGCACTCGCTCTACAAGGCGCATTCGTTCCTGGCCTCCGGGCGCACCGTGGCAGTGTCAGCAGCAACTCGTTTCCCGGAATCGCCGGCGGCCAGCCGGCTGTTCTGGGCCGGCTCAACCGGCCTGGTTGCCACTGCCATCCTGGTCCAGGCGCCCGGTATCGTTGAGAACAACCCGGTATTCGGAGCGCTTCTGGTGCTGGCGGTGTCTGCGGCGGCGATGGGCATACCGGCCGGAGCAACAACTCCCGTGAAGCTGCGTCTTGCCGGTCTTGCGGTGCTTCTGGTACCCGTCTACTCACTGTTGCACTTCATGGTCGGCCCGGCAGTGCCCGTGCATGAGGGGTTCGTTATCCCGATTGCAGCCTGGACGGTTGCTTCGGCAATGGTCGCGCTGTTGGCCGCCTGTTCCCTGATGATCGTGTTCGGCGCCCGGTTCCCGGCAACCCGTACCCTGTGTGCCCATTTCCGCCAGGGGCTTTACCTTGAGTTGCCGTTTGATCGGCTGACACGCTTCCTGGCTTCGGAAGCCCTGAAGGTGCCCACCATGTTCCGCCGGGTTCCCCATCATCCGTTCAGACTGGAGGAGAGATCATGAGTAACGCGTGCGTGTCGGTACCTGAGTTGCAGGTAATGAATGATGGCTGGCGAAAGCCGTTCCGGCAGGCTTGCGATCTGATCGCTCCGGTCTGGCCCCTGGACCAGTGGATTGCCGTGAATCCGTTCTGGGGGCTGCGTCACCTTCCGGCCTCGCGGGCCGATCAGGTGTTCGGGGAGCGAGGCGGATTCAGCATGCTGATGCCCACAGAATACTATCGGGAGGCCTGGGAGGGCGGCCGAATCCGCGAGGAGGATCTGCAGGCCAGCATCGCAGAGCGTGGCGATGAGCGGAACATGGCCTGGTACCTGGACTGGCTGGGTCGCAAGCCCTCTACGGGATCGCCGCTGAGAAGTTCCATTCTCGATACCTACAAGGGCACCAGCGCCGACGATGAAGGTGGCGGGTTGGCCGAAACGGCCTGTGATCAGGTGTCGCGTGTTTGTGGTGCGTTTTTCGATCAACGACAGGGTCGTTGGTCCGCTGCGGGCGATCCTGCTGTAACGGGTCTGTTCCAGTTCTGGCTGGAGTCAGTCCGAAACGATCTGGCACTGGACTTCAGTACCGGTCTCAAGGGCGCCAGGGCCTTCTTTAAAGCCGTGCCTGACGATATGGACGAGGCCATTCTGGACGCTATCAAGCGGATTCGCGTTGCCGGGGAGGACCTGGAGGCCCTGTGCCACAGCTTGCTGCTGAAAGTGAACGGTTGGGCGTCGTGGTGCCGCGGTGAGGACTGGCGGGCAGGCCTTGAGGGCCGCTCAGCGGATCGCTGCGCGGAAATTCTGGCCATTATGCTGGTCTGGGAATCCGCCGGCGTTGCCTTTGCCTCGACGGGCCAGAAGGCCGAGTGGCAAAGGCAGAGAGCGCGGGCGCGTCGCAGTGGCGACTACGACAGTCGTAGCAGGCTGTGGGTCTGGCAGCGGGCCTTTGAGATTGGCTATCAGCGCTCTCTCTGGCGGGCGCTTGCGGCTGTTCCCGAACGGCAACCAGTATCCGGTCAGGACAACGAAACACCGGTCGCTCAGGCCGTGTTCTGCATTGATGTCCGCTCTGAAGTCATGCGCCGCCATCTTGAAGACGTCTCTCCGCGGGTTCAGACACTCGGTTTTGCGGGATTCTTTGGAATGCCAATAGACCACCAGCAGCACGGACCCTTCGCTCCGGCTCGCCGTTTGCCGGGACTGTTGCCTGCACAATATCGTTTAATCGATACCAGGGGCAGCATGCGCGAGGACCTGGCAGAGAATCGATGCCTGGATCAGAGGGAGATTGCCCGGGAATCGGTCAGAAAAGCCAAATACACCAGCCTGTCGACCTTCACGCTGGTTGAGACGACCGGTCTGGCATGGGCCTGGAAGCTGGTGAAAGATTCCCTGAAGAAAGGCCACAAAGCAGGCGAGGAAACGGCTGTTGAGGGTCGATTGGTGCACAACCTGGGAGGGGATCCCCTGTCGGATACCGAAAAGGTAGCGCTGGCTGCAAACATGCTCCGTGGTATGTCACTCACCAGGGGCTTTGCACCCTTGCTGGTATTGGTGGGTCATGGGAGCCATACCGACAACAACCCGAACCAGGCCGGGCTTGACTGTGGCGCCTGCGGGGGCCAGAGCGGCGGCGTGAATGCAAGGCTCGCGGCCAGCCTACTGAATGATCCCCAGGTTCGGGCGGGGCTTTCAGCCGAGGGCATCAAGATCCCGGACTTCACATGGGCGGTTGCTGCCGAGCATTGCACGGCGACGGACAAGGTGACCATTGCCGATCGCCATCTGGTTCCGGATTCCCACGTACAGAAGCTGGCGGACCTCGAAGCCGGGTTCGAAGAGGCCGGCATTCGCGTCCGTAAAGAGCGGGCTACACCGCTGAAACTGAACGGACTGGACGATGACAGCCTGAAACAGGCCATGGAAACCCGTACCCGGGACTGGTCCGAGGTTCGCCCGGAATGGGGACTGGCTAACAATGCGGCGATCATTTTCGCCAAACGGAGCAAGACCCGGGGCTGCAATCTGTCGGGCCGGGTTTTCCTGCACGATTATGACCCGGCGCTGGATGCTGATGGCGGCATCCTTGAGGCACTGCTTTCGGCACCCATGGTGGTCGCCAACTGGATCAACCTCCAGTATTTTGCGTCGGTCACGGTTCCGGAAGTATACGGTGCCGGCAACAAACTGCTGCATTCGGTGGTTGGAGGGAATGTCGGTGTGGTGGAGGGCAACGGAACGCACTTGAGAATCGGCCTGCCGTTGCAGTCTGTTCACGACGGCACTTACTGGCGCCATGAGCCGGTACGCCTGACTGTGCTGATTGACGCGCCTGCCGAGCGAATTGAATCCGTCCTGCACAGGCAGCCTGACGTGGCAGCGCTGGTGGAAAACCAGTGGGTGAGCCTGCATCGGATGACCGACAACGGTGCGGAACGTTACGACAATGGCAGCTGGATAAGCGTCTGTTGAGGGCAGGGCGGCCGTCAGTGGCCGCCCTTGCAATCCTTGATCTTGTTCCCGCCTTTATTCCTGTTCTGCGTTCAGCAGTTCAGGTTTCTTGAGGGCTTTCTGGAACAGGTCCTTCTCTTCTGCGATGGCCATGGCGCAGCGCTCAGCCAGATCGTCACCCAGACCTTCAACTTTGCGGCCCAGGAATACCTGGATTTCCTCGGCCAGCTCAAGCACCTTGTCCCGGGCGTCGGCTTCGGCTTTTGAAGTGAACAGCATCGTCTCAGGATTTTTCAGTGCCATATCCAGGCCGTCCCTATCAGAAAAGTAGACTGCTTGTACTGCCATGGTTATTCCTCGCAGTGAGCGTTGGTTGTACTGTATAAAAATACAGTCTATCTGACAGGCAGCGGTAAACACAATGAAAAACGGGCCTCAACCGATGTTGAAGCCCGTCTCTGATTCAAGCCTGGTAAAAGCTAGAAAGGCACCAATCAGTACCTCAGCAATGCCGAACCCCAGGTAAACCCGCCGCCAAAGGCCTCCAGAAGAAGCACTTCGTTCCGCTTGATTCGCCCATCACGAACGGCGACGTCCAGGGCCAGGGGGATAGACGCAGCTGAGGTGTTGCCATGTTCATTGACTGTCACGACCACCTGGTCCATGGACATGTTCAGTTTCTTTGCCGTAGCCGAGATGATGCGCAGATTGGCCTGGTGTGGAACCAACCAGTCGATTTCCGATTTCTGCATCTGGTTTGCCGCAAGGGTTTCGTCAACGATCTTGCCCAGGGTGTTCACGGCAACCTTGAATACCTCATTGCCTTTCATCTCAACAAACGCACGCCCGGCTTTCACCTGGTCGTAGCCATCGGCAATGCCGCAGGGTACGTGGAGCAGATCCGCGTATTGGCCGTCTGCATGTATATGGGTGGAGAGAATGCCGGTTTCTTCACTGGCTTCCAGAATCACAGCGCCGGCTCCATCGCCGAACAGGACGCAGGTACCACGGTCCTCCCAGTTGATAATGCGGGAGAATACCTCAGCGCCGATGACCAGGGCCTTTTTGCTGCTTCCGGTCTTGATGAACTTATCCGCTGTTGCCAGTGCGTACACGAAGCCGCTGCAGACGGCCTGGATATCGAAAGCAGGGCAGCCACGGATTCCGAGGCGTGCCTGGAGAATGCACGCAGAACTGGGGAAAATCTTGTCTGGTGTAGACGTGGCGAACACGATCAGATCTATGTCTTCCGCATTGATACCCGCCGCATCGATGGCGTTTTTTGCTGCCTGTTCGGCAAGATCTACTGTCGTCTGCCCTTCGATGGCAATGTGGCGTCTTTCGATTCCCGTGCGCTCGCGAATCCACTGGTCGGTTGTGTCGACCATTTTCTCAAGGTCTTTGTTGGTAACAATATTGTCCGGCAGGTAGGAACCGGTGCCGGTGATTCGTGCAAAGGTCATTCGCAAGTGTCCCGAGGCGTAACTGGATAACGTACTACCATGCTATACCCATGCAACGTCGTGCGTAATTAGCGATTTGTCAAAGACGCCCAGAAACTGGCACGCTCGTCTATGCTGAAGGTGATCAGCTTTGATCAACACTCTGCAAAGAAAAGGAGCGTAGAACGATGGGCATTTCCAGCCACGAGCTTCACCTAGAATTCCCCCAGTACAAAGACCTCATTCAGGAACTCAAGACCAATGATCTGAAGTTCCATGAAAAGCTTCAGGAGTACACGGAGCTTGATCACGAAATTGAAGGGCTGGAAAAAAGGGACTCACCCATTGGCGACGACAAATTGCACCGTATGAAGCAGAAACGGGCACAGCTCAAGGACGACCTTTACCAGGTACTGATTTCAAACGCCAAGGCTTCATGAAATCGCAATTAAAATGAAACGATAATGCAGCCTTAAAATGCTGGGAGCCTCTGTTTATAGGGGTTTCCAAGTATTCAGAAAACTCCTCGTCAAGCCTAGAATAGGATCCTAATTAAACAAGGTCCCGGTTTTATACGGACCGACATTTTGGGTTGGCTGAGGAGTAATGAAATGAAAAGAGCTGCATCTCTGTACAAAGGCTGGCGGATGAAGCGCAACTTTATCCACCTGGTAATGACAATGGATCGCCATTTGCTGCAGGACGTCGGTATTTCCCCGGAACTGGTTGAGCAGAAAATGAGCACACCGTTCTGGAAATTCTGATCGTTGCAGGCGGTCTTCAGTGGCTACGGTAACCTTCTGAACTGGTTGAAAAATAACCGGCTCGGAAGGTTACAAGTTGTCACATTAATGTAATATGCCATTGTTCTTAAAGTATTTTTATCTCGAAAAATTCTAAGAAATTGACCGAAATCTGTATTTTCTATTACCGGATCATCCTATAGTTAGGCTACCTCCAGAACCAGACCGGTTCACCCTGAAAGGAGAGCTTGACGATGATCCAGGAATTCCTTCAAAGCACCTTGCCTCTAGACTCTTCTGTTAGCCTCAAGCGTTCAGACACCGAACCTGATAAAGACATCGCCAACGCCAGCCGCCACGCCTTTGAGATCGTCTCTGATGCCGGTGAAACCATTGGGTATGTCAAAGCCTGGGAAGATGACCCGAGTTTCCGCGGTTACGTTCATTTTGATTCCGACGGCAACGTGATTGACTGGAAGGTGTTCAAAGACCGTTTGCAGAGCTAGCGGTGACACCAGCCAGCCAAGAACGGGATGCAACAATGCCCGGCATGGGCCAATTCCCAGTGACCGGGATCATTGTTAATCGCTCGTCCGGAAGCGCCTGACCAGTCTGTTCAGATCATCGGCCATATCCGCCAGAGATTGGCTTGACCGGTTTACCTGGGAAATATCCCCGGCCAGTTCCTCGATGGCGCCACTGCTGACTTCCACATTCTGAGTCATCTCGGCGGCAGTCGCTCGCTGCTGCTCGGTCGCACTCGCAATCTGAGTGGTCATCTCAACAATGCTGTTTACCGCGGCAAGAATGTCCGTTAAAGCTTCGCCCGACTTGCTTGCCTCCTCGCTGGCTTCTTCAGCCATCTGCTTGGCCTTGCTCATGTCCACGACCGCGCCGGCTGCGCCACTTTGAAGCTGGGACACGATCCGCTCGATATCTACCGTCGATTCCTGAACACGTCGTGCCAGACCACGAACCTCATCAGCAACAACGGCAAACCCTCTTCCTGCTTCGCCGGCACGAGCTGCTTCGATGGCAGCGTTCAGGGCCAGAAGATTGGTCTGCTCCGCAATGCTTTGAATCACTGTAAGCACATTTCCAATCTCTGCCGACTCGTTTTCCAGCTGCTGGATACGTGTCGATCCTTTTTCCACTTGATTGGCAAGGTTAGTAACCGATCGGATAGCGGATCCGACGGTTTCCTGGCCGGAGTCGGCGAGTGAGACAGCCTTGCGGGCCGATTCGTCGGTATCACTGGTGTTCGAAGCAATTTCTTCGGACGTTGAGACCATTTCCTGCATCGCTGCAGAAACCTGAGTGATCTGATCGCGCTGTTGCTCCGAGTTGGCGGTAGTGCGCTCGGTTATGCCGGAGAGCGATTCGGACTCGCCAGTAAGCTGGCGAGAAGCTCTCACAATCTGGGAGATGGTTTTCTCAAGGGTTTCCAGGAAAGTGTTGACGGCGCCAATAAAGTCACCGATCTCGTCCGGGCGACCCGGGGTGAGTCTGGTGGACAAGTCACCGTTGTTGTTGGCGATGTCGTCGAGATAGCCCAGAATCTCTGTTTTCGCCCGTTTTACGCTCGAGCCCATCAGGCGACTCATCAGCACCGCAACGATCAAGCCGAGAACTGCAGAAACCACAAAAGCGCCGAGCGTGAAGTTGAGCGCAATGTCGGTTTCCGCAGTTGCCTCATCCGCCTCTTTTTCAAGGGACGCGAAAATGCTGGCCTCGAGCTCACGGGTCATACTCGCAATTTCCGGCCCCAGAACGTCCAGTTTGCTGGACTTCACGTCAACCAGAATGCTCTGTTGTTCAAGCATCTCCTGAACGGCGGCTCGGTAGCTTCCGAGTTCCTCCACGACCGTATTGAGATAAACCTGGACGAATTCCGGGCCATTCTCCGCATCGATCAGGTTCAGTGCGTCGGACAGATCTTCAATCGCCCAGCCCAGCGCTTTTTTCGAATCCTCGTCACCATTTGCCAGATACCGTTCGGCCGTCATCCGCATGATCAGGGCATCGTTGAGGAGCTGCTCCAGCCCGGCTCTGAGTTCACTATCGGGCTCGCGGTTGGCGACACCGTTCAGCGCCAGCCTGAGTGCCTTGGTTGCATTGGGGCCGTGTTCGTCCAGCCTTTCATCGATAATGGTGAGGACCTGACGTTTAGCCGGTACCAGTTCATTTCTGAAGGCATCAATGTAGCGGTTGGTGGTTTGCTCAATGCCGTCGACAAGCCGGGCGCGTTCCGGTTCCTGTAGGTTTTCCTGGGCCTTCGCCATAACGGCATTGAAATCGGCCTCAAGCTCGCCAAAACGCTCCAGGGTTTCCTCGTTGCCTGTCGCGTAATAGTCGAATACCCGGAGGCGCATCCGGTATACGCTGATTACCGACTCGGTGCCAATGGCCGTTTGCGGCGCCAGGTCTCGGGCCACCGTGTTCATGCGTTGGTCCAGTTGCTGGAACTCGGAAACACTGAAAAAGGTAACGGAAGCAAAGAGTATGAGAACAAAAACTGGCGCAATCAGGAGCTTGCCCGGTACGCCCAATTTACGCTCTGCGGATTCAAAAAAGGAGGAAGCCAAAGTACGACCCTTTTATCGGATTGTTTTTATGGTTATCGGCAGGGCGGATCAAACCTGAAGCTCTACTTCCGATTGTTGAGATCGGCGCAGTGCTCGTTTAAGACCCGCACCCTGAGTCTACTCAACAAAGTTAGCCTGGCTCGCAATGAGTGGCGACAGTTCCAGGTTCCAGTGTGCCAGCCCGCTTTCACTGTAAACGTAGTGGCCGCTCAGGGATTTAAGATGGGGGATTCGATCTGGCTTGACGCCATTGAGGATGAGCGATGCCAGCCGTGCGGCGGTAAGGCCTTCCTGATGGGCGGATATAGTAAACCCTCCGATGCTCTGTTCTTCACCCACGAAGATGTCCCAGAAAGAAAACAGCGGGAGTTGCGCCCGATAGAAGGCTTCTTTCAGCAGATCATGGGGTATGACGTACTGACCGTCTTTGTCCCGGATCGTGTGGTGGGTGCCGAGTACGACCGCATCATAGCGCTCATGGGCATTTACCACTGTCTGCAACCAGGTATCCCGGTCATTGGTCAATACAATGTCCAGTTCCGAGCCGTATATGGTGTCCTGACGTTTGTCACCGAAATATTCATTGACCGCATTTCGCATGGTGGGTGAATCATCCATCAGAACCAGAAAACGCTCTTTCTGGCGAAGGACTTTTCTCAGGTGGCGGATGCTTTCTGCGAAAAACGGGCGCTCCAGAATACCCGTAACCAGAGAGTGTTCGAGGACAGGGTGCTGTACCGGGCCGCCATTGACCCCGAGGAAAACCACCGGGATTTCACGGTCCACCAGGTGCTCAGCCATTAACGTAAAGGCATTGTCATCGCCGAGTATGGCCACATCGGGATTGATGTCCGCAATGGCGTTCTGGATCTCAGCCACTTTCCGGGGCCACTCGGCCTTCGACAGACGTTTTGTGTCGAGCTCGAAAACGCGAATATCGTGATCCTCGCCAAGTACAGACCGGACCGCATCAATGTAATCCGCGTCCCATTTGTACTCGAGATGGTAGCTTTGGATGATAACGACGTTTTTGCCAAAACACAGGGGGCTGACCAGCAGAAGAGCCAGGAAGAGAAAACGCATAGCTGTTCCTTATTATTATCCGAGCAAGGTTGAAAAACAGAATGTTTAACGATTTGTTCTTCAGGCAGTTTTTATAGTTGTGACCTGTTTCAATACAGGAACCGTGCCAGTTGCCCAAGTTGCTGAAGTTACGTGCTTTTTTGTGATTTCAGAAGGGCCTGCTTCCGGTTTCGTGAAGGACGTGTCCGGGTGTCGGGACATTTTATGTAGATTGGTCTTGAACATGTTGGTTTAACCGGACAATTGCGTCCGAAAACCCGGACGCGATCGAATATTTTCAGGCTCAGGTTGAAACCTGCTCCGTCCTGGGATTGCGCGGGTAGTACCTCTCAGGCAGGCGCTCGATATGTGGAAAGAATCGGGTGTCTTTGTAGGGCATTTTCATGAACCCGGAAACGCCGAGGCCGGTAATTTGTTCCACCGCTGACAGGATCTCGTCCAGCAGTCGGCGGAATTCCTGCTCTCGGTCCGGATCCAGCAGCCGATAGTGGCTGTGGATTTTGAGGTGGCGGGGCAGGGCTTCGAAGATAATCATGCCGGTGTGGTGGATGTCGTTCAGTGCCTCCAGCGAACGGATGATGGTTTCGGGCAGGACGAGAAACTCTTCAGGGTCCGGGCCGTCTTCAAAGTAGGAGTGTACGCGGCTTTCGTCTTCCACTTCCGGAGCGGCGCTGACTTCGTAATGCAGCTTCATATCGGGCGATACAAGGAAAGGCTGGTCTGGCTCGTCGCGGTCGATGTGAAGGGTGTTCCTGGCGTTGAACAGGCAGCTCTTGAAGATGCCTTTTCGGTAGATAGCCTGGGCCAGGTAGACCATGTTGTTAACGGCCTGCACAAACGCTGACTTCAAGGCCGGATCGTGCAGATTCAGGGACGTGTCAATGTAGATACCATCGGTTTCCCAGCGCACGGCCAGGCCGCCTTCTACCGGGTAGCGCCCAAGCCGGCTGACCGCGGCCAGGAACGCTTTCTCGGTTTCGCCCATGCCCTGCATGAAGTTCTTGTAGTAGCGGTCCAGCTGAACATCGTTGACGTCGTTAAGGGTTTCCGGCGCGCCTTCTTCCCGAAGGAACGATTTACGCGAACTGTAAACCACCGTGTCAATTTCCTGGTCTGAAGTACGCACCCACACAGGTACCTGCGCCGTGACCGGCTGCTCGGGCAGATCAATCATCACCGTCCGGCCCATCCGGGGCATTTCACTCAGATAGTAATCCCCGGCCTTGCGGCGGGTGTCCGGATCCGGTGACAGCATGCCATCCAGCATGCGGGCGAATTCCATGGGCAGGCCCAGCGAGGTGGCCGGGATCGCCCGATGACCAAAACGGCAGGATTGGGCAGATGCCAGGGCATAGAGCGTGCCGGCTGCACCCTGTTCGTCAAACCGGGGAGAGGACAGCCCGCCGTTGAGTTGTTCGTCGCCAATAAAATACACATCCCCAAGCCGGGCGTTGGTTTGCTGCAGGTTATCGGACATCAACTCCATCACGTTGGCGGTGATGAACTGCTGGTTGGCGTCCAACTGGGCGAACACGGAGGAGCCCCAGTCAATCAGGGCAATGTTTTCGGCACTGGCGTCGAAGACCAGATTGGAAGGTTTGATATCGCCGTGCACGATCGGTCGGCCAGCGGGACCGTTTTCGCGGCGCAGGTTGCGCAGGATGTCGGCAAGCTGGTCGGCAATGCGGATGATGAGTCGTGGTTTCAGGCGGCCATCACGTAGGGAGACCTCTTCCAGGTTCAAGCCGGCAGCGCGCTCCATCACCAGAATCGGTTGGTTATGGGCCCGCTGATAGGAAATCAGCCGGGGCACCCTGGGGTGCCGAACCTGCTCCAGAATATAGGCTTCATCTTCGAGACGGTCCTGAAGATGTCGGGGCAGGTTGATGCGGGTGAACTTGAAGACGTGTTCAGGACCTCCGACCCCGGTGCCGGGTAGGCGGCCAGAGAAAACAAAGCCGTATGCTCCCTTGCCGATCAGCTCTATGTCTTCATAGCCGAGTTGGCGGAGCTGGGCGGCGCACAGCGCCACCCAGTCCTTGAGCTTCTTGGCATCATCATGGCTGAGCAGATAGATCGACTGCTCTTCGGGGATGTAGAACTGCTGCAGCTGAGTCTTCTGCGCCATGATGAAACGTCAGCCCATATGCAGAAGCATGGTTTGCGGTGATTCCAGATAGCCTTTCCACCGATTGCAGAACCGGGCAATGGTGCCGCCGTCGATAATGCGATGATCGCCAGCCCAGCTCACGGTCATGATGGCCCGTTCCACCACCTGGCCATCGGCATCGAACCGGGGCAGTTTCTGGGTGCGCCCGAGGGCAACAATCGCCACTTCCGGCGCATTGATGATAGGCGCTGTGTAGGTGCCGCCTAATGCGCCAATGTTGGAGATGGTGATGGTGCCGCCCTTGAGGTCTTCCTGGCTGACCCGGCCCGAGCGGGCCGCTTCGGTCAGACGCGCCACCTCGTCGGCAATGCCCAGCAACGACAGGCTTTCAACGCCCTTGATGTTCGGCACCATAAGCCCAGCCTTGCCATCCACCGCCATGCCGACATTGCACTGGCTCAGGTAGTGAATCTCCGTGACGTCATCGTTGAGCTGGCTGTTGAGTACCGGGAATTCCTGCACCGCCAGTGCCATGGCCTTCATGAAGAAGGGCATGAGCGTCAGTCGCGAACCCTTTGCTTCTGCCTCCGGTTTCAGTTGTTCCCGGAGCCTCAGCAGATCGGTGACGTCGATATCCTCGCTGTAGATAAAGTGAGGAATGGTGGTGGCCGATTTCACCATGCTTTTCGCCATGGCGGCTTTCATGCCGCGGATAGGCTCGACACGAACTTCCTGTTCGGGCGCAGGTTGCCTGCGGGCACCGCCAGTCGTGGCGGCTCGCGTATCGTCGGCGGCCACCTGAGTCTGAGCCGGTTTTGGGCCCTCTTCAAGGTGAGCCAGAACATCGGCTTTCAATACCCGTCCATCCTTGCCGGAGCCGGCGATGTCGCCGAGGTTGAGCTCGTGCTCCCGAACCAGGCGACGAACGGCCGGACTGGCGGGAATGCGCTGTCGGCTGGCCGAAGCCACAGGGGAGGCCGTTGCCGTTGATAGTTGCGCAGCGGGCTCCGGTTTGGCTTTGGGCTCGTCCGGCTCTTCACGATCCCGGGGAATGAACGCGAACAGCGGGGCATGAACCCTGGCCATGGCCTGCTGCTGGTGGTAGAGCTTGGTAACACGCCCGGCCTTGGGGGCGGTGATTTCGACCATGGCCTTATCAGTCATGACGTCCACTACGGGCTGGTCTTCCTCGATCTCGTCACCTTCGGCGACTCGCCATTCCACAACCTCGCACTCGACTATTCCTTCGCCGATATCCGGGAGGATGAAGTCTTCGGTGGCGTTATCACCGGAGTCCGCACCTGAAGCAGGCTGCGTGTTGGTCTCAGCCGCAGGCTCTGCTTTGGCGGGCTCGGGAGAACTGCTGGCAGGTTCCTGTCCACCACCTTCGCTCTCATCCACCAGCTCAAACAGCGGGGCGTGAACCTTGGCGATATCACCTTCTTTATAGTAGAGCCGGGTCACCCGACCCTTGTAGGGCGCTGGAATTTCCACCAGAGCCTTGTCCGTCATCACCTCGGCGACTGGCTGATCTTCTTCAATCACATCGCCTTCGCTGACCAGCCATTTGACCAGTTCACATTCCACGATACCTTCGCCGATATCGGGCAGTATAAAATCACTCATAGTCGCTCTCCTGTCCTGATATCAGCCTAGAATTCAACGCTCGCCCTGATGGCCTCGTAGACCTTCAGGTGGTTGGGCAGGTGCTCTTTTTCCAGCACCAGCGGGAAGGGGGTGTCCATCCCGGTTACCCGAGCGATCGGAGACTCCAGATACAGGAAGCAGCGCTCCTGAATCGTGGCGGCGATTTCACCGGCGAAACCGCCGGTCAGGGGAGCTTCGTGGGTGACCACAAGCCTTCCGGTCTTGAACACGGAGTTGGCCACGGTTTCCACATCCCAGGGCAGAATGGTCCTCAGGTCGATGACCTCACAGGAAATTCCATCTTTTTCGGCCCGTTCCACGGCCTGATCAATCACTTCCATCTGGGCGCCCCAGCCCAGAATCGTCACGTCCGTGCCTTCCTTGGTGACTTCGGCCTCGCCCAGAGGCAGGCGGTAGTCTTCATCCGGCACCTCACCCACTGAGGCCCGGTACAGACGCTTGGGCTCGAAGAACAGGGTAGGGTTGGGATCGTGGATAGCGGCGAGCAACAGCCCTTTGGCCTGATGCGGGTTGCGCGGAACCACGATTTTCAGCCCCGGGGTGTGGGCAAAGTAGGCTTCCGGTGACTGGGAATGGTACAGGCCGCCGGCAATACCACCGCCGTATGGCGCGCGAATGGTCAGCCCACCCACGTCGAACAGGTTCCCTGAACGATAGCGGAACTTGGCGGATTCGTTCACGATCTGATCGAATGCCGGGAAGATGTAGTCGGCAAACTGGATCTCGGCCACCGGCACCGACCCCTGGGCTGCGAGGCCATTGGCAAACCCGATGATGCCTTGTTCTACCAGCGGCGTGTTGAAGCAGCGGGCCTTGCCGTATTTCTGTTGCAGGTTACTGGTGGCACGGAAAACGCCGCCAAAGACGCCCACATCCTCACCGAAACACAGCACTCGCTCGTTCTCGGCCATAGCGGTGTCGAGGGCATTATTGATGGCCTGGAGCATATTCATCTTGGTCATCTCAGGCCCCTCCCTTGGCGTGTTCGGCACTCTTCGGGTACTCGTCCGGGTACCGGCGGATATGCGCTTTCAATTTGTCGAACTGCTCGGCCAGTGCCGGCGGGACCTTGTCGTAGACATCGCTCACCAATGATTCAAGCGGCGGCGGTGGCCGTTTTTGTGCCCGTTTCATGGTTTCGAGCACTTCCCGGCGCATATTTTCCTGGAGCTGCTTTTCGTCGTCCTCACTCCACCATTTCTTGCTTTCCAACCAGAGGCGCATGCGCAGGATCGGATCTTTCTCGCGCCACACGGCTTCTTCGTCCTTGCTGCGGTAGCCGGATGGGTCATCTGAGGAGGAGTGGGCAGCTAGTCGATAACTCATGGCCTCAATCAACACCGGACGGTTGTGTTCCACGGCCAGCTTTCGGGCTTCCTGGGTAGCCTGATACATCGCAAGAATGTCGTTCCCATCCACCCGGATCACGTCCATCTTGTACCCGTAAGCCCGGGGTGCAACGCCGTCGGCAGCAAACTGTTCGGCGGCTGGCGTAGAAATGGCGTAGCCGTTGTTGCGGCAAAGGAAGATCACCGGTACCCGATGAACCGCAGCCATGTTCAGGGCAGCATGAAAGTCGCCTTCGGATGCGGCGCCTTCTCCAAAATAGGTAACGGTGCAGAGGCCTTCGCCACGCAGTTTCTGACCATAGGCATAGCCTGCGGCCTGGGGAATCTGGGTGGCCAGCGGCGAGGAAATGGTCATGTAGTTCAGCTTCTTCGAACCATAATGCACCGGCATCTGGCGGCCCTTGCCGTAGTCCATCTCGTTGCCGAACAACTGGTTCATGAACTCGTCGATGGTAAAGCCGCGGTAGGCGAGGGCGCCTTGCTCCCGATACTGCGCCATGATCATGTCGCCATCATCCAGCGCCGCTGCACTGCCGATCACGGCAGCTTCTTCACCGGTGCACTGCATGTAAAAGCTCAAGCGGCCCTGTCGCTGGGCGGCAAGCATGCGCTCGTCGAGTATTCGGGTAGTGACCATGGCCCGATAGATACGAAGGGCCTTGTCTTTGTCGAGATCAGGAGCCTTGGCGCTCTTGTAGAGCTTGCCGTCCTGTTTCAGAAGCTTGAACGTGGGAATCCGGAATTCCGCACCGTCGGTAAACACTGGGGAATACACAACTTTGGACTTTGTTGTTGTCATAATCCTCTTCCTGGGGTGGTGGCCTGAGGAACAAACACTCCTTGTGGGAGTGTAGTTAATGTCATTGTAGACAGCCTGGCGGAATCTGGTGTGATTCGTGCCAGGTGGCGTTTACCTTAACGTAAACTGCCAGGCAGGGGTAGACCCTCGGATCGAGATTTTCCTGTCATGAGGGAGCGCTCGCTATGCGTTTTCCGTGCCTGGCGAAGCGTGCTACCGTCAAGATATACACTTTTTTAATCTGATTCAGACATTTGACTCACGCGGGTAGGTTTTAATGAACGTAATCATTATTGGCGCAGGAATAATGGGCACCACTTTCGCGACCCTGGCGAAAGAGCTGGCACCTGAACTCGATATCACCATTCTTGAAAGACTGGACGGTCCCGGGGCGGGAAACTCCTGGGTATTCAACAACGCCGGCACCGGGCACGAGGCGAATTGTGAGCTGAACTACACGCCGGTAGACGAAGAGGTTATCTCGGTCGAAAAGGCTGAGAAGATTCACGCTCAGTTTAATGTGGCCAAGCAGTTCTGGGCGTACCTGGTTCAGACGGGCGCTATCAAAGACCCCAAATCATTTATAAACCAGACCAAGCACTGCACCATCGTCTCTGAGCCATCTATTCCTGAGCTGAAACTCCGTTTCAATGAGATGTCGGCCCATCATTTTTTCGAAAAGATGCGCTACTCGGAAGATTTCGATGAGATCAAAAGCTGGATTCCCTACACCATGGAGCAGCGTCCTCGGCATGAAAAAATGGCGGCAACGGTTATTGAAACGGGTACGGACGTCAACTTCGGTGCGTTGACCGAGCAAATGGCTGAACATGCGGTGAATGACCTGGGCGTAAAGATTGAATACGGCACCCATGTTAAGCGCGTGCATCGAAGCCCGGCTGGTAGCTGGCTTGTGGAGACGAAGAGCAGGGGAGTTGACCGTCAGTACAAGGCAGACGTTCTGTTTGTCGGTGCCGGTGGGGGTGCTTTCCCAATCCTGAAAAAGAGCCATCTACCCTTTGCGAAACGGTTTACCGGCTTTCCGGTGGGCGGTCGCTTCCTGCAGGCTCCGATCAGTGCCGAACAGGCCGAGCAGTATCGGGCCAAGACCTATGGTAAAGCGAAGGTAGGTGCGCCCCCGATGTCGGTCCCGCACCTGGACCTCAGGGTATCGGATGGTCAGTACTATTTACTGTTCGGACCGTTCGCCTCATTCAAGCCGGTCCTTGAGAGGGGGCGTGGCTTTTTGGATTACCTTCGTGCGATGCGCCTGCACGATATTCCGGGTTTGCTGAATGTCGCCATTGAGCATTTTCCGCTGGTTAAGTACCTGGTGTCAGAAACCTTCAAAGGCGAAAAGAGCATGTTTGAGGAGTTGGACAGCTTTGCGCCTGGCATGAGCAAAAAATTCAACTGGAAACCGGTCGAGGCCGGCCAGCGCGTCCAGATCATCAGAGATGGTGATCTGCAGATGGGTACCGAGATCCTGGTGTCCAGTGACAAGACCTACGGCACATTGCTGGGTGCCTCACCCGGGGCTTCGGTATCGCCGGAAGTTATGTTGCGTTGCCTGGAACAGCTTTTGCCGTCTATTTTTAACAGTGAGGAAGCCGGTAAGAAGAAAAAAGAGATATTCCCCGAGGACAATCTGGATACCCTGGCCAAGAATCCAGAGCGTTACCGGGAAATCCGGGATACCGTCAACGAGCGTTTAGGCATCAAGCAGTCGGCATCGCAGCAGGACTGAAACGGTCAACAAACAGCAGGGAGACATCCATGGACAGCAGAATCAGTGTGACCTCGCCTCTCGTGATTCTTCACGGCGACGAAATGGCCCAGGTTGCGTTTGAGCATATTCTCAAGAAGTTCGTGAGCTCACAGCTTGATATTCAGCTTGAGGAAATCGATCTGTCCGCGGAGAACCGTCTGCTGACCAATGGTCAGGTGGTTATCGATGCCATCGATGCGCTTCAGCGTCATGGAGTGGGTGTGAAGAACGCCGGTATGACCGTAAACCGACAGCAGCTGGAGGACTTGCTCCGCAAACACCCGGACGTGGACGGCAACAACCTGCATCCTCTGGCAATCAAGTCTCCGAACGGTGCTATCCGGAAGGGCATCAGCGGCAACATTACCCGGGAGGACATCCAGTTCCGTAACCTCAATATCCGCCGGCCGGAGTGGGTGGGGCGCGATATTGAGGTGGATACCATGGAATTCGGGGGCATCAAGGACAGCTTCAACCAGCTGTCCGTGGCAACCGGCGTGGTCAAACTGATGTTCGTGGGCAGCAGTGGCGACCCGGTTGAGCTGCACCGCCGTGAGATCCGCAAGGGCGATCCCTGGCTGCTGGCAACCAACGACATCGAAGACGTTAAGGCCTGGGCCCATCGTTTCTTCCAGCGGGCCATCGCAGAAAAACGGGATGTGTACCTGGGCCTGAAAGATACCGTGATCCCCGGCTACGATGGCGCCATGCGCTCGGTGATCGAGGATATCTATCAAAGTGACTACAAGAAGCAGATCGATGATCTGGGGCTCAATTATTACTACGAGCTGATCGATGCCCAGGCGGCACGCATTGTCTCCAATCCACCTGAGCGCGCACTCTGGGGTGTGCCGGACAACACCACCGGGCGCAAACTGCTCAAGCTGGTAAATCAGCTTCGCGAGTTCGGCATTCCGGGCCGGGGTGCCCACGTGTCCATTTCCCGTATGAGTGCCGGTGGCGGCGACCAGTATGGTAGCTTCAACATGGCTGCGAAGGAGGATGGCATCCTCAAGGTGATTGTCGACGGCGACGAAAAGCATGCCCGCCGGGTCAAAAAAGGCGATCCCATGCTGCTCATGTCCAATGACCGGGAAGCCATCAAGGACTGGGTTCTGCAGGTATTCCGGGACGCCTCGCGCAAGGACAAAGAAGTGTATTTCGGCCTGAAACGCGAATACATGGAATACGACGAAGTCTACAGCCACGTGATCACCGAAGTGCGCAGAGAGCTGGCCAGCGAAGACACGCCGCCGCCATCGTTCATGATCATGCGGCCTTCCAGCCAGCTTAAGAAGATGATCACAGACCCACCGAGAAACGCACTTTACCCCTCCCAGAACCTGGATGGGGATATCTTTTCGGACATCTCAGCCGCGCTCGGTGGCAGCCTGGCGACCGCCAGCTCGATCATTGAGAGTAAGGACGGCACCATGCTGTTCGAAGCGCCCCATGGCACGGCCCATGACCTGTATCTGAAGTACCTGGAGAGCGACGGGAAAGTGGCCCATTTCAATCCGTCGGCGTTGATCTTCGCGCTAGCCAACGCCCTGGAAACCCTCGGTGAAAGAGAGGGTAACGAGCCACTCAGTCATTACGCCGTTCAGTTGAAGGCCGCCTTAACGGATACCGTCGATCGGGGCATTGTTACTGCCGATCTGAAGGGGAAAACCGTTGATCCGGAGTCCGAACAGGTGGTGGATATGATTGGTTTTCTGGAGGCCGTAGAAAAAGCGCTCCAGTGAATTGCTGAATCACCGGAGCGTTGACTCCTGGAGCTTACTTGACGGTATTGCCCTGAATCAGCATTCCGTTACCCTTGATGACGCCGTCCTGGCGAAGCACCATGGATGGCCCATCGATGCTGACGGCATAGCAGGTTGGCTCCTGCCCGTATGCAAAGCACATTTCACCGTCTCTGGTGGTCCACTCGCCCTGGTAGTCGACGCCATGAATGGTGCCATCCGGCGCGTAGTACTCGTTGAAGCCTGAATTGGGGGAGCTCATGCTGCCCTGGTAGGAATGGTCGCTGACCGCCGCAGAGATGGCTTCGGCACTCAGAATCTCGGATGCAGTAACGATGCTAGACCCCAGCAGACCTGCTGCCGCGATCGCGATAGCATTGCGGGCGTTTTTGCTTATGTCATTCATAGTCGCGTCCCTTTTGTTCTATTCAAAATAATAAATCTGACTAAGATGGTACGTTCTGTTACCGGGTGGGGATCTGTACTTCGCGGCTTCGCTTTTCCTGGACTACAAGCCCTGCATCGACAAGCCTGGATAGGCGTACTCGTG
>CAZFQI010000013.1:12769-49937 GCA_964520755.1 uncultured Marinobacter sp. | reverse complement strand
TCGCCCATCTGCCAGCAACGGTCAATCACTTCCTGGCAGCGACGCTCCATCTCCGGGTTGTCCCGCTGAACCGACGCAAAATCCAGGTTTTCGTTACTGGAGCCCGAATCCATGGACGACGCAGCGCCGCCACCAAGACCAATCAGCATGGAGGGCCCGCCCAGCACGATGAGTTTGGCGCCCACCGGGATATTGCCCTTCTCCACGTGCTCTTCACGAATGTTGCCAAGACCACCGGCAATCATGATCGGCTTGTGGTAACCGCGAACTTCCTCGCCACCAGCACCCGACACTTTTTCTTCAAAAGTGCGGAAATAGCCAGCAAGATTCGGGCGGCCAAATTCGTTGTTGAACGCCGCGCCCCCAATAGGGCCTTCGATCATGATGTCCAGAGGCGACGCGATCCGCTCTGGCTTGCCGTAGTTGATTTCCCAGGGCTGGGGGTCGTCCGGCAGGTTCAGATTGGACACCGTGAAACCGGTCAGCCCGGCCTTGGGCTTGGAGCCACGTCCGGTTGCGCCCTCGTCGCGGATCTCACCGCCGGAACCGGTTGCCGCACCGGCCGCAGGGGCAATCGCTGTGGGGTGGTTGTGAGTCTCCACCTTCATCAGAATGTGGATCTCTTCCTCGTTGTACCCGTAGACCCCGGTCTCCGGATTCGGGAAGAACCGACCACCCCGACTGCCCCGAATCACCGAGGCGTTATCTTTGTATGCGGAGAGGACACCTTCGCTATTCATTTCAAAGGTGTTGCGAATCATGGCGAACAGGGACTTTTCCTGGCCCTCGCCGTCAATATCCCAGGACGCGTTGAATATCTTGTGACGGCAGTGCTCAGAGTTCGCCTGTGCAAACATCATCAGCTCAACGTCGGTCGGATCGCGCTCAAGATCCGTAAAGGATTTAACCAGATAGTCTATTTCATCTTCTGCAAGGGCCAGCCCCAGACGGGAGTTCGCCTCCACCAGAGCACCGCGGCCACCGGCCAGAACGGGAACCCGTCCCAGGAGACGCGGCTCCTCATGACTGAACAGCAGCTCCGCACCACCCATTTCATGGAATACTTTCTGGGTCATGCGGTCGTGAAGCAGAGCTGCGATCTTCTCCCGCTGCTCCAGACCAAGCTTGCGGCCAGAACGGATGTAGAAAGCGGTACCCCGCTCGATCCGATGAATCTGACGAAGCCCGCAGTTCCGGGCAATGTCTGTCGCCTTACTGGACCAGGGCGACAAGGTTCCTGGACGCGGCACAACCAGGAACAGAACCCCATCCGGGTCTTCCACCGGAACACTGGGACCGTAGGTCAGCAGGCGGTCGAGAATAGCCTGTTCGGCGTCTGAGAGATCCGACTCCAGATCGACGAAGTGCATGAACTCTGCGTAGACATGCTCGACTTCAGGCACGATGTCCTGAATCCGGGAATGCAGTTTGCGGGAGCGGAATGGCGAAAGCGCGGGAGCGCCGCGAAGTTCAAGCATGATATCAACCTGTATCGCGCGAAACGGGGAAGTCTGGGTGCAATTTGAAAGGCCGACATGATACTCGAAAGCGGTGTCAGGATACAGCGCTTGAAGCGTTAATACCGGACCGTACAATTGACATTGTTTTGCATATTAATTAACCAGATTTATTGACCAGACACCCAACACCAAGGATCATTGAATTTGTGGAAAGGGATTCCACGCTCAGGATAGAGAGGGTTGCAGGGCACTCAGCGCAGCTGTAACAGATGATCCAGCCGTGACGGAGACCAGGGACTTGTCCAGAATTCTTACTGCTTTCAAAGGCGCATCTGCCAGGACACTGTTTCTCCTTGGCATCGCCCTCTTGGCTAACGGTTGCTCACAACCCAGCACCTTGCAGGAAGTCCAGGATGAGGGTGTGTTGCACGTAATTACCCGTACGGCGCCCTCCATTTACGTGGAAAGCGAAGACGGCCCAACTGGCTACGATTATGAATTGGCGAAACTGTTTGCCAATGAACTGGGCGTAAAGCTTCGCATTCGCGTCGCCGATGATAATACCGAAATCCTGTCAGTACTGGGAAAGAACTACGCTCACTTCGGCATGGCAGGGCTATCCCGACAGCTGGAGTTTGCCGACCAGTACCACACCGTCGCCACCGGCATTACCGCGCAGTCGATCCTCGTCTACAATCGGGATGTGGATCGCCCGGCATCACTGGCGGACCTTGCTGGCAAAACAGTTCACGTTGTTGCCGACAGCAACCACGAACATCGCCTCAATGAAGCCCTGAACAAGACTGCAGACCTCCAATGGCAAGTTCATCCGGGACTCGACGCAGCTGGTGTACTTACCCGGGTTGAAAGCGGCGAATTCCCCTACGCGATCATCTCATCCAACGAACTTGATCTTAACCACGTCTTTTACCCCATGGTGAAGGAAGCCTTTGCCATCGGAGAGCCGGGCAAACTGGCCTGGTTTTTCCCTGCAGCTCAGGATGACTCCCTGGCAAAAGCCGCCCGCCAGTTTCTCGAAACCCTTGATTCAAACGGCACCCTGGCCCAGGTTGCCGAGCGCTTCTATGGCCATCTGGACCGGCTCAATTACGTCGGCGCCCGCACCTTCATGCACCATGTGGAAAACCGCCTACCCAAATACGAATCACTGTTTCGCGACTATGCCAGGGATTTCAACATGGACTGGCGGCTGCTAGCGGCCATCGGTTACCAGGAGTCCCACTGGCGGCCCAATGCGGAATCTCCCACCGGAGTCCGCGGCCTGATGATGCTGACCCGGAACACCGCCAGCCATATTGGCATCAACAACCGCCTGGATGCCGAAGAGAGCATTCAGGGTGGCGCCAAGTATTTCCGGATCGTGCATGAGAAAATCCCGGAACGGATCCCCGAACCGGACCGGACCTGGTTCGCCCTCGCCTCTTACAACGTGGGTTTTGGCCACCTTGAGGACGCCCGTCGCCTGACAGAAGGCGCCGGAAAAGATCCGGACCGATGGATGGATGTAAAAGAATTCCTGCCGCTGCTGGCTCAGAAAGAATGGTATACCAAGACCAGATTTGGCTACGCCCGGGGCCATGAACCGGTGATCTACGTTCAGAATATCCGACGCTACTACGATGTTCTGGCCCGGCTCAACGAACCGGCCACACCGGCGCCGGAGCAGGAAGAGCAAATTGTACAGATGGAGGAAAGCCAGAAACCCGGGATCCTGGCAGACGAGCTTGGGCCGGACGATAAACTCCGGGCTGGCCTGCCGGCAGAGCTCGGCATGATCCCTCCGACCCTCTGACCCTTTCCGAGTTGTACAAGGTTAGTCGGCGCGAGCTTCCAGGGCCCGCTCCACCTGGCTGGCGGAAAAGCCCCGACGATTCAGAAAACGCGCCTGACGCACCTTTTCGTCCCAGTCTTCACTGAGATCTCCCAGGCCGAACCGCTTATCGCGGATACCGATAGCCCGTTGACACCAGTCTTCCTCGGTCATCTCGTCAACACACTCCGGAGACTTATGTACTCCGCGCTGTTGTAGCTCCCCCAGAATACGCAGCGGCCCGTAGCCAAGATCCATTCTCTGGCGGGCATAAACGTCGGCAAACCGATCGTCGTCAAGCCAACCCTCTTGCTCATAATCATCCAGAACGGCGTCAATAATGTCTCCCGACACCTTTCTCTGACGGAGTTTCAGGCTCAGCTCAAGGCGGCTGTGCTCCCTCCTGGCCAGCAATCTCAGCGCCGTTGCCCGGGCCTTGTATTCCTGATCATCCTGATTTTCCTGTTTTGCCATACAGACCCTTTCCGCACACGCATACAAAACGCTAGACTAGCCGCGAATTTTTCCAACTGGCCAGCACCTCAGGCTGACCAGTAAAACTACCCGGCACCCCGAACCGGAGGCCGATGGCCGGTGGCGGCCCAACTTTGCCCGACACCGTGAACTGGTTTCAACACCCAAGGATACTCTTATGGCTGCGTTCATCCAGAAACTGTTCAGATCCCGCAAGACAACCGAGGCGGCTCCAAAACCTCGGAAAGCCTTACAGCCCGAGCCTGTCGAACAGGAGGATACCCGGGCCAGCCAGAGAGAAGAACAGCTCGGAACCCTTGACGGCTCGCCATCGCAGAGTGACCTGGCGAAACTCGCCATTGAAGGCGTCACATCGGATATCCGGCAGTCCGCCGCCGGCAGGCTGACGGATGAAGCCAGTCTTCAGGAAGTGCAGAAACAGGCCAAAGGCCGGGATAAGGGGGTCTATCAGACGGTCAAGTCGGCGCTTCAGCAACGCCGTGAAGAACAGGCCCGACTGGACAGCATCAGCCAGACCATTGCCACCCTGACCCGTCACGCACAGGACCAGGCAAAAAGCGACGACACCAAGCTTTACGAGGCCCGGCTTGATGCCCTGCTGAAGCAATGGACCGACGTGGAGGAGCACGCCACACCGGAACAGACACAGGCATTTCTGGAAGCGGTGCACCGCTGTAAAGAACGCATTACGGCTCTGCAGTCCGCCGCGGAGGATGAAAAGCGCCAGGATGAGCAGCAGCTGCAGCGCCGGGAAACCCTCGACCTGCTGACACGCACACTGGATGAGCTCAAGGCACAACCGCCAGAGACCCTGCCGTCACTCGCCTCTCTGGACGCTCTGCAGAAGACCCAGGAAAACCGCTGGCTGGAAGCAACCCGCGATACAACAGTGGAAAAGCAGGAACAGAAATCGTACGAGACCGCCATGCTGGCGCTGCGCAATTATCTCAGTTCTGTCCGTCGGATTACCCAGGACCGGGACACCATCGTCGAACTCGGCGCTCTGCTTGAAGGTGAAGGCGATCCCACTGACGAGCAGCGTGCCCAGGCCAAAAACCTGGTTGCCGAGATCAACTGGCCGGAAGGCTACCCCATCCCCACTCTGCTTGAGCCATTGCGAAAACTGGCCGGCAAGCCCAAGGCACCTACCCAGCCGCGTGTTGACCAGGAGCAGCAGAAATCCCTGGCGAATCGCCTCGAAGCCGACCTCAACAAACTGGAAAAAGCGCTTGAGGCCAAACAGCTGAAAGAGTCGAAACAGCTGTTCAAAACCGCCCAGCAGCATTTTCGGGATCTGGATCAACGCCATGCCAAACCCTTCCAGGCCCGGATGCAACTGCTGAACGGGCAACTGAGGGAGCTCTCTGATTGGCAGGGTTTTGCGACCGAGCCGAAGCAGATTGCCCTGTGTGAACAAATGGAATACCTGGCAGACCAGCCCATGGACCCTGAAGCCAAGGCAGAGCGGATCAAGGAATTGCAGAATGAGTGGCGTGATCTGGGCGGCTCTTCCGACCGAACCCTCTGGTCCCGCTTCAAGGCTGCCTCAGACAAAGCCTACGAGCCCTGCAAGGCCTACTTTTCTGCGAAATCGGGCCTGAAACAGGCCAATCTGGAGAAGCGAGCCGCCATTTGCGAGCAACTTGAGAGCTTCCTGAACAACGCCGACTGGTCGTCGATCGATTGGAAGGCCGCTGAGCGTATCCACCAGACCGCCCGCCAGGAGTGGAAGGAAGCCTGGCCGGTGGAATTCCGGGAAAATCGTGCTGTTCAGAAGCGCTTCGATGAACTGCTCAAGAGACTGGAAGCGCCCCTGGATGAAGAGCGGCGGAAAAACGAAACACTGAAACAGGCAATCGTGGAGAAAGCCGAGGCACTGGTTGACCACGAACCGCTTCAGGAGGCCATGAACCAGGCAAAGTCGCTGCAGGGCGACTGGCAAGCCATCGGGATTACCCGTCATCGGGAAGACCGCAAATTGTGGCAGGCTTTCCGCAAGGCCTGCGACCAGATCTTTGCCCGCCGCGATGCCGAGCGCACCGAGCAGCAGCAGGCGTCGCGGGCTGCCGACGAGTCGGCGCAGGCGGACTTGCAGCAGGCTTCCGGGGTATCTGCCGAGAGTGATGAGCAAGCAATAACAGCGGCGCTGAAGACGCTCCGGGAGATCGACCCGTCCAGCCTGTCCAAGGGCGTCAAAGACCAGCTTCAGCAGGAAAAGCAGCGGCTGAATCAGGTCCTTTCCACCCTGAGGCTTCGGGCAAAAATGGCGTCCTGGCAGTCTCTGGTAATCGCGGCAACAACCGGCGAAACCGCCAAGGATGCAGCACCGCAACACTGGTCTGCACTGGCAGAGACCTCAGACGCCAGTGACCCGGTCGAGCTGGTAATCCGGGCCGAGATACTGTGCGGTGTTCCCTCTCCAGAGACAGACCAGCAGCGCCGCATGGAAATCCAGGTCCGGCGCCTGGCTGACGGCATGGGTGCCGCGGACAACGGCAGCGATCAAATGCAGGACGTGGAAAAACTGCTTGCGAACTGGTGCCTCGGCGGAATCGGCAAAGACGCAAACGCCGAGCTGGCCGAGCGCCTGAACATGGCTATCGCCAACCTGAATCCGGCCTGAAGCGCCCCGCAGTCTACTCCCGCTGATGCGCTCTGACGAACTCCCTGGCCTCTTTTACGGCGGCCAGGGACTTCTGCTTCATCCCCTTGAGCTCTTCGTCCGCCAGATAGAACATCATATCGATTGAATGACGATAATACCGCGTGGGCAGGCGGTTGAGGGCCACGCACATTACGTCAGTGAGAAAGTCCGCTGTGTCGGACTCCTCCCGCGTTGCCTCAATGGCATCCACCACCAGCCGTTCGTAAAAATTGTCGATCGCATCTCGCAGAGACATGGCTTTCGCCTCCTGAATTCGTCTGCGGTTTCTAACACCATAGAAGTCACCTCTCTCGTTGTCATGGTTGATGAGCAATTTCGCCAATGCGATTGGCAGCCCGCGTCATTACCCCCCGCAGCTGCAACCGGCTATGGTTGTGTCATCGGTAAATCACTTCCGAAAACAATATGACCAGAGGACAAGCAATGACCACCGAGGCGTATATCTTCGATGCAGTCCGCACCCCCAGAGGGCGTGGAAAAAAAGACGGATCACTTCACAGCGTCAAACCCATCACGCTGTTGACCACGGTGCTCCATGCGCTGCAGGAGAGGAACAGCCTGGACACCGCCCAGGTGGATGACATTGTGATGGGCTGCGTCACCGCGGTGGGCGATCAGGGTGCGGATATCGCCAAGACGGCAGCTCTGGCAGCCGACTGGGACGAAAAAGTGGCCGGCGTTACTCTCAACCGTTTTTGCGCGTCCGGGCTGGAAGCAGTCAACCTGGCCGCCATGAAAGTACGCTCCGGCTGGGAAGATATGGTGGTTGCCGGTGGCGTGGAAGCCATGTCGCGGGTGCCTATGGGCTCCGACGGCGGTGCCTGGGCAACGGACCCCGAGACTAACCTGCATACCGGTTTCATGCCCCAGGGTATCGGCGCGGATCTGATTGCCACGCTCGAGGGATTCAGCCGTGAAGACGTCGATGGTTTTGCAGTGAAATCCCAGCAGAAAGCGGCCAAGGCCTGGGAAAACGGCTACTTTGGCAAATCCATCATTCCGATCACTGACCAGAATGGCGTGGTGATCCTCGATCGAGATGAGCACGTGCGTGGCAACACCACGCTGGAGAGCCTCGCTGGTCTGAAGCCCTCCTTCCAGATGATGGGCGAGATGGGTTTCGATGGTGTCGCCCGGGAGAAATACCACTACGTGGAGAAGATTAACCACGTGCATCACGCCGGTAATTCCTCAGGTATCGTCGATGGTGCCACTGCCATGCTGATCGGCAGCGAGGCCAAAGGTAAGGCCATGGGTCTCATACCGCGCGCCCGCATAATTGCCACAGCAGTGACCAGCACTGACCCGACCATTATGCTGACCGGTCCTGCGCCGGCGGCGCGCAAAGCTCTGGAAAAGGCGGGCATGACCGCCGATCAGATTGACCTGTTTGAAGTGAACGAGGCCTTCGCCTCTGTGGTGATGCGCTTCCAGAGGGAACTCTCGGTTCCCGACGAAAAAGTGAACGTGAACGGCGGCGCTATTGCCATGGGCCACCCGCTGGGTGCCACCGGCGCCATGATTCTTGGCACCCTGCTGGATGAGCTGGAGCGGCGTGAAATGCGCTATGGCCTCGCCACGCTGTGCGTTGGCGGCGGCATGGGCATTGCCACCATCATTGAGCGCGTCTGAACCCGTCCACTTTTCAAGGAGAACCGATTATGAGTGCCATCCGTTACGAACTGGGTTCAGATCAGATCCTGACCCTCACCATCGACATGCCCGGCCAGTCCGCCAACACCATGAATGCCGCTTTCCGGGACGCCCTCTCGGAAACTGCCGCAAAAGCGAAAGGTGATCTGGAAAACATCCGCGGCGTGATCATTGCCTCGGCCAAGAAGACCTTTTTTGCCGGCGGCGACCTGAAAGAGCTGCACAAGGTCACCCGGGATGATGCCCAAACCTTTGAAGATATGGTCAACGGCCTGAAAGCCCACATGCGCTTCCTGGAAACTACCGGCAAACCGGTGGTTGCCGCTATTAATGGCTCCGCCCTCGGAGGCGGCCTGGAGATCGCCCTGGCCTGCCATCACCGCATCGTCATTGACGACGACAGCATTCAGCTGGGGCTGCCGGAAGTGACACTGGGCCTGCTTCCCGGTGGTGGCGGCACGCAACGACTGCCCCGAATGATTGGCCTGGAAGCGGCCTTCCCGTTCCTGATGGAAGGCAAAAAGGTGAATCCGAAAGCCGCCCTCAAGGCCGGCATAGTCGACGAACTGGCCGAGTCTGCCGACGACATGATTACAAAAGCCCGGGCATTCATCGATGCCAACCCCAAATGTCAGCAACCCTGGGACCAGAAAGGCTTCAAGTTTCCTGGCGGCGCGCCTCACCATCCCGCCATGGCTCAGAAACTGGCCATCGCCCCGGCCATGCTGAAGCAGAAAACGAAAGGGTGTTATCCAGCCCCGGAGCGCATCCTTTCCGCGGCAGTCGAAGGTGCCCAGGTGGATTTCGACAACGGTAGCCTGATCGAAACCCGGTATTTTGCCGAACTGGTGATCGGCCAGGTCGCCAAGAACATGACCGGCACCTTCTGGTTCCAGCTGAACGCCATCAAGGCGGGCGGCAGCCGTCCCGACGGCGTTGAGAAAGAAACCTTCCGTAAGGTCGGCGTGCTCGGCGCCGGCATGATGGGCGCTGGTATCGCCTATTCAACGGCCACGCGTGGGATCGACGTGGTGTTGAAAGACGTCACGGTGGAAAATGCTGAAAAAGGCAAAAGCTATTCCGAGAAGCTGTTGGCCAAGAAGGTCAGCCGCGGCCGGATGACCGAAGCGCAAAAAGCGGACATCCTTGGCCGCATCAAGGCCACCGATTCCGCGGACGATCTGGAAGGCTGTGATCTGGTGATCGAGGCGGTGTTCGAGGACAGTGGACTGAAGGCAAAAGTTACCCAGGAAGCAGAGCCCAAGCTGGTGGCAAACGGGATTTTTGCGTCCAACACCTCGACCATTCCCATTACCCAACTCGCCGAGGCCTCAGCGAAAGCCGAAAACTTCATCGGCCTGCATTTCTTCTCACCCGTCGACAAGATGCAACTGGTTGAAATCATTGTGGGCGAGAAAACCTCCAATGAAACCCTGGCACGCTCGTTCGACTACGTGCAGCAGATCGGCAAGATCCCGGTGGTGGTGAATGACAGCCGGGGATTTTTCACGTCCCGGGTCTTCGGCACCTTCGTCAACGAAGGCATCTGTATGCTGGGTGAAGGCATCCACCCCTCCAGCATTGAAAACGCCGGGTTGCTCTCAGGTATGCCCGTGGGGCCACTGGCCATATCCGACGAAGTCAGCATGACCCTGATGCAACACATCCGTGACCAGAGCAAAAAGGACACCGAAGTCGCCGGTGGCTCCTGGAACGCCCACCCCGCGGAAGCCGTCATTGATGCGATGGTTAACGAGCACGGCCGCAAGGGCAAGGCTGCGGGTGCCGGATTCTACGACTACCCGGCCAACGGCAAGAAACATCTGTGGCCGGAACTGGAGAATCTGTTCGTAGATGCAGACAAGGCCCGCACCGTCAAACTGCAGGAGCTGAAAGACCGGATCCTGTTTATCCAGGCCATCGAAACGGTTCGTTGTCTGGAGGAAGGTGTATTGCGCACGGTGGAGGATGCCAACATCGGCAGTATCTTCGGCATTGGCTATGCGCCCTGGACCGGTGGCGCCATCCAGTTCATCAATCAGTACGGCGTGAGAGCATTCATGGAGCGGGCAACGGAGCTCGCCAAGACCTACGGTGAACGTTTTACGCCCCCCAAACTGCTGCAGGAAAAGGCGGAAACCAACACGCCGTTCTCCTGATCGGCCGCCTGTAGTCCATTGCCGGGAGGGATAGCCTTCCCTCCCGGCACCCTCCCATCAGGTAACAGGCCGGCGCGGCCTGCGCTCATCCGGTTACCAACCTGGCGCCTTCATGGACAGATTGTCACGAACCGATACGCCCTGCCTATGGCATCAGCTGTAGCGCTTGCCTACAATAAATTTAATCAGTCACGGGTAGATAACTCCTCGATAAACCGGGAGGGGCTCCCCACACCGTCAGGTACGCATTTATGACCATCGCGGAAAGAATTATGGCTCGTCGCTCTCCGGCCGGATCTGGTCGGTACGGGGTGTGCAAGGCAATGGCTGTCGCATTGCTGCTATCGACGCCACTGGGGCTGCAGGCCAAGGTTGATACCCAAGCTGTCTATGAGCCAGTCGCGCCGACGATCGACCAGGCACGGGCAAATATCCTGATTGCCCGTCAGCTCCAGTTCACCCACTTCCGCGACCTGGGAATCAGTGACGATCTGTCCGGCGATGTATTCGACGCCTACCTGAACTACCTGGACGGGCAGCGGATCTATCTGTCTCAGGAAGACATCGCAAAATTCGAAAAGATCCGGACCCAGTTGGGCTCGGCCCTGAAAACCGGCCAGCTACAGCCAGGTTTTGATATCTACAACCTGGTTCAGCAGCGGATCATCGAGCGCCTGCAGTTTGCCCTGGAAACCATCGACAACGGCATAGACGCGCTCGACTTCTCAGCCAACGAGAGCATTCTGGTCGACCGCTCGGAGGCGGACTGGGAACCTGACGCCAGCGCTATGGACGATCTCTGGCTCAAGCGCATCAAGAACGCGGTGCTGGCGCAACGCCTGAACGGTGCCGACGACGACGCCATTGTTGAGACCCTGCGCCGCCGCTATGAAGGGCAACTCAAGCGTGCCTACCAGGCCCGCAGCGAGGACGCCTTCCAGGCCTATATGAACGCGTTTACCGGCATGTGGGACCCGCACACCTCCTACTTTTCGCCGCGCACCTCCGAAAACTTCAATATCAACATGAGCCTTTCCCTGGAAGGCATTGGTGCGGTGCTTCAATCAGACAATGAATACACCAAGGTGGTCAGGCTTGTCCCAGGCGGGCCAGCCTCGAAGCAGGGCCAGCTGGAACCGGCAGATCGTATCGTCTCGGTAGCCCAGGAAGGCGAGAAGCCAGTGAACGTAATCGGTTGGCGCCTGGACGAGGTTGTGGATCTGATTCGTGGGCCCCGGAACTCAACGGTCACTCTGGAAGTCATTCCGGCCAACGCGTCTGATGAAACCATCACCGAGACCATCGCTATCAAACGGGATGAGGTGAAGCTGGAGGAACAGAGCGCCAGCAAGGACACTATCCGGCTTGAGCGCGGCAGCAAGGAATACACCATCGGTGTCATTACCATTCCGACATTCTATGCCGACTTCCAGGCCATGCAGGCCGGCGATCCAAACTACAAGAGCACCACCCGGGATGTCCGCAACCTCATTACCGAGCTGGAAGCCGAGGGCGTGGACGGACTGGTCATGGATTTGCGCAATAATGGCGGTGGCGCTCTACACGAAGCCAACGATCTGGTCGGCCTGTTTATAGACAAAGGCCCCACCGTTCAGATCCGCAATGCCAACAACGATGTGCAGATACTGAACGACGAGGATCCTTCCGTCGCCTATGACGGCCCGCTGGTGGTGCTCACCAACCGCATGAGTGCTTCAGCATCGGAGATCTTCGCCGGAGCCATCCAGGACTATGGCCGCGGTCTGGTCGTCGGCTCCCAGACCTTCGGCAAGGGCACGGTTCAGGCAGTGCGCCCCCTTAACCATGGCCAGCTCAAGATTACCCAGTCCAAATTCTACCGGGTATCCGGCGGTTCCACCCAGCACAAGGGTGTGATTCCGGACATCGAGATTCCGTCCCGGATCGACAAGACCCGCATTGGTGAGGACGCCCTGGATCACGCCCTGCCCTGGGACCAGATCGAAGCCGTGCCGCACACCCGCTACTTTGATTTCAGCGGCATCATTGATGAGCTTCGCAAGCGCCACGAGGAGCGGTTCTCAACCAATGCTGAATTCAGCCTGCTGCAACAGGAAATCGATTTCCTGACCAAGCAGCGTGCCACGGACAGCGTCAGCCTGAACCTGGAAGAACGCCGCGCCCAGCACGAACAGATTGAACGCACGCGTCTGACCATTGCCAACGCAAGACGGGAACTGAAAGGCCAACCGCCATTCGATTCTCTCGAAGCCCTTGAAGACTGGCAGGACCAGCAGGCGGCTGATCTCGACTCCACCGACGAAGAACTGGATTTCGTGATCCGGGAGGGCGGTCACATCATGGCTGACATGCTGGACCTGGATAATCGCATGGCGTCCATCCTGGATCCGCAACAGTTTGCGGCACAGGCTCCGGCCTCCGCCGCAACCCGATAGACGGACGTCTCCAGGCCCATGACTGAGAAGGACACCAGCGGGCAGGATAGCCGCCAGAAAGCGCGAATGCTCCAGGACATGCTTCTGGATGCCTTGCATGCCATGCGCTCGCTGGAACAAGTGGAAGGGCTGGAAAAACCGGTAAGCCAGGAACGGACGCCGGAAGGGCTGATCGACCGTCTGGCCAGCCTGACCGGGTCGGCGCTCAGGTTCGGGGTGAAAGCCACCGATACGTCACTGCGGGTTGGCCGGGCCCTCATCAATTCCCAGGACCAGTTGCGGGCGATGCTCACGGCGGGCCAGTCCCTGAAAGACATTCGGGAAGTGGCCGGGTTAACCCTGTCGGAAATGAGCGAGGCGCTGAACCTGCGAGACAAGTCGGTCCTGGAAGCCATTGAGAACGGCACTTCCACGCTCTCTTTCGAGCTGATTCTGCGGCTTGCTGCCCTTATCGCCCGGAACGACCCCATTCCGTTCATTATGCGCACCACGCGCAACTACAATCCCGAAGTCTGGCAGATTTTGAACGATTGGGGCGTGGCCAGGCTGCCCCTGCAGTTTGAGCGCGAGCGCGAATTCATCAACATCTTCCGCCGGCATGACGATGCCCGCACGCTCTCGGATGAGGGTTTCCAGAAAGTGCTGGAGTTTACACGGCAGAGCTTTGAGATGTCCCTGCACTTTATAGAGCAACAGGAACAGGAGGTGGCCAAGCTGCAGGCTGCCTACGAAGACAAACACCCCGACGGGCCAGCCAGCCCCGAGAGTTCCCCCGCCCGCAAGAAGCGACCGGCGGGAGGCTCCTCTTCAACCAAATAGCGCTTTCATACCGGTAATATTGGGGTTATGCACCACGCCCTTTTCAGTAACGATGGCGTCAATCAGGTTGGCCGGTGTTACATCAAAGACCGGGTTGAACACGTTGACGCCTTCCGGCGCCAGCGGAATTCCCCGTATTTCCCGCACCTCAATACCGTCCCGTTCCTCTATAGGAACGTCCGCGCCTGACTCAAGGGCCATATCCACGGTGCTCGACGGCGCCACCACCATGAAGCCCACTTTGTGATGGCGGGCCAGCACCGCAAGACTGTAGGTGCCAATCTTGTTGACCACATCGCCATTGGCGGTGATGCGGTCGGCGCCGACAATAACCCAACGCACATCGTTACGGGCCAATATTGCTGCCGCGGCGCCATCGGCGTTCAGGGTGACGGGAATTCCGTCTCGAGAGAGTTCCCAGGCCGTCAACCGGCCGCCCTGAAGCCAGGGTCGGGTTTCATCGGCATAGACTTCTTTCAGCAGGTTTTTCTCGTTCAGCCGGCGAACAACGCCCAGAGCTGTGCCGTAGCCGCCAGTGGCAAGTGCACCGGTGTTGCAATGGGTCAACACCGACAGCGGTTTCTCTGCTCCAATAAACTCGAGGGCATAATCTGCCATCGCGAAATTGGCAGCCAGGTCTTCCTCGTGGATTGCCTCGGCCTCCCGGGCCAGACGCTTTACCGCCTCGTCCAGAGAATGACAGGCGTGAAACACCCGCTCCATCCGCTGCAGTGCCCAAAACAGGTTCACCGCCGTCGGCCGTGATGCCGCCAGCTCCCGAATGGACTGCTTGATTTCCGCTTTCCAGTCGCCACCGCCGGCGTGCCTGGCTGCCAAAGCTACCCCGTAGGCTGCACTGATCCCGATCGCCGGAGCGCCCCGAACCACCATGTCCCGGATACTTTGCGCCACACCCGCTGCGCCCTCCAGGGTTATCCAGTGTTCCTCCCCGGGCAGCAGGCGCTGGTCCAGCAGCTCAAGACTGCTCCCATGCCAGCGTATAGCGACCGTGCCAATGCCGCGCTCCAGGGAAGGTTCCGGGGTTGTTACCATAAAAACTGCTCCGATTTTCAGCGCTGAAAAGTACCAGTATAACGGTTATACTTCCGGGCTACATTTTCACGGCGCGGAAGCTTCGCGCCAGGCGCTGTAAGGCAGGATTAATGACGGCAGACACCATCACCGCGGCCGATATACGCATCAACGCACGCTGGCTGATTCCAATAGAGCCGGCAGGCACGGTACTTGAGAATTACGCCGTCATTATCCAGGGCAACCGCCTTGCCGCGGTGATCCCCCAGGAGCAGGCGGACCAGGCATTCCGAACCCGTGAAACCGTTGATCTTCTGCATCATGTTGTCATGCCGGGCCTGATTAACATGCATGGCCACGCAGCCATGACCCTGTTCCGGGGCATGGCGGATGACCTCCCCCTGATGACCTGGCTGAACGATCACATCTGGCCGGCCGAAGGTCGATTTATCAGCGAACAGTTCATTGCCGATGGTACCCAACTGGCCATGGCCGAAATGCTCCGCACGGGCACCACCACCTTTTCAGACATGTATTTCTTTCCGGAAATCGCCTCCCAGGTTGCCTACGATGCGGGGATCCGCGCGCAGATCTGCTTCCCGCTGCTGGATTTTCCAACACCCTGGGGTGCCGGCCCGGATGAATATCTGAGCAAGGGCGCCGACTTCATTGATAGCTGGAAAGACGACGGCTACATCATGCCCGCTATTGGTCCCCATGCACCCTACACCGTGTCCGACGGCCCGATGACCGAAGCCGTTCGGCTCTCGGAAAGAACCGGAGCCGCGATTCAGATACATCTGCACGAAACCGCGTTTGAGGTAGCCGAAGCCAGCGAGAAGCTGGGCCAGAGGCCGACGGCGAGGCTGGCGGACCTCGGCGCACTTCGCCCCGAGACCCAGTGCGTGCACATGACCCAGATCGACAGCAGCGATATCAGCCTGCTGAAACAATCCGGGGCCCACGTTATCCACTGCCCGGAGTCCAATCTGAAGCTGGCCAGCGGCCTGTGTCCGGTCCAGGAACTTATCGATAACGGTGTGAATGTCGCCATCGGCACCGACGGCGCCGCCAGCAACAATGATCTGGATCTGTTCGGAGAACTTCGCACCGCCGCCATGGTAGCCAAGGTGGTGGCAGGCGATGCCTCGGCGTTATCAGCACACAAGGCCCTGGAAATGGCGACCATCAACGGTGCCAGGGCTCTGAAACGCGATCACGAGCTGGGTTCCCTGGTGGAGGGCAAGCTGGCGGACATCATTGCCATTGATCTGAGCGATCCGTTTTTACAGCCGGTCTACGACCCAGCCTCGCACCTCGTCTACAGCAACCATGGCCGATCAGTAAGCCATAGCTGGATTAACGGCGTACCACAAGTACAGGATGGCCGGCTTACCCGCATTGACGTTGCCGATCTCATGCTTCGGGTTGAGGACTGGGCCGGGCGAATCCGAACCAAGGCTGAATAACCGATTTCCTATTGATTCACCAGGCAGAACCAACCATGACAAACCAGAACGTAGACCGGAACGAGATCGCCAAATTCGAGGCCCTGGCCAGCCGCTGGTGGGACCCCTCGAGCGAATTCAAGCCGCTGCATGACATCAACCCCCTGCGCCTGAACTACATTGACGAGCGGGTTTCCCTGGCCGGCAAGCGCGCCCTGGATGTCGGCTGCGGCGGCGGCCTCCTGTCAGAGGGCATGGCCCAGCGCGGTGCCCATGTAACTGGCATCGACATGGGCGAAGCTCCCCTGGCCGTTGCCCGACTGCACGGCATGGAAAGCGGCGTGAACGTGGATTATAGGCAGATTACCATTGAGGAACTGGCACAGGACAAAGAACACGCCGGCCAGTACGATGTGGTCACCTGCCTGGAAATGCTTGAACATGTACCGGATCCGGCATCGGTGATCCGGGCCTGTGCCGCCATGCTGAAACCCGGCGGCCATCTGTTTGTCTCAACCATCAACCGCAACCCCAAGTCGTTCCTGTTTGCGATTGTCGGCGCCGAATACGTGCTTCGGTTGCTGCCAAAGGGCACACACGAATGGAAAAAGTTTATCCGGCCTTCGGAAATGTCCGATCACCTGCGCCACGCAGGCCTGGATGTCCGGGAGTTGACCGGGATGACCTACAACCCGATTACCAAGGTCTACAAACTGGGCCGGGACGTGGACGTCAATTACCTGATGCACGCCAGGGATATCCGTGAAGCCTGAAAACACTCAACAAACCTCGGCGGTCCTGTTTGACCTGGATGGAACGCTGATCGACACGGCACCGGACTTTATCCGCTGCCTGAATCAGTTGAGGGAAGAGCACGGACTGCCTGCACTGCCCCCGGAACACATTCGCCGCTCGGTATCCAACGGCGCCCGCGCGATGATCAGGGTCGGCTTCGGCCTGGAACCGGAACACCCGGACTATCTGGAAAAGCACACCGCGTTCCTCGACCTTTACGAGGCCGGCGTGGCGGTGGAAACCACCCTGTTCGATGGCATGGACGAGCTCCTCAAAGCCCTTGAGGAGCAAGATATCCCCTGGGGCATTGTCACCAACAAGCCCGCCCGTTTTGCGGTGCCGCTCATTGAGGCCCTGAATCTGGCGGACCGATGCGCAGCCCTGGTATGCCCTGATCATGTCGCGCAGCGCAAACCTCATCCCGAGTCCCTGCTTCTGGCCTGCCAGCGGATGGGGACCAAGCCCGGTTCAGGGATTTATGTGGGCGACCACGAACGGGACATTGAGGCCGGTCGCAATGCCGGCATGAAGACCATCGCGGTCCGCTACGGCTATATCGAACAGCCGGAAGCCATTGACCTGTGGCAAGCGGATCTTATTGCAGACACCGTCACGGATCTGGCAAAGCTGTTACAATAGAGCACCAATTTTAGGATCCGGTGTTCAACCGGTAACAGCCTGACACGGAGACAGGTTATGCATGATTACCAAGCACCCGCCGATCTTTTGAAAGACCGTATCGTCATGGTGACGGGTGCCGGCAGCGGCATTGGCCGGGCTGCGGCGAAGGCCTATGCCGCCCACGGTGCGACCGTCGTACTTGTTGGCCGAACTGTCAGCAAGCTTGAGACGGTTTACGACGAAATCGAGGCCGCCGGGTACCCCAAGCCTGCCATAGTACCCATGAACTTTGAGGGCGCGGCGGTGAAGGATTACGAAGAACTGGCCATGACGCTGGAAGACAACTTCGGCCAACTGGACGGTTTACTGCACAACGCGGCCATCCTGGGCGATCGCAGCCCGGTGGAACTGTATGACCCGGAAACCTGGAACAAGGTCATGCACGTGAATGCGACAGCTCCGTTTCTGCTCAGCCGGGCCATGATCCCCCTGCTGCGCAAGTCCGACGATGCGTCGGTGATTTTCACCTCTTCCGGTGTCGGCCGGAAGGCCAAAGCCTACTGGGGCGCCTACGCGGTCTCCAAGTTTGCGGTCGAAGGCCTCAGCCAGTTGCTGTCCGAAGAACTGGATGACGAGCGTCACAATGTCCGGGTCAACAGTCTGAACCCCGGTGCTACCCGTACCAATATGAGAGCCCACGCCTACCCGGCGGAGAACCCACAGCAGAATCCGGCACCGGAAGACCTGATGCCGATTTACCTGTATCTCATGGGCAAGGACAGCCAGGGCGTAAACGGCCAGAAACTGGACGCACAGCCGAAATAATGGAACTGCTTTTTTACACGACATCACAGTGCCACTTGTGCGAACTGGCCGAAGCCCTGCTTATTAATACGCCCATGCCGGAGCCCATACCGGTAGACGTGGTGGACATTGCCCAGTCCGAAGAGCTGGTGGAGCGCTACGGCACCCGGATACCGGTGCTACGACGCAACGATACCGGCGCGGAACTGGACTGGCCGTTTAACAGGGATGAATTACTCACATTCCTGCAATGAGGATTGCCTGACATGCTGATGGTTATTTCCCCTGCGAAAACGCTGGACTACGAAAGTCCACTGGCGACCAGCACCTATACCCAGCCAGAGTTCCTTGAGGACGCCTGTGAGCTGGTCGACCAGCTCAAGGAGTTGGAGCCGCATCAGGTCAGCAACCTGATGAGCATCAGCGACAAGCTGGGTCAGTTGAACGCTGAGCGCTTCCAGAACTGGCACACGCCGTTCAACCCCGACAATGCCCGCCAGGCTCTACTGGCTTTCAAAGGGGATGTCTACACCGGCCTGGACGCTGAGAGCTTCAACGAGCAGGACTTTGAGTTTGCTCAGCAACACCTGCGAATGCTTTCGGGCCTTTACGGGGTTCTGAAACCGCTGGACCTGATGCAGCCCTATCGCCTGGAGATGGGTACCCGGTTCGAGAACAACCGTGGCAAGGATCTTTATGCGTTCTGGGGCAACAAGATTACTGACGAGATCAACCGGCTGCTGGCAGACGACGACGGCGTACTGGTGAATCTCGCCTCCAATGAATATTTCAAGAGTGTAAAGAAGAAAGACCTTGAAGGCCGGCTGGTCACCCCCCAATTCAAGGACTGGAAGAATGGTCAGTACAAGATGATCAGCTTCTACGCCAAGAAAGCCCGCGGCCTGATGTGTCGGTTTGCCATCCAGAACCGCATTACACAAGCCGACGACCTCAAGGGGTTTAACCTCGAAGGCTATTACTTCAGCGAAGACCAATCCGATAAGAACAACTGGGTTTTCCTGCGGGATGAACAGTAATCCACGTTGATATCGGAGTCATCAATGAACGAAGCAGTATTTTCCCAGATCGCCATGATGGTGTTTCTGACAGGCCTGATTGTCTGGATGGGTATCATCGTCTGGGATCTGGCCAAGAAATCCCAGGCCGGAAGATTCGGCACTATCGCCCTGTTTACCGTGCTGGGCGCCGGCGTCGTGGGATTCATCGTTAAAACCGTACTCGTAGAGATCATGCAAATATGAAAGACAAGGACCAGCCCTGATGTGGTTTCGCAACGCCCGCGTTTTCCGATTTACCAAACCGTTTGATATCTCCGCTGAAGAGCTGGAGGAAAAGCTGCAGGCCGACGCCTTCAAGCCCTGTGGTCCTCAGGAAACCAGCCGCCAGGGCTGGGTACCGCCTCTGGGCAAGCATGGAGAACAGCTGGTTCACAGCGCCAACGGCTATCACCTGATTGCCCTGCGCAAGGAAGAGAAAATTCTTCCGGGGCCGGTGGTGAAGGAAGCAGTTGAAGAGAAAGCCGAAGCCATTGAGTTCGAGCAGGGCCGCAAGGTTCGACGCAAGGAGAAGGACGAAATCAAGGAGCAGGTGATGCTGGAGATGCTGCCCCAGGCCTTCTCCAAAAACCGTCGTTGCTTCGCCTACCTCGCCCCCCAGGACGGTGTTCTGGTGGTGGACGCCGGCTCCGCCAAACAGGCGGAAGATCTGGCTTCGACGTTGCGCAAGAGCCTCGGCTCACTGCCGGTGCGCCCGCCCGCCGTGGAACAAGCGCCCGCCTTCACGCTTACCGGCTGGCTGAACGAATCCATCGATCTGCCGGGCAAAGTGGTTCTGGGCAGTGAATGCGAGTTGAAGGATCCGTCCGAAGACGGTGGTGTCGTTCGATGCAAGGGCCTGGACCTGAAAGCCGATGAAATCCGCAATCATCTGGATGCAGGCATGCAGGTGACCAAGCTGTCCCTGACCTGGGACGACAACGTTTCCTTCGTGCTGGATGAAGAACTGGGCATTCGTAGACTGAAGTTCGGCGAAACACTTCAGGACCAACTGGACGACGTCGATGTGGACGACGCCGTTGCCAAGTTTGATGCCGCATTTACGCTGATGACCCTCGAACTGTCGCGACTGATTCCAGGGCTACTGGAAGCACTGGGTGGCGAAGATCGCTCGGCGATTGTCGAAGAATAAAGCTGCAAAACCGGGCCAGGTGATCTTCTCATCTGACCCGGCCTTTCTCACACTCTTCAGTGAGCGCTCTTGCCCAACCGCTCTCGCTGCCAGTCTTTTTCCGGTTCGTTCAGAACCAGCCGCAGATCCATCACTTCCTCTTCGGTGTTGAACTTGATCTCAAAGCCCAGGTGTTCCGCCAGCTGCAGCATAGGGCGATTGTCCGGCAGCACATTGCCCACCATTTCCACGGTGCCCCGGGCTCGGCAGTAATCGATCATCTTCTGCATCAGGGCAACGCCCAGGCCTTCACCCTTCATTTTATCGTGCACCATGACCGCGAACTCGCATTGCAGGTTGTCAGCGTCGGTCCAGGTGCGCACGGTTCCCAGGGTCTCCTCCCCTTCACCGTCTTCCCGGGGCGCATTGGCGATAAAGACCATCTCCCGGTCGTAGTCGATTTGCACCATTTGGGCGACGTCTTCCCGGGAAAAATGCTTGCGATACTGGAAGAAGCGGTAGCGGATAGACTCTGGCGATTGCAACTCATGGAACGCCCGGTGAGCAGGCTCATCTTCGGCCAGCACCGGTCGGATGATGACCCGCCGCCCGGATTTGGGCAGTACGATCCATTCCTCCAGCTCCCTCGGGTATGGCTGAATGATCGGCCGGCCCGGCTTGTCGGCCAGATTGATGGCGATATTCACAGCCACGGCCCCTTGCTGGTTGAACAGCAGGGGCGCGATTTCCAGGCCCTGAATCTCCGGAATGTCGATCACGATCTGGGAGAGGGTAACCAAGGTCTCGGACACCGCACGGATATCTTCCTCCGGCTTCAGGCTGTGTTCTTTCAGCAGCTTGTACATGTAGGTGCGACGCAAAAGTTCCCGGGCCAGCACCATATTCAGGGGCGGCAGTGCGATCTGCCGATCGGTCATGACATTGATCTGGGCGCCGGCGGCCCCGCAAACCACCAACGGGCCAAACAGTGAATCCCGGGTGATGCCGACGCTGAATTCAATACCGCCAACATGTTGATAGGAGCGCTGAACCGCAAACCCGAGAAAGCCACTGTCCGGGAAATGGCTCTTGTATTCTTCCATCAGGTAGCGGCAGGAATCCATGATTGCCGCTTCGCTGTTGAGCTTCTGGACCGTGCCCTTGTATCGACGCTGGGTCGGACTCAGGTCAAGGAAAGGATGGCACGCCTGCTCATGAATGATGGTGATGTCGATGGGGCGCCGCTCAACCGCAAACACCTCCAGCACCTCTTCCATGTCATCGCAGTACATGGTTTCGATGGTGTTGATGCCATAGTCCTGTACCAGATCCCGAGCCTCGCGATTGGACAGATGGTAACGCCCCGAGCGCAAGGCGCGGCTAACGGCATGGCGAGTGTGCGTGCGGTCGGCAAAATGATCGGTGAAGGACTCCGGCGTTTCCGTGAGCAGACGCTGAACCCGCTGATGCCGCACATGCTGCATGAACGCCATCACCGCTTTCTCCGGGTTGAAGAACGACGGCAGGCCCGCCCTGTAGAACTCTTCCCGGGCGTCCATGACCGTACTCTGGCCAAGCCAGCAGGTGAATACGTTCAGCCGCGTTCCCTTGGAGGCTTGCACTACCGCATCCGCGATCTGGAGGCTGTCTTCCGTCAGACTTGGGGCATACATCACCAGCACATTGGCCACCTCCGGGTCTTTGGCCAGAATCTTGATGGCCTGACCATAAAGCTCCGGGGACGCATCGTAGTTCAGATCGATCGGGTTCTTGCGAGTCCAGTAAGGCGGGAGCAGTTCAGCCAGGCCTTCAATACTCGCCTTCGATAGCTCCGCCAGCTCTCCGCCCAGATCCGCCAGCCGGTCCACGGCCAACACTCCCGGGCCAACCCCGTTGGCCATGATCGCCAGGGTCTCGCGACGCAAGGGACGCATCCGGGTTAACGTCTCGAGCGCATCAAACATCTGGCCAAGACCGTCCACCCTGAGCACACCGGCCCGCTGGAGCATGGCATCGTAAATCGGATCGCTGCGCTTCAGTCCATCGGGCAGATTATGGGGAAACCACTCCGACTCCGGAACCCGGCCAGACTTCACCGCAATCACCGGTTTGGTGCGGGAGGCCACCCGCACAGCCGACATGAAGCGCCGCGCATTGGGGATGTTTTCGATGTGCAGGAGAATCGCACGGGTCTGAGTGTCCTGAGCCAGGTAGTCGATCAGGTCGTCGTGATCGATATCCATGCCGTCGCCCAGGGTCAGAAAGTAGGAAAACCCCACGCCCCGGGCAAACGCCCAGTCTATGACCGAACTGGCGATGGTGCCGGACTGGCCAACGAAGGCAACCCGGCCCGGAATAGCGCCCATGTGGGCGTAGGTGGCGTTCAGGCTGCGGGCCGGAACCATAAGGCCGATGGTGTTGGGGCCAAGCACCCGGATTCCCGTTTCACGGGCGGCTTCGCGCACGGAATACATCAGGGGCTGCCCGGTTTTACTGTGGGTACGGGACATGCCCCCGGTCATAACGATGGCGGTGCGTACTCCTGCTTCCCCCAGCCGTTTGATGGTCTTGGCCACTGTGTCCGGCGGCGTACAGATGATTGCCAGGTCCGGAGAAAACTCCATTTTGGAGACTTTCTTGACACAGGGTACCCCGTGCACGTTGTCGTAGTCGTTCTGGTTCACCACCAGCAACCGACCCGGATAACCGCCCCCCATCAGGTTCCGCAGTACCATGCCGCCAAGGTTGTCTGCCCGCTCCGACGCACCGATCACCGCAATGGATGCGGGATTGAACAGGCTCTCCAGATACCGGGTGCTCAAGCTGACTCTCCTTTATGTGCGGCCGGCTGGCCGTCGGGGAAATAAATCTAATAAAACAGGTTACTTATGAATGTAACTCTTATCTTAGGCCTTGATTCGCCGATGTGAAATGGCTATCGCCCCTATAAGACCAAAGAAACACGGCATCGTGCAGTTTTCCCTGATAAGCTTGAGGAAAATATAAGCATATCGAAGGCAGTCCGAGACGTATGACCACGGCATTCTTTTCCCACGATGACTTCATGAAACACAACATGGGGCCGGAGCATCCGGAAAGCCCTGAACGGCTGGCCGCCATCATCAGCTACCTGGCTGATACCGGCCTGGACCAGAAGCTCGACTGGGTCCGGCCGGAAGAGATTACCCGCGACCAGCTACTGACAGTGCACCCGGAAAAATACCTTCACCAGCTTGACCTGATGCAACCAACCCGGGGCCGGGTATTTACCGATCCGGACACTGCCATGATGCCGGATACCCTGCGGGCTGCCCGCCTGGCGGCTGGCGCCAACATCCAGGCCGTGGATATGGTCATGAGCAGCCAGGTGACCAACGCGTTTATTTGCGCCCGGCCGCCTGGCCATCATGCTGAGCGTGCCAAATCCATGGGGTTCTGCTTTTACAACAACGTCGCCCTGGCTGCCATGCGCGCCCTCACCTTCCACCATCTTGAACGGGTCGCGATCATCGATTTCGACGTGCACCAGGGTAACGGCACCGTGGATATTGTCGGTGGTGACGAGCGAATCCTGATGTGTTCCAGCTTCCAGCATCCCTTCTATCCGCACTCCCACGTTCACCGGCAGGCCGACAACATCGTGAACATTCCGATCGAGGCCAACTGTTCTTCTGAAGAGTATCGTAAGCAGGTGGAGGCAGGCTGGCTGAAGCGGCTTAACGAATTCAAACCCCAACTGATCCTGATTTCCGCGGGTTTTGACGCCCACAGACTGGATCCGATGGCGGAATTGAACCTTGATACCGAAGACTACCGCTGGCTGACAGAGATGATTGTGGGAGTGGCCGGCGAGCACAGCAATGACCGGATCATTTCAACGCTGGAAGGTGGATACCACCTGAGGGCGCTGGCGGAAAGCGTAAATGCCCACCTGGAAGTGCTCGACTCGGTTTACTGACGTCGATTAACCCCGGGGTTCGCCGCCATAGCCATTGGCCTGCTGTAGCTCAGGGCGATCACCAGCCCTCTGCAAACGGATATTGGTGCGGCGGTTATCTGCCGGTCGATTGGATGCAGGGAACTGGTCACCGTGGGCCCGAACAGTAATCATGTCTTCGTCGATACCGCGCGCCTTGAGGTAGTCGGCCACAACGTTGGCCCGGTCCTCGGAAAGTGCGCGGTTGTCGATACGACTGCCAATACTGTCGCTGTGGCCATCAACGAAGATCCTCTCAACCGTGGAGTCGGCGTTCACATAGCTCACGATGTTGTCCAGCAACTGCCTGTCGGCGTCTGAAAGCTGGGTGCTGCCACTGGCAAACGGCACCCTTGAGCGCTGGATCTGGTCAAAATTTACCGGCAAAAGGTTGGACGTACAGCGCTGATAACGCTGGTACTCGCCGGCAAAATTGATATTGGACACCTGCACCCGCACCGGACGGCCATCAAACCAGGATTCCCTGGTAACCGTGGGGCGCATGCCATCCAGCAGACCGTGGGCAACAACAAATGCCTGGCGGGTATCCAGAGAGACCTGGCGGCGATCATCCGACACATTGACCGTGCCCAGGGGCTTCGGCGCCACACCCGGACGCCAGGCCGGTGCTTCCACCACGAGACTGCCCCGCCCTGGTCGCATGAGTGCAGAATCAGACTCCAGGAAAAAGCTGAGACTCTCACCTGCACGGTGATTGAATACCGCCCGACCGTAGCCTGGGACCTCGTGCACCAGACGACATTCGAATACCGACTCGGCAAGATACCACTGGCTATTCTCGATTCCAGCGCCATAGCTGGCAGCCTGCCCGGCTGCCGGCAAAAGCATGGCAGGAAGACTGGCAGCCAGTAGTGTTTTCAAACGTTTTCCAGGGCGAAATCCCATAGTGCTTGCCATCAGTGTCCGGGAATTAACAGGATCTGACTGGTTAACGGCCTGCGACTGTCTTTCTTTAGCCACCAACCGGAAAACAATCGCCGGCGCCTTCTGGTATAATTCGCCAAATTTTTCGGGGTGCCATCCACCAAGGCACCTCAGCACGCCTCGCCAAAGGTATTGCGGACAACTGCCATGACAGAAAAGCTGACTCTTACCCGACCCGACGACTGGCACCTTCACGTTCGGGACGGCGACATTCTTACGGACGTAGTACCGGCCACAGCAGCCTGCTTCGGTCGCGCCATCATCATGCCCAACCTGGTACCACCGGTGACAACCGCCGCGGATGCAACAGCCTACCGAGACCGGATTCTCGCAGCTGCCAATGGCACCGCATTCGAGCCATTGATGACCCTGTATCTGACCGAGAGCATGACACCGGAAACCATCCGGGAGGCCAAGGCCGCCGGTGTTGTGGCCGCCAAGCTCTATCCGGCCGGCGCCACCACCAATTCAGACTCGGGGGTGAAGGATATCCGTAACATCTACCCGGTCCTGGAAGCCATGGTCGATTGTGGCATGCTGCTGCTGGTTCACGGCGAGGTCACCGATCCCGACATCGATATCTTTGATCGCGAAAAGGTCTTTCTCGAGCGGGTACTGGCCCCCACCCTGGAGGCCTTTCCGAATCTTAAGGTTGTGCTGGAACATATCACCACCGCCGATTCTGCGGAGTTTGTCCAACAGCACAAAGGCAACAACCTGGGCGCGACTCTGACGCCCCAACACTTGATGTACAACCGCAACCACATGCTGGTCGGCGGTATTCGTCCGCACCTCTACTGCCTGCCGATCCTGAAGCGTAACCGCCATCAACAGGCGCTCAGGGACGCGGTGGCCAGCGGCGACAAACGCTTTTTCCTGGGCACGGATTCCGCTCCTCATTCGAAGGATCGCAAAGAAGCCGCCTGCGGTTGTGCCGGGTGTTACTCTGCCTATGGTGCCATCGGCCTTTATGCGGAGATTTTCGAAGAGCTTGGCATTCTGGACAAACTCGAAGCCTTCGCGAGTTTCAACGGCCCAGATTTCTACGGCCTGCCGCGAAATACCGATACCATCACCCTGGTCCGGGAGCCCTGGACCATGCCGGCACAGCTGCCTCTGTCTGACGGAAACATCGTGCCCCTCAAGGCCGGTGAAACCGTTCACTGGCAGCTGGCGTAAACCTGACTGATTCCTTCTCACAAACGGCCAAGACCGGAGCTTGAGTGACTGACGAAAACAAACCACCGCATCCCATGTCCCGGCGTTTCCGCGGCTTCTTGCCAGTCGTCGTCGACGTGGAAACCGCCGGATTCAACCCCGAGCGGGACGCCCTCCTGGAAGTGGCTGCCGTCATACTGACCATGGACGATGATGGCTGGGTGCGGCGAGCGGAAACCCACGTACAGCAGATTGACCCCTTCGAAGGCGCTAATCTGGAGCAATCCGCCCTGGATTTCACCGGCATCGACCCATGGAATCCGGAGCGCGAAGCGGTGCCCGAGCGGGAAGGACTCAGCGAAATCTTCAATCCGATTCGCAAGGCGGTTAAAGAGCACGACTGCAAACGGGCCGTTCTGGTGGGCCATAACGCCACCTTTGACCACAATTTCATCTTCGCAGCCGCCCTGCGAGCGGATATCCGGCGCAATCCGTTTCATCCCTTTTCCACCTTCGATACCGCCACTCTGGCCGGCCTGGCCTATGGCCATACCGTTCTGGCCCAAGCCTGCAAGCTCGCGGGCATTCCGTTCAGCAACAAGGAAGCACACTCGGCAGCCTATGATGCGGAAAAAACGGCGGACCTGTTCTGCGGTATTGTGAATCGGTGGAAGGACCTCGGCGGATATCCGCCACCGGTGATCCCCGAAGAGACCGAGTAACCGCCATAAAAAAACCCGCCGCAGCGGGTTTTTTTAGGTGTGCGCCACGCCGGCTGGTACTCAGCTGACTTTAAACCGGGACAGCGAATCTTTGAGCTGATGAGACAACTCCGCCAAGTCACCACTGGCTTCGGATATCTGGGCCATGGCCTGTTTGGTCTCAAAGGACTTTTCAGAAATTGTAGATACGTTGCGCGTTACTTCTTCGGCCGTGGCTGATTGCTCTTCGGATGCCGTAGCAATCTGCTCGGCCACACCGGACATCCGGGTGACCTCGTCCACCGCCTCGCGAAGCTGCAATACAACGGCTCCTGCCCGCTCGGAAATACCGCTGGCCTGGGCGCTGCAGCGGGTAACCACCTTTGAAGCGCGCTCCGACGAATTGACCAGAGTTTCGATGGAACTACTTATCTCCTCGGTCGCCTTCTGGCTATTCTGGGCCAGGCTGCGCACCTCATCCGCAACCACCGCGAAGCCCCGGCCCTGTTCACCGGCCCGGGCCGCTTCAATGGCGGCATTCAGAGCCAGCAAGTTAGTCTGGTCGGCGATGGACTTTATCGAATCCAGAACCCTGGTGATGGATTCCATATTCTTTCGCAAGTCCTCTATGCCGGCCTCAGCCTCCTCCAGTTCCCTGGCCATAACACGAGTGTCAGCAGCGGAGGATTCCACCTCGGTGGCGCTGCGGCTGACCGCCTCATCAGTGCGCCGGGCACCGGCTGCCGATTCCGAGGTATTCTGGGACACCTCGTTGATGGCGGAGGACATTTCTTCAATGGCTGACGCCACCTGCTCAGTCTGCTCTGCCTGTTGATTCACACTGTCCAGAGTCTGCGAGATAGTGCCGGACAACTGTTCAGATGCACTGGCCTGGCGCTGGGACGCTTCTTCAACCTTGAAGATCACTTCTTTCAGGTCCGACACCATCTTGAGCATGGAGCCATATACGCCCGTGGCCCTGTCACTATCGGACGAATCGATGACCAGGTTACCCGCAGCAACCTGTTCCGCCAGTGCCTGCAATTCGGCCGGGTCTTTGCCCAGGGGTTTCATGATCCGCGCCGCGGTCCAGACTGCCACGGCCACCACAGCCAAGATCACAATAGAAATGGCTATCGCCGTCAGCGTCCACATTTCACGCACCGGCGCCAGGGCCTCGTCTTCGTCGATCTCCGCCAACAGCGCCCAGTTCAGCCCACCTACGGTAACTGGCCTGTAGGCGGAAAACACTGGCTCGCCCCGGTAGGACATAGCGACGCCTTCACCGGAATTCCCCGCCAGCGCCTCATCCACCGATGGCGAACTAATGCGTCCATTCTCCGGGTCGGCAAAGGAAGCCACCACGCTGCGGTTTTCCGGATCCAGATAGGAGTCTGAACGCATCAGGTTATCTGGCCCCACCAGATAGGCATCCCCGGTTTCCCCCATGCCGTCTCGTTCCATCATGATGTTGTTCAGGCTATCGATGGGGAACTGGAAGGCCAGCACGCCCAGCCGCTCACCCTTATCGGAATATATGGGTGTTGCCACAAATCCCGCAGGAGCACCGTAGGACGGTACATACTTCGTAAAATCAACAAAAGTCGGTGCAGTATCCTGTCCGTCAGACAGCGCCTGACGATAAGCTGCCGCCAGGCCAGAATTCGCGTAAGGACCGTCTTTGAGGGAGGTGGCAAAATCAACCTCTTTGGATACAGAATAAATAATGTGGCCTGTATCGGCATCAATCAGATATATGTCGTAGTAGCCGAAAGCCTCCTGAAATTCCTTGAACGAGGTGTGCCACTGTTTATGAAGCGTGTTATAAAATTGCGCGATGTGGACGTCAGCAGATACCAATTTGTCTTTTTGCCCCACAGGATTTGGGTTGTCCACGATGTAACCCATCTGCAGAGCCAGGCTGTTTTTGCTCAGGGATGCAACAAAGTCCGATGCTGAACGTCCGCTAGCACCACCATTCTTCTGCAAGGGCGGCAAAAAATTTCGCTGATAATAAGCCTCGACCTTTTCTTGTAATGTCGATCGCTCCGTTTTTACCAATTTTTCATAATTATGAAATGCCAAACCAAACCCTTGGGTGGCGGTTCGGGTCCCGCGATTACTGGCCATGGCTTTCAGTTGCCGGGTAATGGTGTTGAGATAATCTTCAACACTACGTTGCTTATTGGTCGCCGCGATAGAAAGTTGCTGCAACGCCTGTTCTTTCAGGCTCTGTCGGGCAATTTCGGCGTTAAAAAAAGAGATGGCAACGACGGGAAGCAGGCCAACCAGCAGCAAAGTCAGCAGAAGACGTTTTTTCAGAGTCATCAATGGCCTCATTTAATATTGTTCTTACGCTAATCATCGGCCATCGGCACGTTTACTTTAGCCCAGAACAACTTATAAAAGAGGCGAATGCGAATCTCGTTCAATCAATTAATATGGGAGGGGGAGTAACTCCCCCCTCCCACCAGATTCAGGGGCTACCACATTACCAGTAGATGCCCCGCATGATGGCGGCGAAGGCCACCTGCTCGCTGGACACCTTCGGCTTCTCCCCAGAACGACTACCGGCGGCTGACGGCGAATCCGGGAACATCCGGTAACCGGTGTTCATAACGATCTCGGCCATCTTGGGCGCCAGGGCATGAAGGACCTGGGCAAAGATACCCAAACGGGTCGCAATCCGCTTCGGCCGATAAACGATGGCATCAGCAACCATGGTCGCCGCCTCATCCGGCGTAAGCGTCGGTACCGAATCGTAGATCTTGGTCGGGGCAATCATCGGGGTTTTCACCAGCGGCATATTGATGGTGGTGAAGGTCACATTGCGATCCGACCACTCCGAAGCGGCACAACGGCTGAAGGCATCCAACGCTGATTTGGAGGCAACATACGCCGAGAATCTGGGCGCATTGGTCAATACACCGATGGAAGAGATATTCACCACGTGGCCGCGGCGGTTCTCCAGCATCTTGGGCGCAAAGCCCATGATCAGCCGCACAGAACCGAAGTAGTTCAGCTGCATGGTGCGCTCGAAATCATGGAAGCGATCAAAAGACAGATCCAGTGACCGACGAATGGAGCGCCCGGCGTTATTGACCAGTACGTCCACGTGGCCGTGGTTATCCAGAACGGTCTTCACGAACTCATCGCACGCTTCCATATCGGAGAAATCGCACGGATAGGCGTGCACACTCGCTCCGCGAGACTCCAGCTCAGCGGTAACTTCCTTCAGGCGCTCCAGTTTACGCGCACCGATCACCAGGATGGCGCCGGCGTCTGCCAGTTTCTGTGCCGTGGCCAGGCCGATGCCAGAGGTAGCACCGGTAACAACACATACCCGACCTTCAACCGTGCCCTTGAGCGTGCGGTCCTTGAACAGGTCCGGATCCAGATTACGCTCCCAGTAGTCCCAGATCACCGGGGCGTAGTCCGGCAGACGAGGCACCTCAATGCCGGTGCCTTTCAGAACACGCTCGGTTTCACGGGCATCGAACCGGGTCGGATAATTGATGAAAGACATCACTGAGGGCGGAATACCCATGTCGTCGAGAATTGCCGAGGTCAGGCGCTTCACCGGCGGCAGGTTCTTCAGACTCTGCCGAATGAACGGGGGGATAAAGCCGAACATACGGGAATCGATCCGCATGCCCATCCTGGGTGCGTGACCCGCTTCGCTGAAAATATTCAGAATCTCGCCAACCTTGTAGGGCTCTGAATCGACAAGGTGGAAACACTTGCCGTCTTCCCCGTCCAGATGGGCGATGTGATCCATCGCATTAACCACGAAATCCACCGGCACAATGTTCAGACGCCCGCCTTCGACACCAATGGTCGGCACCCACTGGGGCAGCGCGTGGCGAATTTTCTGAATCATCTTGAAGAAGTAGTAAGGTCCATCCACCTTGTCCATTTCACCGGTAGAGGTATGGCCAATCACCATGCCCGGGCGGTAAATGCGGAAGGGGACCTTGCATTCCTCTCGGACCACCTTTTCAGATTCATGCTTGGTGCGCAGGTACGGATGGTCCAGCTTCTCGGCTTCCTCGAACATGTCTTCGCGGAATATCCCCTTGAACAGACCGGCAGCCGCAATGGAAGACACGTGATGGAAGTGCTTGGCGCCCATCGCCTCTGCAGCATTCACCGCCGCCCGAGTGCCCTCGATATTGGTAGCCTGCTGGGCTTCTTCATCTGCGCCCATATCGTAAACGGCGGCAAGGTGGAAGAAGTGGTCGATTTTCCCCTTAAGGGCTTTCATTGTCTTGGCGTCGATACCCAGGTTTTTGCTGGTGAGGTCGCCTATGACGGCTTTCACCTGGGTTTCGTCCGCGCCCCAGCGCTCCCGCAGTTTGTCCAGCTTGTCCTGGGATTGTTCGCGCACCAGTACGTGAACTGTACCTCCACGTGCCAGAAGCTTCTCCACGAGGAAACGGCCAATAAATCCGGTGCCACCCGTAAGGAAATAATTCATCGATCTTCCACCCTGCCTGTTGCTCTGTTGTTGTCTATCCATGCCGGCACCCATACGACTAAAGTCTTAGAGTTTTCCGGAAACGCCGGCATTGTACTTAATTGCAACCTTCATGTATCGAACTTTTTTAGAGCTTTTACTCTGTAAGCCTTTGTTTTTTATAGAGCTATTACTCTAAATTTCCGACCCCGCAGGCCAAACGTGCCTGTCCGGTTCGCCGACACAATGTTTTTGAGACTAGCACAGGAATTGCCCCGTGCATGCCCAATTTCCGGATTACCACAAAGCAATGAAAGCGCCCGCCAGCAATGACATAATCGGGAACTTATCGCGCCTTTTGGCATCTCTTCTTTTCACAGGAAAACCGATCTTCGGAACCACCAATCATGCAGAAAGACAATCCCAACGCAGAACGCTACATTTCGATCGCCCGAGCCTGTCTGAGGGCCATAAACGACACCGGCGAAAACGCGGGTTCCCGGGAGGAGAAAATCCAGGCGGTCTACGAGGCCATTGATCAGGCCTTCCAGGCCGAGTTTGCGGATTACCGCCAGTCCGTTGCCATCATGGCCACGGTTCTGGAGCGAATTGCCTCAGGCCAGCTGGACAGTGAGAAAGCCGCGGATCTGGCTCGTAAAACACTCGACCAGCAACCAGAGAGCACACGCAACGCGCTGATGCACTGACACGCGAAACTCTTCTCCGAATCCCAGAGAGCCTATGAACACACGTACCGTCAGGAAGAACTCAATGCAGAACCCGATATCACGCCTGTTTTCCCTGCTGACACTTGTGCTGTTCAGCACCCTTGCTCTAGCTGCCCAGATTCCGGAGAAGAGCCCCAATGACGACAACCAGTACCGGTTCATCGAGCTGGACAACAGCCTGAAGGTCATTCTGGTTTCTGATCAGGATGCCGATAAGGCGGCTGCCTCGATGAACGTTGCCGTCGGCAGCGGGGATGATCCGGCGGATCGGGAGGGCCTCTCCCACTTCCTGGAGCACATGCTGTTCCTCGGGACCGAGAAATATCCCGATCCAGGCGAATACCAACAGTTCATCAAGAGCCACGGGGGCCAGCACAACGCCTTCACCGCATTTCAGGACACGAATTACTTCTTCGACGTTCAGGCCGAATTTCTGGAACCGGCACTGGACCGCTTCGCACAACAGTTCTCTGCGCCCCTGTTTACCGCCGAACTGGTGGACCGTGAACGCAATGCCGTGCACTCGGAATTCAGCGCCAAACAGAAAGAAGATGGACGCCGATTCTATTCCGTTAAAAAGGCCGTCAGTAATCCTGACCACGCCTTCAACCAGTTTGCCGTGGGCAACCTCAGCACCCTGGAGAACACGGAAGAGAATCCCCTCCGGCCAGACCTGATCGAGTTCTGGAAGCAGCACTACTCCTCAAACATTATGAGTCTGGCGGTTTACGGGCCGCAAACCCTGGACGAACTGGAATCCATGGTACGCGGCCGGTTTAATGCCATCGAAAACCGCAACCTTGAAACCAAGCGCCATGTCGCGAGCCTGTACCGGGCGGAGGATCTTCCAGCGAAAGTGACAGCGGAAGCACTCAAGGATGTTCGAAGCCTGTCGCTAACCTTTCCCATTGCGTCCCAGGAAGACAACTACCGCACCAAGCCTGCCAGCTATGTTGCCAATTTGCTCGGCCACGAAGGCCCGGGCAGTCTGTTCGATGTATTGAAAAAGGCCGGTCTGGCGGAGAGCCTGTCCGCGGGCCTGGGCATGGATACCGGCGAAAATGCGACCCTGGAAATCAGCATCTCGCTAACACCCGAAGGACTGTCACGCCACGAGGACATTCTGCCCCTGGTGTTTGATTACATTGAAAAGATTCGCCAGAAAGGGATCAGCGAGCAGCGTTTCCTGGAGATGCAGAACCTGGCCCGCATTGATTTCCGGTTCCGCGAGCAGGGCAACCCCATGCATGAAGCCATGCGCCTTTCTCGCTATCTGCAGGACTATCCTCCGGAGGACGTACTCCGGGCGCCCTGGCTGGTCGAGCGCTTTGCGCCAGAGCAGTACCGCAACATTCTGGACAGGCTGACGCCCGACAACCTCCTTGCCTTCGTTCTGGCACCGGAACCAGGGTTGGAGAATCCGAATCGCACCGACTGGTACGACGCCGCCTGGACCCGGGAAGCTCTCAATCCAGAAGCGCTAAGGACTCAGAGCCTGCCAGAGCTCGCTGCCCAGTTGCGCTTGCCGCCGGAGAATCCGTTCGTGCCGGAAGATCTGGCGATGGTGTCGGGAAAAACCATGGAGCAGCCGACAAGGCTGGGGGCACTTGAGGGGATGAATGTCTGGTTTGCCCGGGATACCCGGTTTGATACCCCGAAGGCCAACGTATTCGTGGGGCTCCGAACGCCAGCCGCCCGCGCTTCGGCCCGCAGCTATGTGCTCACCCAGCTTCTGGTAGATGCCATCAATACCAACCTGAATGCCTGGGCGTACTCCGCCAGTCTCGCGGGCCTGGATTACAGCGTTTACCCGCATCTCCGAGGGATCACGGTCCGTGTTGGCGGTTATAACGACAAGCTCCATACTCTGATGAACCGGATATTGCTTCAGGTGGCCGCACCGGAGCTGACCAAACAACGTTTTGAAATTGCTCGGCAACAGATGATCGACGGCCTGCAGAACAAGGCCAAGGATCGCCCGGTGGAACAGACCTCTGAGTTCGTGCAGACGTCCCTGATCGAAGGCGCCTGGCCCACCGACGACAAGCTGAAGGCCGCCCGGGAAGTGACCTTCGACGAACTGCGGTCCTTCTCGCAAACCCTGCTCTCACAAGTTGACCCGGTTATGCTGGCCCATGGAAACCTCACCGAGGCCTCGGCTCTGAACCTGGCACGGCAAATTGACGCTCTTGTTCTCGGCAATAGCGAGCTGACCGAGGTAGAGCGCAGCCAGGTTCGTCAGCTGCCAGACAATGAAACCACGGTTTCCATTGAAGTAGACCATCCGGACACCGGCTATACACTCTACATGCAGGGCGATAACACCGGCTTTGAAGAACGGGCCCGTTTCCGTCTGCTGGCCCAGATCATCAGCAGCCCCTTCTTTGAAGAGCTCCGCACTAACCGCCAATTGGGCTATATCGTTTACGCGACACCGTTTGAAATGCTGGAAACGCCGGCTCTCGGGTTTGTCGTCCAGTCGCCGTCTGCCACCCGAGTGGAGATTGATCAGGCGGTTCAGGAGTTCTCCAATAGCTTTGAGGCAACCCTGTCGGCATTGACACCGGAGCGCCTGGATCGGGAAAAGCAGGCTGTGATCAGCAAACTTCTTGAGAGAGACCGGCAGCTGGGCGAGATTTCCAGCCGCTACTGGCGCGAGATTGATCGGGGCATGGACAGCTTCGATTCGCGGCAGCAGCTGGCCAACGCGGTAAAACAGGTCAGCCAGCAGGAACTGCTGGAGACATTCCGACAAGCGGTTCTGGAGCGGGGCCAGAGCCTGCAGGTGGTCACCGGTGGTGATGGCCTGGAGGCGAGCCGGGCCCTCGGCCGGCTCACCGAACTACCGCCGGTGCCCGCCAGCTGACAGGTTCAACAAGTTCGCAAAAAACGGGCCCAGTCCTCGGGCTCGTCAACATCCCACCGGGGCTCTAGCAGATAATAGCTGAGCCCCGCAGCTTCAAGGCGTTCACAAGTTTGAGCGAGAACCTCCGGAGTGCCCCAGGCGATATCGTCAAGCATGCCCTCCGCCACTTTTGAGGCCCCGATCAGCACATACCCGCCATCGTCGGACGGGCCGAGCACGACGTCATAATCCGCCAGGCAGGCGACCGCCTTACGGGCATAATCCGGGTCCACCGACGGGCAGTCACTGCCAACAATGAGGGCCCGGTCGTACTCCCGAAGAGCCTGACTCAGGGCGCGGTGCATCCGCTCCCCGAGCGTCCTGCCCTGCTGGACTCCCTGATGCAGACCTGCACCCTCAAGTTCTTCAATAATCGAAATGGCCTCCCCGGGCCGGTCATCCACAGGACGATCCCACCAGAATTCCACCGGGTAGCCGGTGGCACACAGGTTATCGAGCACCGCTAGAGTGAGCCGTAAGTGGGCTTCAAGTGCGCCCACCGCGCCCAACTCGGGCATCAACCGGGTTTTGACCCGGCCGGCCTCCGGCCATTTGGCAAACTGAATAAATACCGCCGACGGCGGACTACTTTGAGGCATTGCGAACATCCGATCGGTAGATTTGAGCCAAAGACTCCGGCGATTCACCACGCCAGTAACGCCAGCGCAGTTGCCACATCAGAAAAATCGTTCGCCAGGCACCGTGGGTCTGCCAGCGGCGGCTGTCGGTAACCACAGGCTCTTTTATACAGAAAGGACGGGACACCAGGCAAAGGCGCCGTGAAAATTCCACATCTTCCATCAGCGGCACAGGCTGAAAGCCGCCCAGGGCCTCGAAGGCGTCCCGACGCACGAACATGGCCTGGTCGCCGGTACAGATGCCGGTCAGGCGGGAGCGCCGATTCATAAACCAGGCAATGACCCGGAACAGCGGCCGCTCGCCGCTCAGCCGAACATCGAACCGCCCCCAGGCGCAGCGGGAATGGACGAAACTTGCGAGGTGCTCGAGGGAATTTGCTGGCAGGCGCGTATCGGCATGAAGGAACAGCAGAAGATCGCCTTTTGCCGCCGCTGCACCGGCGTTCATCTGAAGCGCCCGCCCCTTCTCTGACACGACAACCCTGTCGCAAAGCGGCCGGGCCAGCTCAACCGTCCGATCGGTGCTGCCCCCATCGACCACAACCACCTCATGACCCTCTGCGCGAATTGGTTGCAGAGCGCGCAGGGTGTCGGTTACGCCCGCCGCCTCCATCCACACAGGAACAATCACGCTTAACGAGAAAGGGTCTGGCAAAACACACTCCGTGACATTCAACCGAAACCGGGCCGCACCTTGAGCCTCGGGGCTTAGCCCGCTATCATACCGCCCTTCTCGCGATAATGCCCCCGTAGCTCATCTGGATAGAGCGTCCCCCTCCTAAGGGGAAGGTAGCAGGTTCGAGTCCTGCCGGGGGTACCACTCCTATTCTCGCCCGCCCTCGGCCCATCATGTTCACAGGCAAATAAGCAGGTTAAACTGCCGGCCAATCTCTCAACCCGGAACCCCACATGGCCCGCTTCACGGAAATCGGCACTGCAGTCATTCCCGGCAAAGGAACCCAGTTGCGTCTGCTACAGCGTAACGAGGAATTCTCCATCAAAATCGCCGGCACCACGGGTGAGTTGATGAACAGCCGGATACATGGCTCAGAAGATGCCCTCGCCACATTGGCGTGCGAACGAATTGCCGATCAGCCTGCTCCCCGGGTTCTTATCGGCGGCCTGGGCATGGGGTTCACGCTGGCAGCAGCGCTGGCCGCTCTGGGCGACGATGCGCAGGTGACGGTAGCCGAGCTGGTTCCCGAAGTAGAAGTCTGGAATCGCGGGCCGCTGGGCTCTGCGGCGGGCAACCCCCTG
>CAZFQI010000013.1:7696-12669 GCA_964520755.1 uncultured Marinobacter sp. | reverse complement strand
CCCGGCAAGGGTGCCCGCCACGTTATCTGGCTGGCGTGGTAATCATTAATCGGCTCTACCCGAATCTGTCCTGGCTCAATTTGGGATTATTCTTTTGTTATATACTTATTCTAAAGCCGAGAAGCCCGGGAGAGATTCAATGACCAAACCGACCATCACATCAGCTTTGCTATGCTCCTTGCTTTCCATGCCACTGCTGGCCCAACCCCAGACAGATAACCCGGCAGCACTGGTTGCCGAAGCACGTTCCCTGGTAAAAAGTTTCGGCGGCTCACTGAAGCAGGCGCTCCAGGCGGCCATCAAAGAAGGCGGCCTCACAAACGGTATTGGTGTTTGCAAGACTGTGGCACCGGAAATCGCCGGGAACAACAGCAGCGGCGGCTGGACCATCAGTCGGACCAGTCTGAAAGTCCGGAACCCGGAAAACACCCCCACCGACTGGCAAGAGATCCAACTGCTAGCCATGGACAAACAGCCGGTCAAGAACGGAAAACCGGTAGAGGTCTGGCAGGTCTCCGAAGCGTCCGGAGAGCCGGCATTCCAGTATATGAGCGCCATCCCGACACAGAAGCTTTGTCTCGGCTGTCATGGTCAATCCATTGCCCCGGAGGTGAAGGAAAAACTGGCCGAGCTCTACCCTCAGGACAAGGCGACCGGTTTTTCCGAAGGCGATCTGCGTGGCGCGTTCGTCGTTACGCGCAAGTTCCAGTAAATTAGCCTGATCACCAATCCCCTCAGCGCTTGAGAACAGGTATGTCACTGAAATACAAAATCATTCCGGTTACGCCTTTCCAACAGAACTGCTCACTGATCTGGTGCGAGGACACTCGCAAGGCAGCGGTGGTCGATCCAGGCGGGAATCTCGAGAAGATCAGCGCCGCAGTCCATGCGGAAGGCGTGAAGGTCGAGAAGATTCTGCTGACCCACGCCCACATTGACCACGCCGGCGGCACCGCCGAACTCTCAAAGGCATTGGGCATTCCGGTGGAGGGGCCTCACAAGGAAGACAACTTCTGGATTGTCGGCCTGCCGCAGCAGGCCCAGATGTTCGGGTTTCCGGCGCCGGAAGTATTCACCCCGGATCGCTGGCTGGAGGATAGTCAGCAGGTCACCGTGGGCAATCAGATTCTGGAGGTCCTTCACTGCCCCGGGCACACACCTGGCCATGTGGTTTTCTACCACAAGGAATCAGGCCTGGCGCTGGTGGGTGATGTGCTTTTCCACGGTTCTATTGGGCGCACGGATTTTCCAAAGGGCGACCACGCCACACTGATCCGCTCCATCCGCGAAAAGCTGTTCCCGCTGGGAGACGAGGTTGCCTTCATACCAGGGCACGGTCCGATGTCCACCTTTGGTCAGGAGCGCGCCACCAACCCGTTTGTCTCCGACCATCGGGGCTGAGCCTGTCGCCAGCCCCACTCCGCTCTTCTAGTGACGACTTTCCTGACTTAGCCGGAACTGTTCAATGGTCTTTCTCAGGGTCTCTGCCATGGCCAGCAAGTCTCCTGCGATTCGGGCCGTTTCCTTGGCATCCCCGGATGTCTGCTCCGCTGAACGACTGATTTCAATGACGTTGTGATTGATGGATTCGGAGACATCGCTCTGCTCGTTGGCGGCACTCTCCATTTCCTGATTGAGATCGGTAATCTCGCGCACGGCAGCGGCTATGGTCTGTAATTCCGACTCCACGGTCAGAATCGCTGAAACCTGCTGTCCTGCCATCTCCGAGGCGTGGCGCATGGTGGCCACACAATCGACGACCTCGCCTTTCAATCCATTGATGGTTTTGCGGATTTCCTCCGTGGAATCCTGGGTTCGCGAGGCAAGTGCCCGTACCTCATCGGCCACCACCGAAAAACCTCGCCCCTGCTCACCGGCCCGAGCCGCCTCAATGGCGGCATTGAGCGCCAGCAGGTTGGTCTGGTCGGCAATATTGGAGATCACCTCCAGCAGGTCAGACATCTGGCCGGTGCGTTGATCCAGTTGCTCAATGCGCTGCGCACCGCTCTGAACTTCGCTGTTCAATGCCTCGATGCCTTCAACCGCATTGCGGGCGAGGCTTTCCCCTTTGCTGGCAGATTCCGCCGTATCTGCGGATTTTCGAGTGGTGTGAATGGCGTTTTCCCGGACCTGAACTGCAGAAGCAGCCATCTCGGTGGTGGCGCTGGCCACCTGATCGGTATTGTCACGCTGAGCGAGCACTTCCCGCTCTGTGGTGTCAGCTTTGCCTGCAATGCTTCTGGCCGCCTGCTCAACCTGCTCGGCGTTGTCCATAACGGTATTCATACTGTCACGGATCTTCGCCATCATCCGGTTGAAAGCTCGGGAGACGGAACCGATTTCGTCATTGCGGGTGACCTCCAGCTCAATGGTCAGGTCAGAATTGCTGGAAATCTCGTCCATACGGTCGTGGAGCCGTCGCAGGCGCGAAAACACCAGTCGGCTCAAAGCGGCGGCAGTCAGGAAAAACACCGCAGCAAAGATAGACACCTGAATGCCGCCACTGGTCAGCAGCTGTTGCTGCAACCGGGCATCGCTTTCAGCCAGGGAATAATCCACCCGTATTGCACCAAGAACATCACCCTCACTGGCCTGGTGGCAGCCTAGACAGTTCACGCCCTGGTAGTTTTCCATGGCAATCACCGGCTCAATCAGTGTGTAGACTCGACCGTCCTCATTACTGGAGTAGGATTCCACCCGCTCACCAGCCAGCGCTTTCTCATCCAGCGGCTCTCTTTTCTGCTCCGATGCATTGCCGGCCCCGAAGGTGCTGTTCAGATGGTCACTGCGAATCACCCGAACATCCAGCACATCATCAGACGCCATCACCTTTTCCCGGAGCACATCCCGGTTGCCGATGGTGCCGGTGACCATCATGGTGTTGAGCCCGTCGAAATAGGATTTGGCCAGCCCGTCCACGTATTTGTGGCTGAACTCTTCGAGATGATCACGCTGCGAGTCTGCGCTGAAGAGCACAGTAAACACGAGAACCAGAGAGAAGGCAGCCGCCAGGGCAGCAAGCAACAGGAAGCGGATGGAGTAGTGTTTTTTCATGGTAACCCGACGCAGAGGCCGCTCTTCTGGCGGCTTGAAGATTGTTTTGACGATTAATAATGACGGCTAAGTGTCGCCAAACTTTATAGATTTGCGTCAATTATTTCCTGACTTGGATCAGATCCAGGAAAGGTCTCTCACGCCCAAAGAAAGGAAACGGGGCAGCATGATAAAGACTCGTTGAAGTTGGCCTGAAAGCTGCAGAGCAGGATGGTAAGTATCCGCTATTCCAATCGCAGATTGTTCGGAAACCGCACACCGGTTGGCCGAAGGAGGAAAACCATCCATGTCCCTACTGACCTCTCTGATCCGGGCGAGCACCCAGTTCCAGCAGGCCATGGAAAAGCGCCAGACCCCGCCTGCAGGGCCGGACGGCGCGCCTGGCAAAACCCAGACGAACACTTTAGAGACCGAGGCGACACCTGGCGATGACCGCTTCACCCCTTCTGAAAACAGCCAGTCTGACATCGCCCGCCTGAAAGCTCGCCGACTGGCCATGACAGACTACAAGCAGACTGTGGGGCAGGATCTTGCCTTCGTTCGGGAAACACTGCGGCACAAACTTGCCGAGTACAACCTGCACCCGGCAACCGCATTGAACGTCAGCAAAAATGAAAGCGGCAGCGTTGCGGTCGAAGGGAAGATCGCGGACAACACCCGTGCCCAAATTGAAAAAGACCTGAACGTGAACAAGAACTTCAAGGAAGCGTTCAATCGACTGAGCGTTAACGAGCCAACGCTGCATTTTATGGATAATGCGCTCAAACTGAACCAGGCCTACGGGGTGAACAACCCCCTACTGGACACTTTGATCAGCGAGAACCAGCAGTTCAATGGCCTGCAGGATCTGGTACACCGTTACGACACCATGCGGCGTTCGGTCAGTGCCGAGCAAATGGAAGCAGCGGGGAATAGCCGGGCGTACGCTTTCAACCTGAACGCCCGGGCCTGACAGCAGGACAAATAACGACGTTCAGACCTCGAACGGCGCCGGGTCTCCTTTGCCAACACGGGTGACCACCGGAGCCTCGCCAGTAAAGTCCACCACCGTGGTCGCCTCCATGCCGCAAAATCCTCCGTCGATAATCAAATCCAGCTCATGCTCCAGGGTTTCCCGGATATCATAGGGGTCGGTCATGGGATCCGTCTCGCCCGGCAGAATCAGGGTACTGCTCATGATTGGCTCACCAAGCTCACCCAACAGTTCCTGCACAATCGCGTTATCCGGCACGCGAACGCCCACTGAACGCCGCTTCGGATGGAGCAGTCGCCGAGGCACTTCACTGGTGGCATCCAGAATGAACGTGTAGGGGCCGGGAGTGAAATTCTTCAGCAACCGGTACTGGGTGTTGTCCACCTTCGCATAGACCCCGATGTCCGAAAGGTCCCGGCACACCAGGGTAAAGTTATGCTTGTCATCCAGCCTGCGAATCCGCTTGATCCGATCCGCCGCCTGCTTGTCACCCAGGTGACAACCAATGGCATAGGCGGAATCCGTGGGGTAAACAATCACCCCACCACGGCGAAGAATGTCCACCGCCTGATTGATCAGACGCTTCTGCGGCGTCTCCGGATGAATCTGGAAAAACTGACTCATTAACCCTCTCCCTGAGCGGTCCGCGCCGCCATCGCCGGATCCTTCTTGGACCCGCCCATACAATTTGGAGACTCCGGCGCCGCCTGACCGGTCGCCTCCCACTCTTCCGGTGAGTATAGATGCAACGCCAGCGCATGAACCGGTCCCGACAATTCCTCGGCGAGCACCTTGTAAATCGCCTGATGCCGCCGCACCCTCATCTGCCCCTCAAACTCCGGCGACACCAGAGTCACCTTGAAATGAGTTTCAGAGTTCGGCGGCACACTGTGCTTGTGGCTCTCGTTCTCCACCTGAAGGACACGCGCATCGAAGGCGTCGTTCA
>CAZFQI010000013.1:0-7596 GCA_964520755.1 uncultured Marinobacter sp. | reverse complement strand
GAACCTTGACAGCATAAAGCCAAAGCGCCACATTCCCATCCCGATTCCAAAACACCCAAACCCCATGCACCTGTACATCGCCGAAAAACCAAGCCTCGGCCGCGCTATCGCTGCCGCTCTGCCGGGCCCTCACCAGAAAGGCCAGGGCTGGATACGCTGTGGCAGTGGCGAAAACGCTGCCACCGTAAGCTGGTGCATCGGCCACCTTCTCGAACCAGCAGAGCCCGCACGTTATAACCCGGCGTGGAAAAAGTGGCGCCAGGAAGACCTGCCCATGTTTCCCGAAAAATGGGAAGTCATGCCCAAGGACAGCGTGCGGCAGCAGCTCAAAGTGCTGGAATCCCTGATCCGCCAGGCCCAGACCATTATTCATGCCGGCGACCCGGACCGCGAAGGCCAGTTGCTGGTGGACGAAGTTATCCGCTATTTCGGCACCAGCGCACCGGTGCAGCGCATTCTGATCAACGATCTGACGCCGGCGGCCGTGGCTCGCGCGATCCAGAGCCCCAAAGACAACCGGGAATTCCGTCGGCTGTCCCATTCGGCACTGGCCCGGCAACGGGCGGACTGGCTGTATGGCATCAACCTGACCCGCTTCTATACGCTCAGCTACCAGCAGCAGGGAGAGCAAGGGGTCTATTCGGTTGGCCGGGTCCAAACCCCGGTACTCGGCCTTGTGGTTGAGCGGGACAACACCATCGAAAACTTCCAGCCCAAGCCCTTTTACCGGATTGAAGGGCGGTTCAAGGCTCAGGAGGAGGAAGCCGACCAGCGAACCTTCACTGCCCGCTGGCTGCCCAGCGAGCAATTCCAGGACTACCTGGATGAAGAAAATCGCTTGCTGAACCGGGAAATCGCTGAACAGATTGCCGACAGCATCCGGAGCCGACCCGGCACCATCACGGAGTCCCGTTTTCGGGATCGGTCGGAAGCTCCACCGCTACCGTTTTCTCTCTCGGCCCTGCAGATCGAGGCTGGCAGGCTGTTCCGGATGGGCGCCAAAGAAGTGCTGGATACCGCCCAGAGCCTGTACGAGCGCCACCAGCTCATTACCTACCCGCGATCCGACTGCCGGTATTTACCGGAAGGCCATTACCCTCAGCGGGAACAGGTGGTAAGAGCCATTGCCCGGGTTGCACCAGAGCTTGAGGAAGCCTGTAATGGCGCAGATCTGGACCGCAGGACTGCCGCGTGGAACGACAAACAGGTCGACGCTCACCATGCCATTATTCCAACCAGCCGCCCCACGCCCAACGGCAAACTCAGTGCATCGGAAGAAAAGATCTACGGCCTGATAAGCCGCTACTACCTGATGCAGTTCGCGCCAGATGCCGTCCACCGGGAAGGCAAACTGACGGTTCGAGTGTCAGAGCACCAGTTCCGCGCCACGGAAACCGCCATCCTGGTGCCCGGTTGGAAAACGCTGGAGCTGAAACTCCGGGAAGGGCGCAACGAACCGGACAAGACGCCCCTGCCGAGGCTGGAAAAAGGCGAGCCGGTATTCTGCGAAGATAGCAGCCTCACCGAGCGAAAAACCCAGCCGCCACAGCATTTCACCGATGCGACCCTGCTCTCGGCGATGACCAACATTGCCCGGTTTGTAACCGATACCGAACTCAGAAAAACCCTGCGGGAAACCGATGGCCTGGGCACCGAGGCGACCCGCGCGGCCATCATCGACACCCTGTTCAAACGGGATTATCTGTACCGCGACAGCCGACACATCCGCGCCACCGACAAAGCCAAGGCATTGATCAGCGCTCTGCCCGATTCGGTGAGCAAACCGGATCGCACGGCTGTGTGGGAAGCAAACCTGGAGAGCATTCGCCGCGGCGAGGGCGACCCGAGGAAGTTCCTGGATACCCTCAAAGAGGAAATTCGCGGCTTTCTGAACAGACCGCAGGGCCAGCCTGCCCAAGACCCCGAACACGCCGGGACAGATTCACCCGAGGCACAGCCCCACTGCCCCAAATGCCGTGCCCCGATGCTGGAGCGAGACGGCAAGTTCGGCCGATTCTATGCCTGTACCCGCTACCCGGATTGCCGGGGCACACGACCACTGGAAGAAGCCAGCCCCCAGGACGGTACCGACCAGAAGCCGATACCCTGCCCCCACTGTTTCTCACCCCTGGTGCGGCGAAAAGGCAAAAAAGGCTGGTTCTGGGGCTGCAGTAATTTCCCCGGCTGCCGACAAACACTGGACGACGACAACGGAAAGCCTGCAGTCCGTTTACGCAAGTCTACATAACGATACTGAACGCAGATCCACATTTTGTGATAATTGGTTGATATAGCAGAGTAGTCCGTCAAAAGCTCTGCTCCATAACAGGCAAGAGAGCACCACTCCGGGAGAGGCTTAATGCGTATTGCTTTGCTTGAAGATGAAACTGAACAGGCACAGCACATCCAGTCGATTCTGTCTGAGCGCGGACACCACTGCGACAGCTTTCCCACGGGCCAGAATTTCCTGAGCGCGGTTCTTCACCGCAGCTATGACCTGCTGATTCTGGACTGGCAAATTCCGGACATGACCGGCATAGAGGTTCTCCAGAGCGTTCGCGCCCAGTTGAACTGGCCGATCCCTGTGGTCTTTCTAACCCAACGGGACAGCGAGACAGACATTGTTCGCGCGCTTGACGCCGGTGCCGATGATTATCTGGCCAAACCCGCCAGGGCAGCAGAGCTGGTAGCACGCATCAACGCCCTGGCAAGACGCTCCAACCCGGACAGCGAGAAGGAAGTACTCCGCTATGGACCATTTGAAATCAACACCCAGCAACGGGTGATTACGCTCCACGGCGAAGAACTCACGCTGACCGACAAGGATTTTGACCTGACCCTGTTCCTGTTCCAGAACCAGGGGCGACTGTTGACCCGGGAAATGCTGCTGGAGCGCGTATGGGGACTGGCCCGGGATATCAATACCCGCACCGTGGACACCCACATGAGCCGATTGCGCCGTCGCCTGGGTCTGAACCCGGAAAATGGCTTCCGGATCAAGACCATTTACCAGCGAGGCTACCGCCTCGAATCGATGAAGGCCGTGGATCCGGCGTTTGGTGAGCATGAAACCGCCAGGGCAGCCAATGACTGACACCCCGGCGCCTCGATTGCCAGTACTACTGCTGATTCTTGCGCTGCTAGGCTGCGCAATGCCTGCGGCCGCTGAGCTGTCGGTGACGCGTGGTTCTGCAGGGCATTCTGACGCTGCTCCGGCCAATTCCGCACCCGAGTGGATTTATACGCTGCGACCGGGTGAAAGCTTTTCAGAAGTGGCCAGCGACCTGCTCGCACAGAATTATCCGGCCGGCCGCCTGCTTCAGTACAACAAGATTGGCAACAGCGCCACACTGGGTGCCGGCGACAGCATTCGCATTCCCCTTGCCTGGCTGAAGCGCCAGCCCCAACCGGCGCGGGCCACATCCGTGGCCGGCACAGTGCAGCTAATTTCCGGAACGACCGGCCGGAAAACCCCTCTCAGCGAAGACACCCTGATCCGCGTGGGCGATGAAATTCTGTCCGCTTCCGGAACCGCAACCGTTGAACTGGCGGATGGTTCAGAGGTGCGGATTTCACCGAATTCACGACTGATCTTCAACCGCCTGACCCAGTATGGCAAGGCCGGAATGGTGGATACCCGGCTCCGACTCGACCGGGGCGAGATCCACACCCGGGTGAAACCGGTAATGGAAGGTGGTGCCCGATTCGAGATCGAAACACCATCGGCGGTTGCCGCCGTCCGTGGTACCGCATTTGCTCTCCAGACATCTCCGGAGGGCACCCGCCTGCAGGTAACCGAAGGCAACGTGGATTTTGGAGAGCCAGGCAAGACCCGCCGGATTCCGGCCGGGTTCGGTGCCAGCCTGTCCACCACCGGCAATGAAGGCCTGAGCATTCGCCGCCTGCCGCCGGCACCGGCACTCAACCCACTCCCCCCGAAACTGACCCAACTGCCCACTACCATGACCTGGCAGGAAAGCCGTGCCCCCATGCATCGGGTGGATATCTTCGAAAGCGACACCGGCCGCTGGGTGGAAAGTCGGAAACTCACTGGCAACACCTTTGATATCGGACGGCTGGACAACGGCAGCTACGAGGTGCATCTGGCGGCGCTCGACACTCGCGGTACCGCAGGCATGCCCCGTGTTGTTCCGGTTGAGGTCGACCTGCAGGCGAGAACCGCCAGTCTGTTATCTCCCGCAGACGGCGACACGGTGAACGATGACATGCCAGAGTTCCGCTGGCAGCTAAATGGCGAGAACGAAGTGGCACGGGTGGAAATTGCCGAAGACAGGGACTTCCGAAACCTGATCGCCACCAGCGAATGGGCCCCGGAAGCCGCAGCCCTGCCCTCACGCCCCCTGGGCCCTGGCAAGTACTACTGGCGCGTTGTAACCGAAGCCGGCGGTAACTCCGTCGCCACCACGGAGCCGCGAGAGCTCGTGGTGAATGGCAGCCTGCCGCCGGTGCGAATCATCAGTGTGAACTACATCGACAGCCAGGTAAGGGTGTTCTGGGAGAAGGTGGACACTGCAACAGACTACCGCTTGCAGCTCTCGGAGGAGCCTGGTTTCAACAACATCATCAAGGAAGCAACGCTGTCTGATACCACTGCAGCCTTGCGTCTTATTCCCGGAAGGCGGTATTTTGTGCGCCTGAAAGCTCTTTCTGATGGTCCTTTGCAAAGCCGTTGGGGACCAGGGAGGGAATTGTACCTGGAATAATCCGTTGATCGACCGAAACACACAGCAGGGCTCATGAACCGGGATTGGCTGCCAATAAAAACGACCCCCTGGACACTGGGCCTGATACTGCTGGCACTTCTTCTGCTCATCCAGGCCACCGAACTGCCACAACGCCTTGATTACTGGCTATACGATCAGGCCATTACTTCAAACCCCGTGAAAGCCTCGGATGAGGTGGTGCTGGTTACCATTGACGAGCTCAGCCTGAACCGCCTGGGGCGCTGGCCCTGGTCAAGAAGCCTGCACGCAGAGCTGATTGGCAAGCTCGAACGGGCAGGCGCAAAAACCATTGTCTTCGATATCCTCTTTGCGGAACCATCACCCGATGACCAGCAACTGGCAGAGCAGATGCGCAGCCATGGCAACGTAATCCTGCCGGTTTATCTGTCTCCGCCCACGTCCCAATACCTGTTAAGTGAACAATTGCCTGTTGGAAAGCTGGCTTTGGCGGCGGCCAGCCTTGGCCACGCTCATGTGGAACTGGATAGCGACGGCGTCGCAAGAGGCCTCTACCTGTTCAATGGGCTGGGGCAACAGCTCTGGCCAAGTCTCGCGCTGGCCGCCACCGGGGCCGGGCCAAAAGTTTCCGAGTCCGAAGATCCGCCATCATACGTAAACGTTCGGGATCAGTATCGTGCCGTGCCGCTGATTGGCGGTGCTGGCTCGCTTCAGGCCTATTCCTTCGCAGAGGTCCTGACTCAGCCGCCCGCACCAGAACGCTTCAGTGGAAAAACCGTTTTTGTCGGTGCCACGGCTGCAGGCTTTGGAGACATACTGCCCACTCCCTTCTCCGGTCTCAGTCGTCCGATGTCCGGCGTTGAATTTCATGCCAATGTATTCTCGGCCCAGGCACGTGATCTGCTTATTCGTCCGGCGCCCAAGTGGGCCTCTGCCCTGCTGGCTGTGACAACCATTCTTTTGCTGGCGTTGTCCCTGCCCCCGATGCGCCCCGCACGAACTCTGATGGCCTGTGCGACCGCTCTGGTCGCACTGGCCGGAGTCTATCTGTTCATGCTTCTGGCGATGAGATGGTGGGTGCCTCTGGCAAACGCTCTGCTGGTTCCTTTATTGGCGTTCCCAGTCTCAAGCGGCCTTCGCCTTGCCATGACCAATCGGTTTCTGAACCGGCAGCTCGACGACCTCGCCAGGAGCCCTCAGGTTGCCCTGCCTGCGCCGTCCGGCCGCAACCCGACACAACTACTGGAACACTTTCAGGCACTGTTCAGACCCACCGGGTGGCTTTTAACCGAGGAGAACGAGATTCTCTCGGCCCGGCATTTGTCCCAGGAAGATATTCCGGATGACCTCACCCCGGGCCACTGGTTCCACGACAGCAATCGCAGCTGGATCCAACTCCTTCGGGGAGGTACCCGCTACCACCTCGGCATGGTGCTGCCCAACGACCTCGGACGCGAAGCCATCCAGCGCTACCTGCGCAGGCTTCAGCTTGAACAGACCGCGCCGACCGATCGCTCTGCCAGACCCAGCGAAAACATTTCGGCCCGAATCGAACGGGTCCGCGTTGCCACGGACCGGCTGAATCACATGCAGCAGTTTATTCGCAGAAGCTTCGAGCGCATGCCCGACGGCATCATTGTGACGGATGAGCTCGGCGTTATCCGCTTTGCCAACGGCCACATTGAAGAGTGGTTCGGTGAACCCATGCCGAGCCTGGGGGGACTGCCTCTGGTCAGGCTTCTGGAGGGGCATGACCCAAGGGAAACGCCGCCCTGGTATGAAACCGTTTCCGACACCCTGACCCTTCAGCAGAGCCGGACCGTGGACCTGAGAATCCGTGACAAGGATTTCCTGATCCACTTCGCGCCCTTCTCACTGCCCGACAGCGACCAGCAAGGCATCATCGCCAACATCTCCGACATTTCGGAACTGCGGGAGCAGCAGCGCCAGCATCGCGAAGCCATCGACTTTATTTCCCACGACGTGCGTTCGCCTCTGGTCTCCCAGCTCGCGCTGATCGAGCAGTTGAAGCGGGACCCGAGCCACATTGAACAAAGCCAGCTGGAACAACTGGGGCGCCTGGCCCGGCGAAGCTATCATCTGGCGGAGGAATTTGTGCAGTTGGCGCGGGCGGAACAGTTAACCGAGACCCGATTCTACGAGTGTGAGTTTCTGGCAATTGTCGAAAATGCCCGGGACAGCGTCAGTGAGCAGGCTGTCGAGAAACAGATACGACTGCAATTACAGGGCACCGAAGATCTTTGGCTGAAAGGTAATGCGGAACTTCTGGAGCGTGCTGTTATTAATCTGCTAACCAATGCAGTCCAGTACAGTCCAGAGGGTTCAACCGTCAGCATCCAGGTATTTCGCGCCGGCCATCAGGCTTGCCTGAGCATTGCGGATGAAGGCACAGGAATCGATTCGGAAGAATTGCCGCACCTCTTTGACCGCTACCGCCGCCAAAAGAGTACCGAGTTGGCCGGAGTACACGGCACCGGGCTTGGACTTTCCTTCGTGAAAACCGTGGTTGAAAAACACAGGGGGGAAATATCGGTCTCATCGACTCCGGGCGAAGGCTCTTCCTTCACCCTGAAACTTCCGATTGCAGATCCGATGGCCTGAGACATCAAGCTTCAGGCCAGGGGCAAAGACCTCAGGAACGGATGGATTTACTCACAACAGCGGAGGGCTCACTGATCAGCCCATTGGTGTCCTGAACCTGGATGGTGAAGTACCAGGTTCCCGCATCCAGACCGCTTACTTCGTAGGACATTTCTGCTTCCGCCTGAGCATTGGTAACGACAACCTCCTCACTCAGCTCGCCAGTGTCCTGGCCGTACCGGATCACATATCTGTCGAGCTCACCCATCGGGATGCTCTCGCCGTTCACACG
>CAZFQI010000012.1:49233-52529 GCA_964520755.1 uncultured Marinobacter sp. | reverse complement strand
TTCATCTTTTTTCCGGAAACCATGGTTGGTCTGTTCGGTGAGATCACCGGCGAACACCCGCTTTTCTATCTCGCGGTCTGGGCGCCGGCAATCTCGGCATTTATCGTGATTTTTCGGTGGTCCGGGCTGGAAGGATTGCGCCGGCATTTGGGGCGCGCCCTGCTATGGCGTTGTTCATGGCCGTGGTATGCGTTCCTGCTTCTTGGCGTCCCCCTGGTGTTCTTTGTGGGGTCGTTCTTAAAAGGCAACCTTTCAGAGACGGCCTTCCCATTCCCGTCTGCGTCCTCGTTTCTGGTTGCGCTTTTTTTTATTGCTATCAAAGGCCCCATCGAGGAGTTCGGCTGGCGAGGCCTGGCACTCCCCCTCCTGCAACGCAAGATGACGCCAATATGGGCCGCGCTTGTCATTGGCGTCATCTGGGGCCTTTGGCACACGCCGGCTTTTCTGCTGAGCGGGACCGAGCAGAGCGCCTGGTCATTCCTGCCGTTTTTTACCGGCACCATCGCGCTGAGCGTGATTGTAACGCCTCTGTTCAACGCTTCCCGGGGAAGTATTTTCCTGCCCGCGCTCTTTCATTTCATGCTCATCAACCCCGTCTGGCCCGACGCCCAGCCTTATGACACCTATATTTTTGCGCTGGTGGCCCTAATCATCATCTGGTTGAACCGCCAGAGTATGTTTTCCCGCGCATACAGCGTTACCGAAGTCCTCCCAAAACAATCGGGTGCTTGATTTTGAGTTACCGCGGCAGAGTATTTTCCGGCCTTGGCATAACTCTTCTGGCAGCTTTGCCCTGGTTAATCGCCTGCTCGGCCGGCTACCAGAAGGCAACCAACACCTCGCTGGCGACAACCTTTTCAAATGCAGTGGAGCGGTTTCAGAGAAGCCATGCATTTCCCGGTATAACAGCCAGTTACGTGCTTCCGGACGGCACCAGCCACTCGGTGGCGGCCGGTTGGGCCAATGTGGAAAATGGCCAACCAATGACCTCAGAATCGAGAATGCTGGCAGCGAGTATTGGTAAGACTTTCGTTGCTGCAACCATGGTGTCGCTTGCAAGGGAGCGAGCAATTGATCTGGACGCTCCATTATCAACCTGGCTGGGCCAGAACAGCTGGTTCCAGCAGCTTCCGAACCATCGGAGCCTGACTCTACGTCAGCTGCTAAGCCACACGTCAGGCTTACCGAACCATGTTTACCTGCCTGCCTTTACCCAGACGGTTTCGCAACGTTGGCCGGAACCCGGAAACCCATTCACACCCGAAACACTTGTCGGCTTCGTTCTGGACGCAGAAGCACTGTTTCCAGCGGGCGAGCATTGGGCTTACACAGACACCGGATATATTCTTATCGGACTTGCTATTGAAGCCATCACCGGTCGAACCTATTACGAAGAAGTTGACGACCGATTTCTCGAACCACTGGAGCTGACGGCGACATCAGCATCGAACAAACGCTGGCTTCCGGGTCTGGCTGCTGGGTATGTTGCTGACGACAATCCCTTTGGCTTCCCGGCAAAAACAACAGATAAGAACGGCGTTATGGTGTGGAATCCAGCGCTGGAGTGGACCGGCGGCGGACTCATCAGCACCTCCCGTGACCTGGCAAAATGGGGAGCTGCACTTTTTGGCGGACAGGGAGTCCCTGAGAAGATCCTGAACACAATGCTTCAGTCTGTTCCGATTGGCGACGATATGCCTGGGACCTATTATGGTCTTGGCGTCGCCATTTCCCGATCGGGTCCGCTTTCACCGGTTTTCGGTCATGGTGGCTGGATCCCTGGCTACAGCTCAAGTCTCCGGCACTACGCCGGCAGTGGGATTACGATTGCCTTTCAGGTAAACAGTGATCGGATATCTCACCAAAGCCTGTCTGAGATCGAACTATGCCTTGCCGCCGTAGTCATATCAGGTGGCAAAGAAACCGACTGTGTACCCTGAGCACATCGCCCCCGACCAGTCGCTAACCCGGAGCTGAAAAATGAAAAAATACCTCGCCCTCCCGATCCTGTGCATCGCGACGCCTGTCTTCGCGCAACCGGCGCCTCAGGCGGGATTCAGTGGTGAAGTCTCGCTAAATGCGGGGATCATCTCTTCAACGTCCAACTTTAACGTCGATGGCGATGCGACCATCAGTTCCCTGGAGAACAAGGCAGACAGCGAGTCAGAGGGCCTGATTGCGCCGCTTGGCAACGTTGCCTACACCTTTGGCGATGGACTGAAACAGCAGATTTACTTTGGTACCACACGGGAAGATATTGCGGTCGGCACCCTGGCTGTGCAGCTGGGGTACAAACACAAACTCAGTTCCGGCACGGAAGTGGACGTTTCCTTTTTGCCCACGGTGATTTCGGGAGAAACCTGGCAGAACCCGTATCAGCTCAACACGCCAAGGAGAGAAACGGACGTCTCGGGCAACGCCTACCGCCTGCAACTTAACAGTATTTCCGGCTCCAGTTTCAGTCTGGATCTCGCCTTTGCGACGACGGATGTTGAAGATGATCTGACCGCAGGAACCGATCTGGCCCGCGATGCCGACAGTTACTACGCCAAGGGCAGTTACCGTTTCACCCTCTCGCCGACCAGCTTTGTCTCGCCCTCTGCCATTTACATTCAACACGATGCCGATGGCAGTGCCAGCAGCTTCGACGCCTATGGAGCCGAAGTCAGCTGGTTCAATATTCTGGACCGGCACAGCCTGGTGTTGACCGCAGGTTTCACACAGCGGGACTACGACAGCGCCAGTACACTATTCGATAAAAAGCGCTCGGATGATGAGTTCAGCCTGTTTGCGGCCTACGAGTACCCGGAATTCATGGGCTGGAAGGATTGGTCGTTTATTTCTTTTGCCGGCTTTGGTGACACCCAATCCAACCTGACCTTCTACGATGAATCCTCGTACCTGTTTGCGATCGGTCTTAACTACAAGTTCTGATCGCCATTGATGGAAACAAACTGAGAGGTTCCAGGATCACTGTCTGGCCAGACGAAACAACGCCTCGGGCGAGATCCGCTTAACCCAGAGCGCGGCCATTTCCTTGCCCTTGCCGACCGGAATCTCGCGCTTCTTCGCCTTGAGGCCCTTGAACACCACCTCGGCGCACTCGTTCACGTCCATACCGCCAGCAATATCTTCATCTTCCTTGCCGTAAGCTGAACCATCACCGGCAAGGGCATTGCGGGAAATGTCGGTGCGAATGAAGCCGGGCGTGATTGTCGACACGCTCATGCCCTGGCCTTCCACCTCGGCGCGTAACGCATCGAAAAACCCCATAACCGCATGCTTCGCGGCGCAGT
>CAZFQI010000012.1:0-49133 GCA_964520755.1 uncultured Marinobacter sp. | reverse complement strand
ACCTCGGCGCGTAACGCATCGAAAAACCCCATAACCGCATGCTTCGCGGCGCAGTATCCGGTGCGCATGGGAGCGCCGACCTTGCCGGCAACGCTGGAGGTCACAGCAAGGTGGCCGGAGCCACGCTCCAGCATATGGGGCAGCACGGCTTTGGTCAGGGCAATCTGGCCCATCACATCCACATCCATGAGCTTCTGGTAAACAGACATGTCGGTGTCCTTGCACAGGGAACGCTGTGACACACCGGCGTTGTTCACCAACAAATCAATGCCACCAAACCTGTCCAGCACCGCCTGAACCTTGCCCGGCAAGGAAGCCCAGTCGGTCACATCCAGTGGGAGCACAAGCACCTGATCCGTTGCCAGTCCGGCATCCCGGCAGCGTTCGGCAACACGTTCCAACTCATCTTCCCGACGAGCTGAAAGAACCAGACGGTCGCCATTACGTGCAAACTGCAAAGCGAGAGCCTCGCCAATGCCAGAGGAGGCGCCGGTTATCCAAACGGTATGGGCAGACATGAAATGTCCTCAAGTAATCTCAGTTTTCAACCACGCGGGCTCTGAGCCTCGGCAGCTGGGCCGGGTAATATTCCTGGATGAAGGTTACCATGCCCTCCCGGACTGCACATCTCAGGTCCCAGTTCTTGCTGGAATCGGCAGCGCTCATCAAAAAACGTACCTGGATCGCCTGGTCACTGGAATCGGTTACCTGTACCGAAGAAAATTCGCCGTCCCAAAGTCCGGAATCATTCAGCAAGCGGGTAAATTCCTGCCTGAGCGGTTCAACCGGCATGGTGTAGTCCACCCAGATAAAAACCGCGCCCAGCAGCTCTGAGGTATTTCTGGACCAGTTCTGGAACGGATTCTCGATAAACCATTGCAGCGGAACAACGAGACGGCGCAGATCCCAGACCCGCAAGACCACGTAGGTCGCTGTCACTTCCTCCACCCAGCACCACTCCCCCTGTACATGCAGCACATCGTCTATACGGAAGGGCTGGGTCAGGGCAATCTGCATACCCGCCAGAAGGTTGCTCAGGACGGGGCGGGCCGCGAACCCGAGAATCAGGCCGCCAACGCCCGCGGAGGCTAGCAGACTGGCACCCATATGCTGAACGGACTCAAAGGTCATCAGGGCAGCGCCCAGGCCGATGATCACGATGAGAATGTTGAGTGCGCGGACCAGAAAGCGGGTCTGGGTTTCGACCTTGCGCGCCCGCTTCCAGTGTCCTTCCAGTACCGGATTGAGCGCGACAATGACTTCGCCAATGGCCGAGGTCAGTCTAACGGCGGCCCAGGTGATGGCGAGGATGAGCAGAAGGGTAGTGATTTGCTGAATCGCTGCCATTAAAGGCAAATCAGCCGGGGCGGCTTCCAAAGAGCCTGCCAGGGCAAGCAGGCAGAAAACCACACCCAGAGCCCGGGCAGCCGCATCCAGGAAAAGCCGGATGACCGTTCTGGACTCTGAAAAATGGCGAAACACCGCCAGAGCCAGGCGGTAGATAATATAGGTCGCCGCAACTGCGAGAATCGCCGAAGCACCCGGCCACAACCACGCCTTGAAACCGGCTTCAAACGATTCCAGCATTAGCCCTCCCGGAGCTTTCAATCAGAAAAGGCGGCAGGCGAACACATCCCTGTATTCCGCCAGGCTCCGTAAAAGCCTAGACCAGCCCCTGCTCCCGTGCCATCGCCATGGCCGCTTTCGGCCCGGTCCAGAGCGAGGGAAGGATGATCAACGACACCGGGATCGCTGTCAGCACGATAAACTGCTGCAGCACACCAATCTGGCCGGCGCCCATATACAGAAGAATCGCCGCCATCAATGCCATGGCACCACCCCAGAACACACGAATCCAAGGGTTAGGTTCGTCATGGCCCGCCCCGACCATGGCAATGGAATAGCTCATGGAATCGCCAGTGGTGGCCACGAAAATGGTGGTCAGCAGCAGAATCGCAGCCGCCATCCAGGTGCCGCCGGGCAAGGCCTGGGCCACAGTCAGTGTGGCAATATCAAAGCGAAAGTTGTTCAGTGCTTCGGTCAGGTCGAAGGTACCGGCAAGCTGGTGATAGATGCCGGAGCCTCCCAGCAGGGTGAACCAGATGGTGGTCGCGATGGGGGCCAAAACGGCCACCGCCAGAACCATTTCACGAACTGTCCGGCCCCGGGAAATCCTGGCAACGAAGACCGCCATCAACGGCGTATAACCAATGAACCAGGCAAAGAAAAATACAGTCCACCATTTCATCCACCAGGCCGGTGCCGTTTCCGCGGTCATAGTGGCCATGGCAAAGAACGAGGTGGCGTATTCACCCATCGACTGGGTGTAGGTGTTGGCCAGAAACAGCGTGGGGCCGAAGACAAAGATTACCGCGGCAATGACCAGCGCCAATATCACGTTGAAACGGCTCAGCAACTGAATGCCCTTATGCAGCCCGGTCATGGCAGAGGTCATATAAACCCCGGCGAGCACAACCAACACGGTCAACTGGGTGCCATATCCGTCAGGCACTCCAAACAGCTCATGCAACCCAAAGCTCATCTGGGTGGCGAGAAAACCGATGGGACCAACGGTTCCGGCCACCACGGCAATCACGCAGAAAGCATCGATGACACCGCCAAGGCGGCCCCGAATCACCTTTTCACCAAAAACCGGGTACAACAGCGTTCTCGGCTGCAGCGGTTTGCCCTGACCGTAATGGGCCCGGGTCAGGACCAGGGCCGTGAGGGAGCCGAGCACGGCCCACGCCAGGAACCCCCAGTGGGTGAACGATTGGGCCATAGCGGGCGCGACCGCTGCGGCAGAGCCAGCTTCGGTATCAAATGCCGGAGGCGTGACAACAAAGTGGTATACCGGTTCACCGGCGGCAAAAAACACCCCGCCACCGGCCAGCAGGGTACACATGATCATCGACAGCCACCGGAAACGACCGATTTCCGGTCGATCCAGACCACCAATTCGCGCCGCACCGGCACGACTCATGGCAGTACCAACAGCAATGAAGAAGGTCAGCAGCAATAGCAACTGGAAGAACGAGCCAAGATAGGTCGCGGTCCACGCAAAACCTGCTCCGATCAGGTCGGCGACGTAACTACTGTCGACGATAGAGGCACCCACGAACAGGAGTATGAATCCGATCGTTAGCACCAGAACAACAGGATCGCTATCGGTCAGCGGCCCGCTTCTGGCTCGCGGGGCCGGTTGGGATTTAACGGTCATAGGGTCTGCCTCCGGAAGAAAAAGCCGCGCAGGCTACAGGAAGTGAATGGATCATGCACGGAGATTTCTGAAAATACGCATGGTCTGATGAAATATGCCACCGTATTGTTAGGATTCTATCTTTCAAGGAGATTGCTCTTGTCTCACCTGCACCTGGCCATACTGCTGGGCATGACCGTGGCACTGGGGCCGTTGGCGCTTGACGCCTATCTGCCAGCTTTCCCGGACATTGCCGACGGCCTGGGGATTGATCACGGTCGCGTGGGGTTAACCCTCAGTGCCTACGTCACCACCCTGGGGCTGGCACAACTGGTGGGCGGGCCTTTGTCGGATCGGTACGGCCGCAAGCCGGTACTCTTCGGGGGGCTGCTGATCTTTGCTGCAGGCGCGGTCATGGTATCTCTGGCAGAGACCTTGTCTGACATGGTGTTCTGGCGGATCGCTCAAGGGATCGGCGGGGCGTTCTGCGCGGTATCGGTTCCCGCCATTGTCCGGGACGAGGTAAGCGGGCAAGACGCTGCCCGACTTTTCGGGCTGATTGGTCTGATCATGTTTATTGCGCCAGCAGCCGCACCATCATTGGGAGCACTGATGCTGGCGCTGGGCGAGTGGCATTGGATATTCCTGATGCTGGCCGGTTATGCAGTGTTTATGATGCTCACACTCCATCTGGCGCTTTTCCCAAGACTGCAGCCGCGACCACCAACAACCACCCCTATCCGGTCATTAGTGACCAACTACCTGTTGGTCCTCAAGCACAAAACCACCATGCGCTTTATCGGCATTCAGGTTCTGTGTTTCAGCACCATGCTGTTGTTCATCACCCATTCCTCATTTATCTACCAGGAGTGGTATGGCCTCTCCAACAGCACGTTTGCCATCCTGTTCGCCGCCAACATTGCGTTCATGGCTGCACTGAATCTGATCAACCGTCCACTACTACGTCGATTCTCCTCGGTGCAGCTTGTGCGCGCCCAGGTCATCGCCCAATGCCTGGCTCTTGTTGCTCTGGTTGCCAGCGTTCAGCTCCAGGGGCCCCTGTGGCTGGTGGCGGGCTGCATCATTGTTGCCATCGGCTGTCAGGGCGGCATCGTGCCCAACAACATGGCCAACGCCATGGAGTTCTTCCCGAACTTAAGTGGCACCGCGGCTGCCCTGCTGGGCGCTTCGCAATTTACCATCGCTGGGGCCATCAGCACCTTATCCTCAATCTCCGGCGATCAGACACTGCTCAGTATCGCAATCGCTATGCTGGCTTGCTCAACAGGTGCCGTTCTGTTGGCGCTGGGCGCGCCCCGGGCAGTCGCCCTGGCGAAAGAAGCTGGCGTGTAACATTTTTGCCACAGGGAACCTCTAAACGGTTTACAGGGAGAATTGAACCATCCCTGACAATCGAAACGTATGCATGTGGGTAAACAAAACAAAGGACGTGTTCGACAATGACAGTGCCAATACCGGAAACCGCCTTCTCATCCAGAGCGGCAAGCCGCAAGACAGGTTTGCTGAGGACGCCGGAGCTGACCATCGGGTCCGCGGAGGACAAACGCGACGAGATCGCTTCCTATTTCATTAATACCTTTGACACCTACACCCGTCTCTTCGATTGCCTTGCCGATGACGCCGGATACTTCCAGAAGTCGATTCCCCTGAGACACCCTCTCATTTTCTACCTTGGCCACACTGCAACATTCTTCGTTAACAAACTGGTACTGGCCAAGCTGCTCCCCGAGCGCATCGACCCGCGCATGGAATCGATTTTTGCAGTGGGTGTCGATGAGATGAGTTGGGACGACCTGGACGAGGACCATTACGACTGGCCCACGGTGGCGGAAGTCCTGGATTACCGGGCCAAAGTCCGGGCCACAGTTCTCGAGCTGATCGAAACACTCTCGCTCAGCCTGCCAATCAATTGGGAGAGCCCCTGGTGGCCCATCGTCATGGGCGTCGAGCACGAGCGTATCCATTTGGAGACCTCATCTGTACTGATCCGCCAGCATGATCTGGCAAGGGTCCGCCCGCAGCCGGAATGGGCCCCGATTCGTGAAACCGGTGAAGCACCGGAAAACGAACTGATTACCGTGCCAGCCGGCACAGTTTCAGTCGGCAAACCCTACGATGACGCCTACTACGGCTGGGACAATGAATACGGCGAGCATGAAGCCGAGGTCGATGAGTTCAGCGCCAGTCAGTATCTGGTCAGCAATCAGGAATTCCTGGCATTTGTTGAAGCCGGCGGTTATCAGGAAGACCGGTTCTGGAGTGAGGAAGGTTGCGCCTGGCGCCAATTCGCCAAGGCCAGGCATCCAACGTTCTGGCGCTGGCAGAATGGCTGGCACCTGCGACTGATGACTGAAGAAGTGGAGATGCCGTGGGACTGGCCGGTCGAGGTGAACTACCACGAGGCCAAAGCCTTTTGCGAGTGGAAACGGGAGCAAACTGGCCAGCCCATCCGCCTGCCCACCGAGGACGAGTGGTACCGCCTGTGCGCGGAAGCCGGCATCAAAGAGGTGGACAACGACCCTGCCAACGCCAACCTGCATCTCGACCACGGAGCCTCATCATGCCCGGTTACCCGGTTCCGGCACGGTCAGTGGTTCGACGTTGTTGGCAATGTCTGGCAGTGGATGGAAACGCCCACCTACCCGTTCGACAATTTTAAAGTTCACCCGCTGTACGACGACTTCACAACACCGACTTTCGATGGGCAGCACAACCTGATCAAAGGGGGCTCCTGGATTTCCTGCGGCAACGAGGCCCGATTATCGGCCCGTTACGCCTTCCGGCGGCATTTCTTCCAGCATGCCGGCTTTCGCTACATCGCCTCAGAAATCGAAGCGGTGCCACCCAATGCCTACTATGAAAGCGACCGGTTGCTGACCGAATACGCGGAATTCCACTTCGGTGACACCTGGTTTGGTGTGGAGAACTTCCCGAAAGCCCTGGCGGAACTGGCCCTGGACGCGATGACGGACAAAACCACCGGCAAAGCACTGGATCTTGGCTGCGCCTGTGGCCGGTCCAGCTTCGAGCTGGCAAGGGGCTTTGACCAGGTGGAAGGCGTCGATTTCTCGGCGAACTTTATCAGGCTGGGCGTGGAAATGGCCGAGCAAGGCTCCATTCGCTATGCGCTTTCAGAGGAAGGCGAACTGGTCAGCTATCACACCCGAACGCTCAAAGAACTTGGCCTGGAGGAGTGTTCTGAGAAAGTAAGCTTCTACCAGGGCGATGCCTGTAACCTGAAACCACAGTACTCGGGCTACGACCTTGTTCTGGCGGCCAATCTGATAGACCGTCTCTACCGGCCAAGGCGCTTCCTGGACAGCATTCACGAAAGGATCAACGACGGCGGCTTGCTGGTTATTGCCTCTCCTTACACCTGGCTGGAGGAACACACGCCGAAGGAAGAGTGGATTGGCGGTTTCAAAAAGGATGGTGAGAACCACACCACTCTGGATGGACTGAAAGAGCACCTCTCAGAGCATTTCCGGCTAGTCAGTGAGCCGAGAAAGGTGCCTTTCGTTATCCGCGAAACCCAGCACAAGTTCCAGCATACCCTTTCGGAAGTGACTATCTGGGAGCGGTTGCCGCGCTAATCAGCGCGGTGATCTCGCCACTGATTGCCTTGTGGTCCACCAACTGATCGAACCAGTTGGTGGCCACTTCCTCGCTCGTCAGGCCCAACAGGGTTCCGAGCACAATGCTCCGGTGAACATTATCGCCGCCCAGGTTGGTGTTCACACGCAGCGCCAACCATGGATCGTTGCGATACTTGTAAGCCAGATAGAGAACAACAGGCCAGGAGTCGGAGATATAACACGCCGGCGAATACATCCGGCCCACGACCTGGTGGTCGGGCAGGTTTCGCTTGACCAAACCCGCAACATCCAGCCCGCCGGTTCCCTTGCCAGCCTCTGCAAGCAGCGCCTTGACCCCCTCGTCATCCGGGCCTTCGAGCAGACCACAGAGAAGTTTCACGTAGCGGTCGCACACCCTCATCAGACTCTCATCCGGATGGGTCAGCGCCAGATGGTCTCGACAATGAGCCTGGATGTCGGGCAGGTCCATTCCACGGAGGCGCTCGGCAAACACCAGAGCGGCAATCGTCGCCAGGCCACCGATAGAGGGCGTGTCATGGGTGACCATGGCACACCGTTCCGCCGGCAAGCCCTTCGCGTAATTGGCGAAAAATCCGCGGTGGTAGGATTCAGCATAGGTGTCGGAGTGCGCCGGGGGATCGGCGGTCATAAACCCGATGTAGGCTGAGAGAAACGCCTGAGAATCGTATTGCCCGTTACCCTCGGCCAGGCAGCGCATCAGAACGCGGCTACAGAGCGCATTCAACGTGTTCTCGCCCGCCCCCATACCATGATGGTAATGCACGTTCGGCACATTCCAGAACCGGGCCCTGCCCTTGAGAATAACGTCGCCCACAATTTGCGGCTCCGCCTCAGAATTATGGCCAGAACGGCGGCCACCACTTCGGGTCGAGTGCAAAGACATGATCGATGAAGGATGGAACTCCGGCGCCGCCTCAAATCGCTGGATCCCCCCAGGAAAGGCTCTCTCTATATCCATGGGGTTGTAGTACCAGTGCACCGGCATGGCCAGGGCATCCGCGACAAATTGTGTTTTCAGTGCGCTGGTTACGCGGGGCACAACAGTCGAATCGATACTCACAACATCATCCTCTGAAAGGGCTGAACCAAATCGTCTAACTCTTGCGCCCCGCAAAGCTCATCTTCTGGTTCGCGAGCTTTTCAGGTGTCCCCGTCCAGGCATAGGCCAGGAGCGTAGGTTCAAAGTCTCCGGTGGTCATCCGGTGAGCTTTTTCCGGCGGGTTGAAGAACAGAGAGCCCGGTGTAAATACGCTGTAGTTGCTGTCAGAGACCGAACCACTCAAACAGATATACGATTCGCTGATGCCGTCGTGACTGTGTTCCGGATACGTACATTTTGGGCCGAATAGCACCAACCCCAGTATGACGTTCTTGCTGAGCACCGGTCCATTGGGCCCCATCAGCTCCGCGTAGGCATATTTTCGGGCCAGGCTTTTATGCATCCTTTCATAGCCATAGCGCCAGGTAAGCTGGTCTGACACGCGCATCAACGCTCTGACAACAGGTGCAGTGCGTTCACTCAGCCCCTGGTCCAGTGCCCGCCCGAGCCATGCGCATACGGGAAGTTGCACAGGTTGGTCAAAATCAATAACGGGGTTTGATTCAAGTTCTGCGTTCAGCCGATTTCGGACATCTTTGAGGTGCGAGCGAATGACCGGGTTTCCACCGGCAGAACCAAATCGATAGAGGTGCCAATACTCTCGAAACACATATTGCCAATCCACATGATCTGAGAGTCTGGCCATAGCCGCTATTCTCCTGCGCATATCTGGAAGTTCGGGATTCAGGATAGGTGATTTTGTGTTTCACAAACAATGCCGCGCCCCGGAGGGCGCGGCAGTAACCACTTCAATCAGATTACTGAACCTGCTCGAAGTAACCCGTCAGCCGATCCTTATTCGTGGCTGCAGCAGCGGTCAGCTTGTCCACTGCGGCTTTGGCAGCGTCGTAGTTGACCGGGTCGCCCACCTGAATGACGCCGGCCATATTCAATGCGGCGTGGGGCGTGCATTTGTACACGTATACGCCCTCTTCATTCAGCGTGACGGTAATTTCCTGATTCATGGCACCCTGCCAACCTTCTGCCCCATCGGGAACTTCTACGGAAACAGAATTGTGGGCCGGGTCAACCAGTACGAATTTCACCGTGTCGCCAGGCTCCGCCTTTACAAATCCTGGCTCGAACACCATCGCTCCATCAGCCCCTGAGTTCTTCATTTCGACAACGTGCTCTGCTGCAAAAGCAAAACCGGAAACCAGTGTCAGTGCAATCGCGGCCATTCCGTTTTTGAAAGTAAGTTTCATTCGGACTTCACCTCGTTGGTTGGTCATTGGAAAACGCAAAGGTTTACGCTTCTCCTGCCCGGCGGGATTCTTTTCCGGGCTAAGGGCATATCCCTATGGGAATGACACTCGTGTTTCGCCAGCGATCGAGCCTGAGAACCAAAGGTGGTCTGTTTCGTACACACGTTATCTTGTCTGCGGATATTTAATGATGGCGGAACTTAACATCAACGGTATACACCACCAACAGCTGTCTCTGGTCGGGGTAAGCAGACAGTTCGAGCAGGAGCTGCGTTGCAGTCATGCGGGAGAAACCGGAGCCGTGTGGATTTACCGGGGGATCCTGGCAACGCGTCCTAATGGTGATCTGCTCAAATTTGCAACTGAGCACCTGGCATCGGAGAGCGAGCATCTACGTTTCTTTAATCAGCTACAGTGCTGCTATCGCCCGAGCCGGCTGTTGCCACTGTGGCGCCTGGCGGGCTTTTTGACTGGTCTTATCCCGGCTTTAATTGGGAAACAGGCGGTTTTCGCTACGATCGAAGCTGTGGAAACCTTTGTTGACCTGCACTATCAGGAACAGATGAAAACGCTTTCTCCTTCTGCATGGCGCGAATCAGAGAGGGCTATACTTGCAGGATTCGAGAAATGCAGGCTCGACGAGGTCCACCATCGTGACGAAGCCGGGCAGAATCGATCTGCCGAAGTCAGTCTCCCCTTGAGATTATGGACTGGCCTGGTGGGGGTCGGTTCCAAAGCAGCTGTCCATTTTGCCCGACTGATCTAAGACGACGCGTCATTAATCGACGAGAGAGGTTAAGGCATCAACAATCAACAGGTTATTACCGACGAAACCTTGAGGATGGGCGTTGACATCCTGACTGAGAAAGATCCCGATCTTTACGAGGTGCGAGCCCGACTGGGATACCCTCCAATCTGGACTCGCGAACCGGGGTTTGCATCATTGATCCACATCATCCTTGAACAACAGGTCTCGATCAAAGCCGCAGCTACGATATTCCAGCGGCTGGCGTCCCACCTTGGATCGGTAACCCCGGAACTGGTCCAGAGGGCTGGCGAGCCTGAGCTAAGACGAGTCGGGCTTACGCGACAGAAATCCAGGTATTGTGTCGAGCTGGCCAACCGCATAACCGGCGGCAAACTCGATCTCGCGCAAGTCGAAAAGCTTGACGATGTGCAGGGCCGAAGCCACCTTTTAGAAATACCCGGTTTGGGGCCCTGGACCGTCGACATCTATTACATGATGGCGCTACGACGGCCGGATGTCTGGCCCCAAGGCGATCTGGCGCTGGCGTCCGCAATACAGGACATCAAAAATCTGGATGCCCGACCTACAAAAGAAGAGCAACTGGCCTTTGCCGAACAATGGAAGCCCTGGCGAGCGGTAGCAGCCCGCATGCTATGGATGCATTATCTGGACGCCCGAGGTCAGTGAAGGAGGACTTGTGATCTACGAAACCGAGATGAAACATCTTGCCCGCTGTGTTGAGTTGGCCTCAATGGCGGTTGATAGCGGAAATCCGCCTTTTGGTTCTGTGCTGGTGGATGAGACCGGTGCCGTCAGGTACGAGGGGCACAATGAAACCGCTGGCGGGGACGAAACCCGGCACCCCGAGTTTGAAATAGCTCGTTGGGCTGCCGCCAACATGACCCCGGATGAGCGAGCCGCCTCCACGGTATATACCTCTGGCGAGCACTGCCCGATGTGCGCGGCTGCCCATGGCTGGGTTGGCCTTGGGCGAATCGTTTATGCAAGCTCGTCAGAACAGCTTTCAAGCTGGCTGGACGAACTGCATGTGGCGCCACCACCCGTGGCAACCCTTCCGATCAATGAGGTCGTTCCGGGTGTTCCCACTGAGGGCCCCTTCCCCGCTCTTGCTGACGCCCTGAGAGCGCTTCACGAGCGCTACGCTTTGGCCGATCGGAACAAAACGTAATTTCCCAGCAGCGCCAGCGTGGCACCCAGTACCGCCGTTGTTGTCCACTCAAAACCTTCGAGCCAGGTCGAAACGCTCAGGGCAACCACAGGGAAAAGCACCGTGGCGTAGCCGGCTTTATCGGCGCCGAGCGTCTGAATCACCGTGATGTAGCAATAAAACGCAATGATTGAGCCCGGAACCGCCAGGAAGACGGTTGCGCCCCAGAAAGTCGCTGAGGTGGGGACTACCCACTCAACACCCTGCAACAGGCACCAGATGCCAAGAATCACCGCGCCGTAAACCATGGCCCAGGCATTGGCCAGTAACAGCGGCACCTGAGACATTCGCACCTTGATGCTGACCAGGTTACCCATGGAAAACCAGAAGGTGCCGCCAATGGCGAACAGAATGCTGGTGGCTGTGGCGTTACCCAGTTGCAGATCATGCCAGAACAGCAGTGCAACACCTGTGATCCCCAGAGAGATCGCCGGATAGAGCCGGGCGGTAGGCCGGAGCCGTAACCAGAGCCAGCCATTCAAAGCGTTAAACAGAGCGGCCAGCGAAAACACCACCGCCAGCAAACCGCTTGTCATCGATTCTGCAGCACGGTAAATCAGCAAAAAGTTCAGGCTGTACAGGGTTGCCCCCTGCAGCACCAGCCAACCGTGCTGTTTCAGGGTCAGCTTCTCGAGTCTGCGCACCATGGCAAGAACCACGAGTGTGACGACAGAAGCCATGACGAATCGGTAAAAAACGGATATATCGACGGGCGCTGCTTCAACCTGCAGACGAATCGCTGTCCAGGTGAGACCCCAGATCAGTACCGTCAAACCATAATGAACAGAGATGGGCATGCCAGTGGATCCTGTAGCTATTGGAAACAATCGTTGATCGGGGATCAGAGTATAACCATGACAGCACCAAAACTTGTCAGATCCTGCTGAACCGTGGATGATTCTTGCGAAGGCCTCTCGTCCAGCCTGATCCCACATCCGTACACCAACGCCGTACAACTCATGCAGAAGCGTCGCTTAATCACTGATCTCGGAGACCTATGCGCATTCGCGTAACGCACCAAAGGATTACTCTTGTTCTGCAATTGATACTGCTTGCTGAAGCAGTGTTTGCGATCTGGGGCCAACGATGGTTCACCGCATTTCTGACGGCAATGATTATCGCCATCACCTTCTTCCCGCTGCTGTTTGAACGCCGATTCCGTATCCACATTCCACCGGAGCTTCAGCTGGCCGCCATAGGGTTTGTGTTTGCTTCCCTGTTTCTCGGAGAGATACGGGATTACTACACGCGGTTCTGGTGGTGGGACATGGCGCTCCACACCACTTCGGGGTTCCTGCTGGGTATTCTCGGCTTTCTCCTGGTGCACATAATGAACGAGACCGAAAAGATTCACGTGCACATGAAACCCGGCTTCGTCGCATTTTTCGCATTCATGTTTGCTCTGGGCGTGGGCGCACTATGGGAGATTTTCGAGTTCACCATGGATTCCCTGTTTGGCATGAATATGCAAAAGCCCATGCTTGGTGATCCTTCCGGGCTGACGGATACCATGTGGGACCTGATCGTCGATGCAACCGGGGCACTGGTCATTTCCGTACTGGGCTGGCGCTACCTGAAGAACCCTGACAAACGCTCCTTTCTGGAGCGCTGGATTGACTCTTTTATTGAACGAAATCCGAGATTTTTCAAACATTAATAATTCTAAGAAAACCACAGGCAGGTCTGATGGCGCCGTCAGAGAGGGCGTGGCTTCATGCCCTGTCAAATGGGATAATGCCTGCAATTTCAAATCCGCCGAACGAAGTCATTCATGTTTCCATCGTATAAGAACATCTCAGATTCACACGGATTTACCCTGATAGAGCTCGCTCTCGTCATTGTGATACTCGCAGTATTGGCCGCCTTTGCCCTGCCACGTTTTTCGGACCTCTCCACCGATGCCCGCCTGGCCGCATTGGACTCATTGGCAGGCACGATGAAAAGCACCATCGGAATTGTAAGAAGCAAGGCCTATGCTCAGGGGCTGTCTCCTGCAGCAAGCAATCCCGGCGGAAACCAACAGACTGGCTACGTAATAGAAACTGAAGCCGGCCGTTCAGAAGTGGACTGGCGAAACCTTTGCCCTGAAAGCCGAGCCGAAGCTGCAGATTCGCTAACAATGTTGGATTACATCTCGGTAGGCGCCAACGATTCCTCGCTGGAGACTTTCGTCGACAACCGGTACACACGTGTAGGGTTTTCTCTACCTGCAGGGTCTGGCTCCGGCCCGGGCTGCTATGTCGAATACGATTCCTTCGGCGATCCGGAATGCACGGTGACCCAGATAACCTCGGAATGCTAACTTCGGTATTGGCGCAAGGCCGTTGGTATATCGCCTACTCTACCAAGCCCGACCGGGGCACAACACACTCCATCGCAGTGAGAGAAACGTCCCGAAATACCGCCTCTGAGGCAACAACGGTCGGGAAGCGGTCGTAAAGCATCCGCCGACACGTAGAGGTTCGTGCCTCGGCTTTTTTGACGCAATCGGCATGGGCTTTAGTTTCACTGCCCTCACCCGTGGCGTCTGAGCAGAAGTCCGGAATCTGGGTGAAAATCCAGTCAACCGCAGCGCTCAATTCAACCGGGTTGGCCCGCAAATTGGTCAGGCGGCTTGCATCGATGGGATCGGGTTGTTCGCGGGTCTGTTCCCAGAGAACAAACAGCAGGGCAGCAGATACCAGAACAACAGTAACCTTGGGAAACTTCATGGGCGCCTTTTCAATCCGGTGAATCAGATCGCCGATCATAAACGCTCAGGCATCTGCTGTCCCGGTTTCCTATACTAATCAGGATTTCACACAAAAGGGCTTTCGACGGAAAGCGCCCTGCCAATCAAACAACCCTGTCACTTAAGCCAAAAGGAGTTTTGCAAATGACCACACTGATTGTTGGTCTCATTCTGTTTCTAGGCGTGCACTCGCTTTCCATAATTAACGAGCCGCTGCGTAACAGGCTGAACGCGTCCATGGGCGAGGGAGCCTTCAAAGGACTCTATTCCGTGGTGTCCCTTGCAGGCCTGGTTCTGATCGTCTGGGGATACGGCGCCGCCCGGATGGATCCCACGGTGATCTACGTGCCTCCCGGCTGGCTCAAGCATGTGTCCTTCCTGCTTCTGGTTCCTGTATTCCCGTTGCTCTTCGCCACTTACTTCCCGGGGAAAATCAAGGCAAAGCTGGGGCACCCCATGCTGGCTGCAGTCAAACTCTGGGCTCTTGCGCACCTTCTCGCAAACGGGATGCTCCACGATATTCTGCTGTTCGGCGCCTTCCTGGCCTGGGCCGTGGCCGACCGGATCTCCATGAAGCGCAGAACGCAACGGGCCATTCCAACGCTGCCAGCCACCAAAGCCAATGACATCATTGCCGTCGTTGGTGGCCTTGCGGTGTACGTGATCATGGTGGTCTGGGCCCACCAGTGGCTATTCGGCGTAGCGCCGGCCTGAACGACCGGCACTCAAACGGATTAAAGGCCCTGAGCTCCACGGCGCAACCAGTCATGCACGAACGCAAGCTTGCGTTGCGCCGTTTCCGAGAGCACAAACGGATAAAGATCGGACAGCCCCATGGAGCGGTTCACATGGTTAACCCGAATGGCCAGCGACGCGGCGACATTTATCAGCATTGCCGTGTCGGGCTCGGAGTATGGGTCCCAGCCCTGCCGCGGCACCTCGGGCGATGTCAGACCGGCTGATACAAGACTGTCAGTGATGTCTGTCAGGTGCAGCAGGTGTGCAGCTGTCTCGGCCCAGTCTTCGTGAGGGTGTGCCGAGGCGTAGCTGGTCAGGTAGAACAGCCTCCAGTCCTCCGGCGGACCGTTATGGTAGTGATGCTCGAGTGCTGTCGGATAATCAGCGCGTTCATCACCAAACATCTCCCGGAACGCATCCAGAAAGTCCTCACGCAAACTCAGGCGCCACCAGAGCATATGAGCGATTTCATGGCGCATATGGCCGACCATGGTTCGATAGGGTTCGTCCAGAGCCTGCCTTCGGGTGGCACGAACCACTGGATCCGCCTCGGCGACACTGATCGTTACCACACCATTGGCGTGCCCCATGGCAACCGGAGTCAGGCCTTCCGCCAACATGTGGAAAACCGGGCGCGTGCCAGGATCTTCCGGCCGGAACCAGTGCCAACGGCCGAGATTGTCCAGCACCCAGCGTTTCGCGGCCTCGGTCTCGGCCCAGTTCGGCATAGCATTGAAAATATTCGGGTCTGGCGCCAGGGCAGTCATCGCACAAGACCGACAGAAGGCCCCCTGTTCCGGCGCAATCCAGTTGCAGCCGATAATATCTCGGTTCACACAAAACGGAGGCATGGGCACGAACGCCCTGGCCTGTGGGTCGTAAGCGACTGGTGTACCCTGAGCGGTGGTCAGATTATCAAACCACAGATTTCCGGAACCAACCGGGTTAGAAAAAACCTTCATAGAGCTGGTGCTCCTTTTGAACGGCAGCGTGCCTGAAAATGAATTGCCGCTCTCCCGAACCTATACTCTATGGCAAAGGAACACCAGCCCGAGCGAAAAATCGACTGGCCTGACGTTACATCCTGATCACCAGCTCATCATAATCAAAGCGCACTTTCGGCAGGCCCGAACTTCGATCACGAGCACTGCGGTAGCCGAGAGCGACGATGGCCGAACTCTCCAGACCCAGCTCTGCCAATCCGAGCACCTGATCGTAGGCTTTTTGGTCGAAACCGGTCATCGGGCAGCTATCGATTCGCATTGACGCCGCAGCGGTTAGAAGAGTGCCCAGTGCGATGTAGGCTTGTTGGTGGGCCCACGCCTGCTTTTCCAACCGGGATTTAGCCGCAAGCGCCTGTTTCATGTGCTTAACATAGCCAGAGATATCGTCTGCAGGCACACCTCGGGCTTTCACAAGCTGTGTGACATACCTGTCGACGGTACGATCACCAATGTCTGTCTGCGCCGCAAAAACAATCAGGTGCGAGCAGTCCAACACTTTCTGTTGGCCAAAGGAATAGGCCAGCAAATCCTGCCGGAGCGACTTACTCTCCACAACCAGGATTTTGTAGGGCTGTAGTCCGTAGGAAGAGGCGCTCTTGCGAGCAGCATCAACCAGCGTTTCCACCGTATGGGCATCAAGCTTTTCGGGCGAAAATTCACGGACGGCATAACGCCAGTCCAGGGCTTCGTGAATATCCATAAAGTTGTCTCCTTCGCGTTGAGGCAGCAACTCTATGGAACTTCGGGACCCTAAAAAACAGACGGAGTAGAACTACATATTTTCCAAAACGGAAACAGCCAGAAGATAATCGACGGGAGCAACGCTATTCCCAATAGGGCTTCTCGCCCAGATACTGGTCCAGGTGGTCAAGCAGCAGGCGAACCTTGGTCGGTTGCTTGCGCCCGGGTGGAAACAGGGCAAATACAGTGTAGGGTTTGGGCGGGTAGTCGGGGAGCAGGGCAATCAGGGCGCCTTTTTCAATATCGCCCTGGACCAGAAACCGCGGCAAGAAGCCAACGCCGGCTCCCCTCAACAGACTCTGGCGGATCGCCAGGCTGCTGTCCGTTCGATAGTTGCCGCTGACCCTTACCTCCAGATCGCCCAGCTCCCAGATTCTCGGTCTGTCATGCAGTGAAAATGTAAGACAGTTATGCTGTGTCAGGTCTTCCGGACCGTGAATCTCCGGAGCACTTTCCAGATATCCTGGCGATGCGCAAACAATATTTCTGGACGTTCTCAGTGGCCTGGCCATGAGGCTCGAATCGGCCAGGGAGCTTCGAACCCGAATAGCGATGTCTACGCCCTGCTCCACCAGATCAACCATTCGATCACTGAGCTGAAGATCGATATCGATTTCAGGATAGTCGCGGAGAAAACTGTCGATGGCCTCTGTTATGTGGGTCAAGCCGAACGACATGGGCACATTCACCCTTATTGTCCCTCTTGGCTCCGCCTGAAACCCTCTTGCCTCCAGTTCTGCATCTTCCAGCTCATCCAACAGGGACTGAGTGCGTTTCAGAAAGGCGAGCCCGGCGTCGGTCAGGTTCATGCGGCGGGTGGTTCGGTTGATCAGTCTCGTGTCCAGATCCCGCTCCAGAAAGGCAATGTGCTTGCTGACCGTTGCTGCGGTGATCTCAAGGTCATCCGCAGCCCGGGTAAAGCTGCCCAGCTCCGCAACGCGCCTGAAGATAGTCATCGCTACCAGCTTGTCAGTGGCCACAGAAATCCCCCGATTATTTCTGATTTGGAAGGAGTATTGTTCGAATACGCCCAATTATAAACTGAATCAACTGCTGCAAACTGGTTCCTGGTGATATCCCTCCACAACCCGGAGCACTTGGTGATGATAGCCTCAATGCAGCGTGCAATTCTCCCGCCCCAGTCCGCAGTCTGGGGACTTCTGCTGGCCAACGGATTTCTGATAGCGCTGATGCTGGCGCTGGCAAAAGCGGCAACATCCCAGGGTATGCCGGCCATCACTTATGCGTTCTGGCAAACACTTATAGCAGGAGCCGTTCTGCTGCTGTGCGCCCAGAAACGCCGTTCTCTGTTGGAACGTCGCCTGACACGCTACTTTCTCATCAGCGGTTTGACTGGTATCGCGGTCCCGAATGCCATTGGGTTTTATCTGGTCACCAAACTCGGAGCCGGTTTTACGGGGATTATGTATGCCCTACCACCCATATTTACGTTCCTGCTCGCCACCAGCATCGGCCTGGAAAAGCGTAGCTGGATCAAACTGACCGGGCTATCGATTGCGGTCGTCGCCTGCGCCTGGATTGTGCTGCAACGTCATTCGGAAATCAGCAGCCCCAACATACTCTGGTTCGCCATGGGCCTGATTATACCGGCCATGCTATCCATCGGTAACGTCTATCGCTCAGTAGCCTGGCCTGATGATGTAAAACCCATGATCCTTGCATCGGGTACGCTGCTGGCGTCGGCTTTCACGCTTGGCCTGTTCGCAGGTCTGACGGGGACCCCCATTTTGCCGGAAAGCACAGGATTTCATCTCCCTGGCATTGTCATGCTTCAGGGCCTGCTAACCGCGCTCACCTATCTTTGCGCCTTTGAACTGCAGCGTCGCTCCAGCCCGGTATTTTACAGTCAGCTCGGTGCAGTAGCGGCCGTGTTCGGGTTGCTGATCGGAGTTATCTGGTTCAGGGAAAACTACTCGTTAACCATCTGGCTAGGAGCCTTCCTGGTGATCCTTGGGCTCAGGATCAGCAACAGGAAAAGAGCGCAAACCGCCGCAACCTAAAATCATCAACCAGATTCATAACCGGCACTCAAACAAATTCATTTGCCTCATCCGGGTACCGTTCCTAGGATGGTGACTTCTGTCGCCCACAATAAGAATCACACCCGGGGAACCAGGCACCATGACTTTCCGCTCCGTACTGATTGCCAATCGCGGCGAAATCGCGATCCGTATTGCCAGAGCCTGCAGCGAACTGGGTATGCGGGCGGTCTCCGTATTCTCTGAAGACGATGCCGCCAGTTTGCATACCCGCATGGCCGATGAGGCAGTGGCTCTCACGGGCCGGGGCGTAAAGGCCTATCTTGATGGGGCACAGCTGATAGACGTTGCAAAGACCCATGGCTGCGAGGCAGTCCATCCGGGCTACGGCTTTCTGGCGGAAAATCCCGGTTTTGCCCGCGAATGCGAGCAGGCCGGTCTGGTCTTTATTGGCCCGTCGCCGAAGGTGCTGGAGGGGTTTGGCGACAAATCGGCAGCCCGGGCTCTGGCCGAGCACTGCGACGTTCCTCTGATCAAGGGAATCAACAAACCGGTGAGCCTTGGCGAAGCCCGGGCTTTCCTGAGGGAGCATGGCCCTCTTATGCTCAAGGCGATTGCCGGTGGTGGTGGCCGCGGCATGCGGGCGGTTTACGCCGAAACAGAGCTCGAGCAGGCTTTCCAGCGCTGCCAATCCGAGGCCGAGGCGGCGTTCGGCAATGGATGGCTATATATTGAACAGCTGATCGGGCGGGCGAGACACATTGAAATCCAGATAGTAGGTGACGGTACCGGGGCTGTCAGCCACCTCTGGGAGCGCGACTGCAGCCTCCAGCGGCGCAACCAGAAACTGATCGAGATTGCCCCGAGTCCTTCACTGGACGCCTCGATCCGGGATGCCATGATCGACTGTGCCCTCAAGCTGGCCAGATCCGTTAACTACCGTGGCCTCGGTACCTTCGAGTTTCTCGTGGACCAGGACCAGCCCGGCCGTTTCTATTTCATGGAGGCCAATCCCCGCATTCAGGTTGAGCACACCATCACCGAGGAGATCACCGGCGTTGATCTTGTGCAAACCCAGCTGCAGTTACTAGCGGGCCACAGCCTCGCGGATCTGGCCCTTGAGTCTGCACCAACGGTGCGGGGATTCGCGATCCAGGCGCGGATCAACAGCGAAACGCTTCAACCAGACGGCCATGCCACCGCCGCTACCGGCACACTGAGCACCTACGAGCCACCGTCGGGCCCTGGTTTACGAGTCGATGGCTATGGTTACGCCGGCTATACCGTCAGCCCGTCGTTTGACTCCCTGCTCGCCAAGCTGGTTGCCCATGGCAGCGATTATTCATCAACGCTCCGACGGCTGTATCGGGCCCTGTGCGAGTTCCGGCTGACCGGTGTCAGCAGCAATATTGGTCTGCTTCAAAACCTGGTCCGCCACTCGAGCGTCGAAACCTGGGCGGTTACCACTCGCTTTGTCGAAAACCACCTGGAAGCCCTGATCCCGGAAGAAACCAACTCATCCCATCCAAGTCTGCACTTTGGCAGCACGAATGCCCCGGAGGCGACCGAAAGCCCGGGCAACACACCCGCACCTGCAGGCACCATAGGCATCGAAGCGCCCAGTTCAGGCACTGTTGTCAGTATCGATGTCGCATCTGGAGATGCAGTCGCCGCCGGCCATCCCATTGCGGTGCTTGAAGCGATGAAAATGGAATTCGTGGTCAAGGCGACGCAGTCCGGCATCATCCATACACTTGCCGCGGAACCAGGGGCAACGGTGAACCAAGGGCAGGCGCTGGCCTATCTGGAGCCAGCCGAAGTAGACGCCGGCGGCATTCCGAACGAAGAGACGGTTGATCTTGAGTACATCCGGGCCGATTTGGCAGAGGTCCTGGAGCGCCATGACCTGCTGACTGACGAGCGCCGACCGGACGCGGTCGCAAAACGGCGTAAAACCGCGCAGCGAACCGCTCGTGAAAACGTTGAAGACCTGCTCGACCCGGACAGCTTCAACGAATACGGATCCCTCGCACTGGCGGCACAGCGGCGCCGACGTTCGGTGGATAAGCTGGTTGAAATGAGCCCGGCCGATGGTTTGATTACCGCCATCGGCAGCGTGAACGCCCCCGAATTCGGAGCAGAGGCCGGCCGTTGCGCCACCATGGCCTACGACTACACCGTGTTTGCCGGCACCCAGGGGCTGGCCAATCACCGCAAGGCAGACCGTCTTCTGGCTCTGGCCGAGCAATGGCGAATTCCACTGGTGCTGTTTGCGGAGGGCGGCGGTGGTCGCCCATCCGACACCGACACCAACGGCGTGTCCTTTCTGGACTGTCAGTCCTTTGTAAGCATGGCCAGGCTTTCAGGCGTGGTGCCCACGCTTGGTATTGTCTCCGGCCGATGCTATGCGGGCAATGCAGCCCTGCTAGGCTGCTGCGACACCATCATTGCCACCGAAGATGCCAACCTGGGCATGGCCGGGCCCGCAATGATTGAAGGCGGCGGCCTTGGGCGGTTCAGTCCGGAAGAAGTGGGGCCGGTTTCAGTGATGGGCCCCAACGGAGTGATTGATATCCTGGTTGAGAACGAAGCCGAGGCCGTCCGCGTGGCGAAGCAATACCTGTCTTACTTCCAGGGCACTTTGAAGGACTGGCAGTGCGCCGATCAACGACGGCTCCGGCACCTGATTCCGGAAAACCGAATGCGGGTCTACGATATCCGCCAGGTCATCGAAACCTTCGCCGATCAGGACAGTGTTCTGGAACTCCGCAGGCAATTTGCGCCCGGGCTGATCACGGCACTGGTGCGCATTGAAGGCCGTCCCATGGGCCTGATCGCCAATAACCCGAGCCATCTGGGCGGGGCGGTCGATGCCAGCGCGGGGGACAAGGCGGCCCGCTTCATGCAGCTGTGCAACGCCCACAACCTTCCGATCGTGTCACTGTGCGACACCCCGGGCTTCATGGTGGGGCCTGACGCCGAAAAACAGGCCACCATTCGCCATGTCTCGCGCATGTTCGTGGCAGCAGCCAGGCTCAACGTGCCTTTCTTCACCGTGGTTCTGCGCAAGGCTTATGGTCTTGGCGCACAGGCCATGGCGGCGGGAAGCATGCTCACGCCCTTTTTCACCGCGGCCTGGCCCAGCGGTGAGTTCGGGCCCATGGGCTGGGAAGGCGCCGTGCGTCTGGGCTTTGCCAAAGAGCTGGCCGCCCAGCCCGACGAAGAATCGCGAAAGACCATGTTCGATGCCCTGGTAGCCAAAGCCTACGAGCAGGGTAAAGCGCTCAACGTGGCCAGCTATCTGGAGATTGATGCCGTGATCGACCCGCAGGAAACGCGGGCATGGTTAATACGAGGGCTCAATTCCGCTTCCGGAGGTTGCTCTGACGGCGGCGGACAGTTTGTCGACACCTGGTAACACTAGAACTGGCTCCGCCCCCGCAACAGAATCTGAACATCATCAATACTGTCGTCGCCATCAAGGGGGAAGGCAAAATCCAGGTGCAGCATGCGTTGCACCTCGATACGGCTCGACGCCAGCCTCATGCCGAAGCCAACATCTTTCAGCACGCCTTCGTCCGGTCCATTGTTCCGGTCATCTGTGAACCAGGCCCGGCCTACATCGGTGAAGAGTACGCCACCCACCCGAAACAGTTTGAACGGATGCCAGTCCGGAAAGTAACGCCGCTCCAGGGTCCATAGCGCGCGGCGGTTGCCCTGCTGGTACTCACTGGGGTATCCGCGCAAACCGTTCTCACCGCCAATGAGCAATTGCTGGTCCGCTGTCAGATTGTGCGCTGCCGTGAACGCGAGGTTGGTGTACCAGCTATTCCAGCGCTCCGAGCCGCCGTGAAAATACTGAACGCTCACTGTCCCCAACAGGTTTTCCACCCGGTCTTCGTCGAGCCGGTAAGTGCCACTCTGACTGAGGTGATAGCTGGCGTAGTTTGTCTCGGATACATGCAGCACATCCTGAAAATCCATATTCAGAACCACGCGGTCCTCGGTGGCACCAAGCCCGCTGCCCGAGTAGCCCAGCTCGGTTCGCCACACGAAGCCATCACGCACATCCTCCACTCGCTGGAGCCGCGTCAGATTGGTCATTTCCCGGAAGCGGTTCTGGCGGTAATCGAAGCCAACCCAGGGGTAACTCAGAGTCCGGTCGTCGGGCAGGATGTCCAGATTGGGTTCATTGGGCAGCCTCTCGAATTCCAGGGCATCGTATCGATAGCCCGCCAGTAATCGGAGCTGGCGGTCATTCCGCTCAGCCAGCCGCCAGCCCCCATCAATACTGAAAAACTCCTGGCTGCGTCGATAATCCGCAATAGACTCAGCACCCACATAACGGGTTTCCTCCCGTACGTCATCGATACCGCTCAGGCCAAACCGCCAGTTTGTGGTCTCGCTGAAGAAAGGCCTCTCGAGGTAGGCGCTGCGGCCCCGTCCATCGCTTCTCTCATCGAATGAGAACCCCGCCTGCCAGTGGGAGCCCAAGACGTTCGGGTCATCAAAATACAGACTCGTTTCGGTGCGGTCCGGGTCCTTCGCATAGCCGATGCCAAGGCTTTTGCCTGATCCGGCAAAGTTGGGATCAGACAGCCCGAAGTTGGTGGTGTTCTCACCGCCAGATCGCGACACGCCAACGCTGGGAAAAAGCGTCCAGGTATCCCGCGTCAGAACACTTACCTCGATTTCGTCTCCGCAAACCCGGGTGACGCCCACCCACGCTGCGGTCAAATATTCCCGCTGGCGCAGTACCCGCTCGGACTCGGCAATCAGCTCGGGCTCGTAGACATCTCCCTCCTCAAACACCAGCTGGGCGCGCAAGGCGGACTCCCAGGTCGGCGTATTGAGTGCATTGAGGGTTCGATAGAGCGCATTGTCCTGCTCCGGATCGGTGGTATCAAAGATGGGGCGGCGAAGGATCTGGATGTTGCTGATCCGGGCATCTTCCGGAATCACCAGATCACTCTGGCGGGCAAGCTGATCCCTCGGTTTGTCCAGATCAATCGCCTCTGGCTGAATATCGCTGGCAATGCAGCCCTCCCTGGCTGGTTCCGCACCCAGGCACGAGCCGGCCAGAGCCAGCCCGGAGACAACAAACGTTTTCCTGAACACAATACTGACCTCTACAGACACCAAGATAATAATCCGGGCAGGCTGACCTCACTGTCAACGGTCGGGCGGCCTCCAGATCGGGACATCTTCCTGCTTCGGTTCTTCCCAGTCGCCCTGCATGGCGTTGCTCAACGCCTGTTCCAGCTTCATGAAAAGCTCACCATAACGGGGACTGAACCGGATGCCTTCCTCAATTTCTTTCCAGGCGTCGAACAGCTCGTCTTCGTGAGCTTTCTCGTTGTCCAGGAAGGCCCAGGTCATCTGCCGGGCACGCATCGGATGCACGCCCATGGCGGTCAGTGCATGGCCGCCAAGCTCGAGCGCTGAGTGATAGGTTTCACTTACAACATCATCGGCCCCTGCTTCCATCAAACGATATCCGTGGCCACGGTCAAAGGCTCGGGCCAGCACCCAAACGCCAGGGAAAAACTGTTTCACATGCTCCACCATCTGTACGGATCGGTCACGGTCATCAATGGCCACAACAAGCAGGCGGGCCTGTTCAATGCCGGCTGTCTCCAGCAAATCCGGCCGGCTCGCATCCCCGAAAAAACTCTTGATGTTGATCTGCCTGAGATTCTCGATTTGCTCTATTTCATGGTCCAGGGCCACGATCGGAACATTATTGGCCCGTAACAGCCGGCAGACAATCTGGCCAAAACGACCGACACCCGCGACAATAACCGGCGCCTGCTCGTCGATGGCATCTGCCTCCCGGTCAACGTTCTTTGAGCGCCGGTAACGGGGAAGCACAACCCGATCGTACACAATGAACAGCAACGGCGTAAGAAACATGGAAAGCGCCACCACCAGTGAAAGAATCTGCGAGGTTTCCACGGGAATCACGTTGTTCTGGACGCTGTAGGTCAACAGAACAAAGCCAAATTCACCGGCCTGTGCCAGTGACAGCGTAAATAACCAGCCATTGCTGCCGTGCACCCTGAAAAGCAGCGCCAGGCCAAGCAGAATCGTCGCCTTGACCGCAATGACAGCGACCGCAAGGGACACCACGGTGTCCCATTGCCCGGACAACACGTCAAAATTGATTCCAGCGCCAACCGTAATGAAAAACAGGCCCAGCAGCAGCCCCTTGAACGGCTCGATATTCGCTTCCAACTCGTGACGGAATTCACTGTTGGCCAGCACCACACCGGCCAGGAAGGCCCCCAACGCCGGAGACAGGTTCACCAGGCTCATGAGAGCAGCAATCCCGATTACCAGCATCAGGGCAGTGGCCGTGAACACTTCACGCAAACCTGATTGCACCACATAGCGAAACAGGGGCCGGCTCAGGTAGTGGCCGCCCACAATGACCGCTCCGATGGCCGCCACCACAACCAGCCCATGAGCCCAACCCGGCAGACTGTCCACCAGATTGAGATGACCGCTGTGGTCAGCGGAAGTGCCCGAAGCGTTCATCAGTTCCGGCAGGGCGAGCAAGGGAATCAGCGCAAGCATCGGAATCACAGCAATGTCCTGAAACAGCAGGACCGAGAAGGCACTACGCCCACCCTCGGTTTTACCCAACCCTTTCTCGTTGAGAGTCTGCAAGACAATGGCGGTGGATGAGAGCGCAAAAATCAGGCCCACCGCAAGCGCGGTCTGCCACTGAAGCCCGAGCCACGCGGCCACGGCCATACCGGCGGCTGCTGTGAGTACCACCTGAAGCCCTCCCAGCCCGACCAGGCGGATTCTCATGGCCCAGAGCGCCTTGGGATCAAGCTCCATACCAACCAGGAACAGCATCATCACCACGCCAAACTCGGCAAAGTGCTGGATAGTATTGGCTTCCTGGCCAACCAGCCCTGTCACCGGGCCGATCACCACACCCGCCACCAGGTAACCGAGTACCGAGCCCAGGCCAAAACGTTTTGCCAGGGGCACCGCGATCACCGCGGCAGCCAGATAAATAAAGGCCTGAACAAAATAAACTGTCATCAATTATGTCCTTGATCCGGAATCCGTCAGTCTGGCTGTATATCCTACAGGCAAGCGCTTCAGGCCGCTGTGTTCAGCGTAGACTCTGGAAGGCGTCTTTCACATGGGACGCGAGGGCATCATTCAGTGGATTTGAACCCCGGCGTACCAGCGCCAGTTGATAAAAGCCGATCGCCGGCAGGCTGTCACCGGCCACCTCTTTCAGGGGCGGGCGTATCAGGCTTTGCGGAAACGGGGCCACGGCGAGATCCGCCAGCATTGCAGCCTCCTGCCCTGAACAGTGCTCGCAGGTGTAGGCAATTCTGTAGGGTATACCGGCTCTGTCCAGCGCCCGAAGCGTCATACGGCGCCAGGCACACCCCTCGTGAGCCATGGCAATTGGCAGGGGCGAACGCTGGAAGGCTGATGACCCTTCCCGCCCGGCCCACACCAGCGGCTCTTCATGAACCAACTCACCGCGGGAAATGCCGCCCTCGTCCGCCACGGTCACCAGGGTCATATCCAGTCTACCCGCGTCCAGGCGAGCCAGATTTTGCTTGCTCGAGCCAACCACCACATCAACCAGCACCGCGGGATAGGATCTTGCGAATTCCGCCAGCACCTCAGGCAGAATCCGTGTTCCCACGTCGTCAGACGTTCCAATACCGACTTTTCCCTCAAGGGTCGGCGAAATGAAGTGTTGGACAGCTTCCTCGTTCAGGCGCAGCAACCGCCGGCTGTAATCGAGCAGAACCTCACCCTCGGCGGTCAGGGTCACGTGTCGCGGCTCTCGAATGAACAGCGTTTTGCCCAGGTTCTTCTCCAGCTGCTTGATCTGCATACTCAGAGCCGACGGCGTTCGGTGCACAACCTTTGCCGCACTGGTGAAGGTGCCACTCTCAGCGATGGCTACGAAACTCCTCAGGACATCGTTATCAAGCAACGGAATCTTCACGGATACACCTCTCAATTCGGTTTCTGGCCCGGTATGACTTAAGCATAACTGAACGAGATCTTAAATTCTTTTCGTTTGATTGAAGGCTTAGAGGCGATCAAAATAACGACCTGAGGCACCCGTATGCGAGTTATATAACCTCCAAGCGAGCTGGTGCAGCCATTTACCAACTGTCGGGGCCGTAGATATGCAAAAGAGCACAGAGCATCAAGCAAGCGCCGCAATGCAGCCGATCACGTCATGGTTTGAAGGGTATGCCAGGCGTCAGAAATTCCGCCGTATGGCGCAGTCACTGCTGAAGGAAAAAGATGACACGCTGTCGGATCTCGGCTACGACCGCCATGATCTGGAAGGCGCCCTGCACCTTCCTATCCGGAATGACGCAATGCAATACATCGAAGCCCGTCGTTGCAAACGCGCCATGGAAGCACGAAGGACAAAAAGTCACCGACTTGCCGGCTAAGTGCCGGCAAGGGCAGAGAATGGCACCAAATGGTAATCGCCTGCCAGCACATCGGCCAGATGGTGGATGTGCTCAGGTGTAATTTCACAGCAGCCGCCAACAACGCTCGCACCATCTCCCAGCCACTGCCTCACCTCTAATCCATAGATCGCCGGAGAAATGTCCGGTCTCGCTTCCAGTTCATCCACCAGAGATCCACCGGCCATTGGCTCAACGGTTTTGAACGCGTTGGCGTAACCGCCTGTACAGGGAAACAGCCCGGCCAGCTCAGGCATTGCCTGCGAAATCACCTCCGGATCGCAGCAATTGAGCATAACGGCCGTTGGCCCGAACGGCTTAACGGCTTTGACCGCCTCGGCAAGTGTCTCTCCAGACCGGAGCTTGCCATCCGTTTCCAGCCGGAACGCCACCCCAAAGGGCTTGCCGGATTCACCGGCGGCGGCAGAGGCGGCCTTCGCCTCAAGGCTGTTGGTCATGGTTTCGATCAGAAAGACATCTGCGCCGCCCTGCAGTTTAACGAGAATATCGAACTCCGACTTCAAATCATCGAACGTCCGGGCGGGCTGGCCCCGATAGCTACCAACCAGGGGTGGCAGGCAGCCGGCGATATCAACGTTGCCCCCCGTCATTGCGATGGCTCGTTCCAATACCTCGAACGCCCGTTGATGTATTGCCCCGATCTCGTCGCCCAGACCTTCTCTGGCGAGTCGTGTGGGCGTTGCCGCATAGGTGTTCAGTGTAAGGGTACGGGCGCCCGCCCTGATAAAATCAGCATGAACATCGGTAACAACTTCCGGCTGTTCGCGCATTACCGCCACTGACCAGAGCGGCGAACTGACATCCCTCGCCCTGCGATAGATTTCCTGGCCGAGGCCGCCATCAAGAAGTGCAACAGATTTCATAAAGTACTCATCAGGGTGTAACGATATTGAACCGGCCCTGAGGCTTGTCCAGCATGCTGAAAAAGCCTATCAGGTCGAGCCTGCTTCCCTCAAAGCTGATCTCGTCACTGAACAGAAGTTCCTTCAGGCCGGCCCGGCCAATCAACAGATCAACAAACAGTGGCCGCGTCAGTCTCAGGGTAGCATCAGCCGGAGTATCTTCGGCCACCTGGCGATTGTGCAGCACCGAATTTTGCAGTGTCAGCAGATAATGTTCCTGCAGATCCGTGAACGAAATCCTGATGGTGGTGTTTTCACCCTCTGCGTCCTCCGCGTTCAGCCGCACCGCCATGCTGTCGAAGAACAGTGAGACCGGCGTGTTGAGCAGCACTTCTCGCATCATCGCCGGCTTGATGCCTTCTTCCGGGGAGCCATGACGCAATTCATAGGCGCCTGTCAGGTAGAAGTCACGCCAGGGGGCGGATTCCGCCTGATAACCGAGCTGGTCATAGACACTGGCCAGCAGTTGTTTGGCGTCGTTATTAGCCGGCTCGGCAAAGACCACGTGGTTGAGCAGTTCAGCCAGCCAACGGTAGGTGTCGCGCCCCTCGGTCGCGCTCATATCCGATGCCGCTTCGAATTCCTGAAGCGCCTTTTCCAGCACTTTGTCCGCACCGCCCATCATCTGTACATAACGTCTGGCAGATTCGCTTTCAGGCAATGGATTGAGCTGAGCCGGGTTGGCGGTAAACCAGCCGAGGTAATGCTGATACACCGCTTTGGCGTTGTGCGACACAGTGCCGTAGTAACCCTGGTTGTGAAACGCCTGGTTCAGCTCCGGCGGCAGCCTGAGCTGGTCGGCGATCTCCCTCGGCGTGGCGCCCCGGTTCATTAAACGCACGGTCTGATCGTGGATGAACTTGTAGGTATCCCGCTGCACCGCCAGGAACTCCTGGATATTCTCCTGGCCCCACAGCGGCCAGTGATGGCTGCCAAAATATACATCAGCGTCCGAGAATAGGGTTTTTGCCTCATCAATGAAGCTGCTCCAGAGCCGCGCATCCCGAACCTTGGCACCCCGCAAGGTATAGATATTGTGCATATTGCGGCTGACCAGCTCGGCACCGCAAAAGGCCTTCTGCTCGGGAAGATAGAAGGTGAACTCTGCAGGCGCTTCGGACCCGGAGACAATCTGGAACACCATGGGCACACCGTCCACGGTCAGTTCCGTGCCGGTCCCGGTGATCAGATCCGTCGCCTGGGCGAAGCCAAAGGTGCCGAACGCCGGCCCTTTACCCAGACCAGTGCCAACATGGCCGCGTTCATCCCTTTCCAGGCGCTTGCCATACATGAACATGGCCCGCCGTGTCATCGCAGGGCCGGCGATGATGTTCTCGCTGGTTGCCTCTTCCTCGAAACCGGCTGGCGCGATAATGCGCAGGTTGGCCTTTTCCTCGTCCGACAGGTGCTGGAGGATGCCCTGCACGCCGCCAAAGTGGTCAATGTGGCTGTGGGTAAAGAGAATCGCCCGCACCGGCTTTTTACCGAGGTGTTCCCTGGCAAACAGGAACGCTTTGCTGGCAGTCTCCCGGGCGGTCAGCGGGTCCACCAGTATCCACCCGGTATCGCTCTCGATAATCGACATATTCGCCAGATCGTAACCCCGGATCTGATAAAGCCCGTCGGTAACCTTGAACAAGCCGTGAATATTGTTGAGGGCAGCCTGCCGCCAAAGACTGGGGTTTACCGAGGCCGGGGCATTCTCGCCATCCTCATCGATAAAGCCGTAGTCCGGCATGTTCCAGACTTCACCACCCTCAAGATGATCGATAACAAGATCCGGATCCTGGGCAATCAGGCCCCGACGGGCATTTTCGAAGTCGTCACGGTTATCAAAGGGCCGCTGGTCCAGCACCTGCTGATTGGCCTGGCCGGTACTGGCCGTCGGCGCACTGTGCCCGGCACTGTTGGCTGCACCTGAACCCGGACCGGCATCACAACCGGACATGGCCAGGGCAATACCGAACAGAGGGGCGAGGAGAATCTTCAGGGGTAGGGACATCCGGGTAACCTATCGATCTGTTGTTATTGATTACCTGCCAGTTTACCCCAGTATCCGTCATGGCCGGCGTGCGTCAGCCAAAATACTCCTCAATCCAGTCGAACAGTTTGGTCGCCGTCATGTCGCCAAGCGCCATCTGCTGGAAGTCATTCCCCACTTCGTCCTCAATGGTGACGAATTGGTACAGAAGGGTGCCGGGCTGTTCATCGTGCAGTATAAGCGTAATCCTTCGGCGAGTGCGCAGACAGTCAATGGTCATCACATCCGCCGGTATACCCGCATCACGCATACCCCGGCGAACCTCCACCACCGGGTTGATGTGCTGGTGGGTGGCCTGAATGCGCGCATGGGCATCGCTGGCAAGGTCGGACAGGGTTTTCAATGGATCTTCAGACATCGGAATCCTTTTGATAAGACAAAACTTCAGTTCTTGTTAACCTGAGAGTAGCACTCGGCCAGGCAGTCTATGAAGGCGCTCACCGCCTGGGCCTGACCAGAAACCAGCTGGCCAGAACCAGCGCGCCGAACACCGTGTAAGCCAGAATAAACACCCATTCCGGAGCGCTGTAATACAGGATGGACTGCAGCCAGTGCTGGATGAACGATCCCTCGTAGCCCGCCTCCCCGGCCTTAGACCGAAGCGCCATTTCCCAGCTCGTAAGCGGGCATAACACACCCAGCCAGGATTGCAGAACCACAACAGCAATAACCGCCAGGTGGCTCAGGCGGAACCAGAAATTACGTACCCACCGCCAATTCAGGAAATAGCCAGCAAAGGTCGCCACCAGCCCCAGGATGACGAAGGCCACCAACATCGTGTGAAGGATCAGGAGCGCATCAGCAAAGACCAGTAACCATTGGCTGTCCATCGCTACCCTCCATTGCGACTCTCCATCGCTACTCTCCAAAGACTGCTGAGTTGCCAGTTTTGGTCTATTGTACAGTCACGTCAATCTCTGCCAGTGAGGGAGCGTTGTATGAGCCACACCCCGCCTCCAGCCAGACTCGGGTTCCTCTACCCGGGCCATGCGGCCGAAGATGATTATCCCCTGATGGGTTCCATGATAGAGCCCCCGGCGCAAATAACCCTCATCCACACCGATTTCCTGGAGGACGCCCACACCGTTGAGGCCCTCAGTGAGATGGGAAGCGTCAGTCGACTTTCCAAGGGTGCAGAAGCGCTGGCTGGCTCGGGGATTGAATCGGTGATGTGGACCTCCACCAGCGCCAGTTTTGTGCTCGGCCTCGACGGCATTCGCCAGCAGATCGATACGCTCGAGAAACTGCTCGGTGTTCCGGCTTCGACAACGGCCATGGCATTCGCCAGGGCGGTAAAAGCCATCGATGCCAAGCGGGTGGCCATTGCTGCCACCTACCCGGAGGAGGTCGCGCAGCGATTCCGGGCATTCCTGAATCATTTCGATATCGAGGTCGTACACCTGGCCAGCCGCGGTATCATCACAGCCGCAGAAGTCGGTCTGCTTGAGAAAGAGGCCGTTATCGAATTCGCTCTGGCTAACGTCAGGGAAGATGCCGACGCCCTTCTGATGCCAGACACAGCTCTCCACTCCTCAGCCTGGCTCACCGATCTGGAGCAGGCAATCGGGCAGCCGATACTGACCGCTAATCAGGTCAGCTTCTGGGAGGCTTTGCGACTGTGCGGCAAGCTCACTCCCCAATCGGGGCTGGGCAGTCTGTTCGAACATATCTAGGCCATTACATAACGGGCCCGGCCCTGTTTTTTCGCGCAATACAGGGCTTCGTCGGCTCTTCGGATCATGTCGTCGATGGAATCGAACTCGGTGGCCAGACCCTGACAGATTCCGATGGAACAGCTGAGCACCTTGCTATCAGGGCTATCCTCGTTTGGCACGGCAAGTTCCTGCCATTGCGTGAGAATCTCTCCCGCAAGGTGTTCAAAACGGTCAGCGTTCTCGCCGTCAATCACAGCCATGAATTCCTCACCGCCATAGCGCCCGAGGATATCCGTCTGCCGTTTGAATACCTGTCTCATGATATCGGCCTGGATACGGATGGCCCGATCGCCCTCCTGATGACCATAGTGATCGTTGAACTGCTTGAAATGATCAAGATCCATCATGAACACAGCGAGCCGCTGATTGGATCGCCGCTGCAAGGCAAACAGGCGCTCCGATTCACTCATCAGAGCACGCCGGTTGAATAACTCCGTGAGACCATCCTCACTACTCAGCCCAACCAACTGCTCGTTGGCATCCTCGAGCTGCCCCAGCAATCGATCAATCCTGTGCCTGCCAATCACACCGACAAACAGTGAGCCAACCACGAACCCGGCATTCATCCATGTTCGCTCACCGTAGACCGAATCCAGCAGCATCAAACCGACGAAACCGAGGGAACTGATCAGCATCGCGGTTAACGCGAAGTAGAACTTCATTCCGAAAACAAAGAAACCGAAGAAGGCATACAGCAGCGTGCCCTCATAGGGAAAACTGAATGCCGCCTGTTCCCAGGCCACATGGATGAGGTAGTAATTGGCGTAGGTGATGCTGAGAACGGTCACCAGGAAGGCCGCTTGTGCAAAACGGAGAAATTGCGGCGCGAAGGTGAAAGCAAGCAAGCCAGCAAGAATCGGAAGTTGAATGAGGGCTCTGCTGGTGATGTAAGAGCCCGCCAGTTCAGGCGGAATCAACTGAAGGTCACCAATCATGAACAAAGAGATCAGAATGCCGCCAACCACGATGGAGAGTCGCAGCATGAGCATGTCGCGGGGTGATAAGGTATTGGATTCAACCGAAGGAGTCGGCATAAAAATAATGCTCACAGCGCACTTTAGTCCCTCTACATGCCGAATCTAAACAAATTCTCGCCCTGACCACCAGTCAATAAGCAGATCAAAAGAGGTACCACTGGTACGATTTTAGCGCGTGCCTCACTCGAAAATCAGAATTTCTACCATTCGACGGGCCGGATCTTCAGATTCGTCGGATCCACCCGAAAGCGCCTCACCGGTGCCATCAATCGTGATCAGAGGAGTACCGGACTGATCCGACTCCGCCAGCAGTGCATCGATGTGTTGTTTAACAGCCGCGGCCCGGCGTAGCGAAAGCAGATAATTGTAGGTTTCCTCACCAACAGCATCGGCCTGGCCCCTGAGCGAAATGAGAGCGCCTTCACTCACTCTTTCCATCAGACGACCAATCCGGTCTTTCGCCTCGTCACTGAGCGTAGTGTCGTTGAGGGCAAAAAATACCGTTCCCCGAGTCAGCATTCGGCGACCACAGTCTTCACCCCGGCAGATGGCAGCCTCGAAACGGTCCAGGCGCTCAGATAAGGCGTAAATCGCATCTGCGTTTTCACGCTGTAACGACTCCAGTCTGGCCAACCTTTCATTCAACGCTTCCAGGCCCGGACTTTGAAGCGGCGGTTCCGACTCATCAGGGGTATCCGGATCTGTATAGATGTAACTGCCAGTGTCCGACTCAATCGCGACGATACGCGCGCTCAGGTTGGTCCACAGAACGTAAAAGGCTATGGCGACCAGTATGAACCCGATCATGGTCAGAGCACTTCTCATGGCGGTTACCCCGTTACACTGGCAGGAAAAAACAAGTCAGAAACCGTGCTGCCCCTGAGCGCTGACGCTGCACGTTCGAATGCATGACAGCCAGTTCCTTGCCGAAGGCACGAATCTGCACCCCGCTTCGATACACGTTCCGGAAACTCAACTTGGCGTGCATTTCGAATCGGGTGGTGGTCTGCCAGGCGAGTAACTGATCCGGGCTGTTACTGGGACTCTCTTCGCCGTCTGTACCATCACTACCCCGGGCAGAGAGCAACAAGGTGCCGTCGCCCGGAGCATCAGGATCCACGCAAGCAACCACGTACAACATCCGGCCAAACACCAAAGACGCCAGTTGCCAACTGTACCTCGTGCGTATACCGATGCGATCGCTCATGCCCACAAACTGCTTCCAGGAAAAGATCACCGCATCACCCGGTTTGAGGGTCCAGACCACAATATGCTCATCAGCAGGCAAGCGACGGTATGGCGCCGCCCCGACTACACGGGCGCCTGTCCAGATACGGTTCATATGCCAGGCACCGCGCAAAAACCGAGAGAAGAAAGCCCTTCGGGCCTGGGGCGTCACCTCATCAGGCGGCGCATTGGCAAAATCATAGCGTTTGCTGACGTACATCACTTCACCCATTTCAGGGGTCAGATCGAGCCGATCTGGCACATCCCTTACCCGACCAGCCTGTCTGGGTTCTGACTCCAACTCGAATTGAATCACCCGTTCGCCATTGGCCTGCGCTCCGAAAAACACCCGGGCAAAAATGTACATCAGGCTTTTGATGACAACGAGGATCAGTACAAACCATGAGACCCAGGCATAAATATCAACAACAGCGTAGATCACACCCAACTGCTTCTTAACTGCCGTTTCCATATCGTGGAAAGTCGAGCTCAAGTCCTCTCGGGCAATATCAACAAGATTGGCGGCACCGGTTCCGGCAAGCTCCGCATAACCCTGAGTTGTTCGATCCAGTCTTTCGCGCTCCGCCTCGCGCTTGTCGGCATAGGCTTCATTCAGCGGTTCCTTGACCGACGTTTCTGCGCATGACGCTGTCTGGAAAACCCAGGGCAGGAAGCCACTACACCCCGGTGGCGCCATTTCTGGCTCTATATCTGGCAAGGTCTCGGGTACCTCTGTTTCATAAAACGACATGATCGCCGCAGCCACGGCTTTCGGGGACGATTTTGCCTGAGCATCCAGGCTGTCGAGCATTCCAAAAGCGGCCTGTTCCTGCTCATCGAAATAGGCGCTAACTGCACGATCAATGTTGTGCCTCCGGGGAGCTTTCGGGTCTGCATCTGCCATAATGTCCAGACTGTAAAGATGGGCATCTATCAATCGATTGACTTGCCATGACGCTGCCAGACCAGCCACCAACAACATCAGGAAAGGCAAATAAAAGATCATCGTTTTACGAAAACTCTTCAGCAGAAACGATCCCGACTGCCTGAGAAGCAAAGGGCCGTTCTCCTGAACCAGCAATCTGGCAATGCGCAGGCCGAAACAAAGCATTAGAAACTGAACAATCAGCCACAGCCTGTAGCCCAGGGCACCTTCCGCATACAACAACGCGCCAATCAGCGATGCCCCCAGAAGTAACAGGTAAACCGGAGACGTGAGAGGAAAGGTCCAGAGCAGAGCCACCAACACAGCCAGACAGAGCACCTTGTAAACCATGGATACCTGCCACGCTTTGTAAGCGTCACTTGCCCACAGATAAGTCTGGATTCTTGCATCCAGGTTCCGAAGCTCTGCCAGGGCCCCCTCTGAACGTGAACGCGCCTTCTGAAGTGTCGACAACTCAACCCTCAGTGCTCGGCGTTTCGATTCCAAGGCATCGCGGTGGCGCACGACCTTGTTTCGCCCCTGCTTGAGCTTCTCTCCCACGACCTTGTTGGCGAGCCCAAAGCTGAAACGAGAGGCAATGGCCAGATCACGCAATGCCTTATCTATAAGTCGGATATGCGCGTTCGCCTGGGCGATCTTTGGTTTCAATGCGTTGATCTGGGCGGCAATCTTTTTCGCCCGTTGGTTACCGGTATTGTCCCATTCACCTATCGTCTTCGAAATCCCGCCCAACTCGTCTAGCAGTTCGTCACGCTCGAATCGGAATAGACCAGTGTCGGTATAAGTTATGCCGCCAATCCTGTCACGAAGCGAATTGATGTTGGGCAACTCCGCACTCTCAAGGGAGAGCTTTTGATTCTCATAAAGCTTTTCCTGAGCCTCCCAGGCACTGGGGAGCTTATCGGTCAGTCTTTCTGCCGGGTAGAAAACCAGAGCCAGCCACGGCAAAAGCAGCGGCATCAGGACGAACCTTCGGAGGAAAACACAGACTGCGATTCCCAGAAGAAAGACAACCAGACAAACCTCTGGGGGCAAGAAATTCAGGCTTTCAATTTCAAGCCCGAATCCCGGGCCAAACCCGGCAAAAGGGGATATGTGACCGGTAACGACGGCCGGCACAATGCCAAGCGCGATGGCAACCCAGAGGGCAAAGCTGGCACCGCGTCTGGTCATGAGGGAGTTTCCTTCCCGGCAAGCAGGTAGCGAGAAGTTTAGTCCAATTTATCCCCTGTGAGGTAATTGCTCCGAGCCAGTTTCACAATCCGCCCCTCGTCTCTGCCGCTTTTAGACGGCTCGGTGTCGTATTGGATTTACCTGCCATTAGCAATTAGAGCCACATTGATTAAAGGCCCTGCCCGCAATGCGGCAGCGCGGTGGCATTCAATGCAGGTAGAGGGGATCCAAAATGGCACAACTACCGAAACGGGCAAAAGTCGTAATCATTGGCCAGGGCGGTATCGTTGGCTCTTCGGTAGCACACCACCTGATCGAGCAGGGCTGGGATGACATCGTGGGCCTCGAGAAGTCCGCTATTCCCTCAGATATCGGTTCAACGTCCCACGCCTCGGATTTTTGCTTCACCACCTCCCACGACAAGCTGAACATATACACCACCAAATACAGCCAGGCGTTTTATGAAAAACGCGGCAATTATGTGAAATGCGGCGGGATGGAAGTCGCGCGCATTGATGATGACGAGCGCATGGACGAACTGCGCCGCAAGGTGGGTTCCGGCAAAGCCTTTGGCACCAATGTCAGCATGATTTCGCCCGAGCAGGCGAAAGAGTTGTTCCCGCTTGTGGACGAAAACCAGATCCAGGGCGCGATGTGGGACCCGGATGCCGGGCTGGTGGTGCCCCGCTCCCAGAGTGTTGCCGGCGACCTGGTGGAAGAAGCCGTGGCCACCGGCAAACTGCAGGCCTTTGCCTACACGCCGGCCATCCGCATTGATGTCCAGGACGGCCAGGTGCGAGGTGTTGAAACCCACAAGGGCTACATCGAGACCGAATACGTCGTACTCTCCATGGGCATCTGGGGGCCCTTGATGGCCAATACCGCCAACTCGCCCCTGCCACTGATGCCCCTGGAACACCCGTTGCTGTTTTTCGGGCCCTACGAAGAGCTCAATGGCACCGGAAAGCAGATTGTCTATCCACTGTTCCGCGACCAGGGCAACTCCGCCTATGTGCGGGACACCGGCGACCCAACCACCACCGAAGGCGGCCGTATCGAGTGGGGCTATTACGAAGCGGAGAACCCACGGCTGGTCTACCCCGGCGCCATTGCCGAGCCCGGTGATGCGCGAATGTCCCCCTCAATGCGGGATCTCTCACTGGATCAGGTTATGGACGCCTATGAAAAGGCTATTGAGATGACCCCGATCCTCGGAGAACTGGGGTGGGAAGAGAAACACTCTTTCAATGGCCTGCTGTCAGTGACACCGGATGGCGGTTCGCTCATGGGCGAGTCGCCGGAAGTACGAAACCTGTGGTTCTGCGAGGCGGTCTGGGTGAAGGACGGCCCGGGTGCGGGCAAGGTACTGGCGGACTGGATGACCCATGGCTCCCCCGAAATGGATCCCCACAGTATCGATATTGCCCGGCACTACCCACTGCAGAAAACACCGGATTACGTGTACAACCGCTGCTACGAGACCGCCAAAAAGATCTACACCCCGGCAGTTCACCCCCGTGAGCCTTACCTTACCGGCCGCAAGATGCGAACCAGCCCGTTCTACCTGCGGGAAGTCGGACTGGGCGCCTACTTCATGGAGGCCGCGGGCTGGGAGCGTGCTCACGGCTATGCAGCCAACGAGTCCACCCTGCTGGCGAAATATCGCGACCGAATCCCGGTGCGGGAACACGAATGGGACGCCCGACACTTCTGGGAGGTATCCAACGCCGAGCAGCTTGAGATGAGCGAATCCGTGGGCATGATCAACCTTTCCCATTTCGCCATCTTCGACATTTCCGGTGACAACGCGGAAGCGCTGTTGGAATACCTGTCCGTTGCCAAAGTCGGCGGTACCACGCCCAACGGCAAAGGTGTCTACACCCATTTCCTCGACGAGCGCGGGGGCGTGCGCTCCGACCTGACCATTATTCGGCGCGGTGCGCAAGACTATCGGGTCGTCTGCGGTGGCGACACCGGCCATCGGGATTACTGCTGGATCACCCGTATGGCCCGGGAGAAGGGTCTGGACAATATCCGGTTGCACGACCGCACGGACGAGCTGGCGACCCTTGGGCTCTGGGGTCCAAAGGCCCGGGAGACACTGGCGCAGTTCGTTACCGACCCGGACCAGTTGTCCGCGGAAAACTTCCCGTTTGCCACCGCCCGGGAGCTGAACATTCGAGGGGTTCCGGTCTGGGCCTTCCGGATCTCCTATGTTGGAGAGCAGGGCTGGGAGCTCTATTTCCCTTTCAGTTACGGCTTGAGAATCTGGGATCTGCTCTACGATGCCGGCGTTACTCCGGTAGGCATCGAAACCTACGCCAACACCCGTCGGCTGGAGAAGAGCCTGCGGCTGCAGAACGTGGACCTGGAAACGGAATACAACCTTTACGAGGCCGGACTGCACCGGCCCAAGGTCAAAGACGCCGATTTCCACGGCAAGGCCGCGTATCTGGAACAGCGGGAGTGGCCGCGGCAGTCCGCCTACCTTTGCACCATGACCATGACCGACCATAGGGATGCGAATGGCATTCTGCGCTATCCGGTCGGCCAGTGGCCGATTCTGGATCCGCAAACCGGTGAAGTGCTGGTGGATAGCCACGGTCGCCGCTCCTACAACACCAGTGTGGCCTGGGGGCCTTCGGTGGGGAAGATCATCCTGCTGGGTTACATCCCCGCCGAGTACGCCCAGGAAGGCCGTGAACTGACCCTGGAATACTTCCAGGAACACTACCCTGTCCGAATCGAGGCGGTGGGTTACCGGGCGTTGTTTGATGCGGACAACGAGCGGGTCAAATCGTGACGGCGTTCAGAGAAGAGGCGCGGCGGTCAGCACTCGATAATGTTGACCGCCAGCCCTCCCCTGGCGGTTTCCTTGTATTTGTCCAGCATGTCACGACCGGTTTCCCGCATGGTGTGTAGCACCTTGTCCAGGGAAACGTAATGCTTGCCGTCACCCCTCAGGGCCATGATGGCAGCATCGATGGCCTTCACCGAGGCCATGGCATTACGTTCGATGCAGGGGATCTGTACCAGCCCGCCGATGGGGTCGCACGTCATGCCCAGATGATGCTCCATGCCGATTTCCGCGGCATTTTCTACCTGTTCCGGTGAGCCGCCCGTCGCCGCAGCAAGCCCGGCCGCGGCCATGGCACAGGCAGAACCCACCTCACCCTGGCAGCCCACCTCGGCCCCGGAAATGGACGCGTTTTCCTTGAACAGAACGCCAATCGCCCCGGCGGTCAGCATGAAACACACAATGCCGTCCTCGTCTGCCCCGGGGCAGAACTCCCAGTAATAGTGAAGCACCGCCGGAATAATCCCTGCCGCGCCATTGGTCGGCGCCGTAACAATCCGCCCGCCGGCGGCATTTTCCTCGTTGACGGCGAGCGCGTATAAATTGATCCAGTCCAGCGCACTCAGGGACGGTGAAATCAGATCCACCCGTTTCTTGTCCATCAGCGACCGATACAGTGATGCGGCCCTGCGCCGGACCTTGAGGCCACCGGGCAATTCGCCCTCGTGCTGAATGCCGTTCTGCACGCACTCCTGCATCACCTGCCATAGCGCCAGAATGCCGCTACGAATCTCGCCCGGCGTGCGCCACGCCTGCTCGTTGGCATACATGATGTCGGCGATGGCGAGGTTGTGTTCCCCGCACAGCCCGAGCAGCGACCTGGCACTGCTGAAAGGGTAAGGCTGCGGTGTGTCATCCTCGCGGACTTTTCGGGTGCCCTCCACTGTCGCATCCACCACGAATCCGCCGCCTACCGAGTAATAGGTTTTTTCGCACAGACACTGCCCGTCACGGTCGAATGCCTGACAGGTCATGCCGTTGGGATGCTCAGGAAGGGATTTGCGACGGTAATAGACCAGATCGGTATTCTCGCGGAAGCGAATAGCGTGTTGCCCTGCGATGCGGAGGGCCCCGCCGTCACGGATCTGCTCGATGCGCCCCGGCATTAACTCCGGGTCGATCCGGTCAGGTCGTTCGCCTTCCAGTCCCATCATTACCGCAGGGCCAGTGCCATGGCCCTTGCCGGTGGCACCAAGAGACCCATACAGGGACACCTTTAGCCGGCAAACGGAAGCAAGCACACCTTCGTTTTCAAGAACTCCGGCAAACCGCCGTGCCGCCTCCATGGGCCCCACCGTGTGGGAACTGGAGGGGCCAATACCGACTTTGAACAGCTCAAACAGACTGATTGCCAATGTGCGGCCTCCTGTTGAGAAACCTGTTTCAACAGTAGCGCCAATCGGGCCCCTGCGCATGCTTTGTGACGACACTGAAAAGATGATTTACGACAGGAGTAAACGTCGCGTGGAGACCATCCTGGTATGCACCATGTCGCATGTGGACCATTCGCATTCTGGCTGCAGCCTTAGACTGAAACCAAAGAGGAGCTGATCACTTATTGCACGATTACGGTGCAGCAGCTAGTGTTCAGGTTGTGGTGGTCAGTACGGACATTTCCGGTACTGGCCGTCGCAAGTGGCCCAGGCAGGGCAAGGGGGTTGCTCATGACTGCTGATATTGGCTCGCACACAGACAGACAAATCCCGCAGCCCTATCGGGTCGGCTTCCTGCTGATCGACAACTTCACCCTGATCGCCCTGGCCACCGCGGTCGAGCCCCTCCGAATGGCCAATCAGTTGGCGGGCACCGAACTCTATTCCTGGAAACTGCTTACTGCCGACGGCGACTATGCCCGAGCCAGTGACGGCATCACCATGGTGCCCGATGCCTCCATTCAGGAAGAGCACAACTTCGATCTGGTCATCGTTGTCGCCGGAATCGACGTCACCCGCAGTTTTTCACGCCGAGAGGTCCACTGGCTGAAGCAGATGGCCCGGCGGCATATCCTGCTGGGGGCTGTCTGCACCGGCGCATACGTACTGGCCAGTGCCGGACTGCTGGACGGCTATGCCTGCAGTGCCCACTGGGAATGCCTGGAAGCCATTCAGGAAGGCTTTCCGCGAGTCCAGACCAACAATCGCCTATTCACTGTCGAGCGTGAGCGCATGACCTGCACCGGGGGCACTGTGCCAATGCACATGATGCTCAGCTTCCTGGCAAGGCGGCATGGGCAGGAGCTCAGCAACGCCGTTTCCCACATGTTTGTCTGCGACCGGGTTCGGGAAGAGAGTGAACAGCAGCCCATGCCCATGCATCCGGGCCTGGCCCGCGCCCAACCCAAGCTGGCGGAGGCCGCCCAGTTGATGGAATCCAATATTGAAGAGCCGATCGAACTGCAGGAACTGGCAGCTCTGGCCGGCATATCACGCCGGCAACTGGAACGGCTGTTCCTGAAGCACATGGGGTGCACGCCATCGCGCTATTACCTGCGGGTACGGCTGAATCGCGCGCGCCGGCTGCTCAAGCAGACCTCCTGTTCCATCGTGGAGATTGCTTCCATGTGCGGTTTTGTATCCGCCACCCACTTCAGCCGCTGCTATCGCAAGACCATGGGGCGTGCCCCCAAATACGAACGGATGGAGGTATTCACTCCGGCCAGGGCGGACGGCCTCCTGACAGATACCATGGCCAGTTTACCGTCTTCATCCCTGCAAGCCCTCAAGCGGGCCCGGACCGAGCCCACTTACGGAACCTTTGAGGACTCCCCCGGACACACCGTCTCAGGTTAACCCCACGACAAGGCCGTTCTCATCCAGGGCAATGTCCATGGCGGCAGGCCGCCTTGGCAGCCCCGGCATGGTCATAATGTCGCCACAGACCGCCACCACGAATCCGGCTCCGGCCGCCAGGCGCACTTCCCTCACCGGCAACATATGCCCGGACGGCGCGCCTTTCACCGACGAGTCCACCGTGAAGCTGTACTGGGTCTTGGCAATGCACACAGGCAGGTGACCAAAACCCAGGCTTTCATATTCGTCCAGCTGTCGTTTCGCAACCGTGGTAAATTCGACACTGCCGGCATGGTAGATACGGGTGGCAATCGTGCGAATTTTGTCCGCCAGAGGCAGGCTATCGTCATAGAGGAATTTCACCTCCGGCTTGCCCTCATCCATCTGGTCGAGCACAGCCTGGGCCAGTTCGGTGGCACCTTCACCACCGGTTGCCCAATGATCGGCGGGCACTGCCCGCACGCCCAGCTCTTCACTGATGGACTGAACCAACGCCAACTCCTCCTCGGTGTCATCCGGGAAACGGTTGATACACACCACCGGGGTCAAACCGAACTGCTGCAAGTTGCAGATATGCCGCTCAAGATTGGTGGCACCTCTGCGCAGCGCCGCCAGGTCGGGAATGGCCAGTTGGCTGCGGGGAGTACCGCCCTGCATCTTGAGGGCCCGAATGGTACAGACCACCACGGCGGCATCCGGGCGCAAACCGGTGTGGCGGCACTTGATATCAATAAACTTTTCCGCACCCAGGTCGGCCCCGAATCCGGCCTCTGTCACCACCACGTCGTTCAGAGCCAGGGCAGCACGAGTGGCGGTAACGGAATTGCAACCATGGGCGATATTGGCAAAGGGGCCACCGTGGATAAACACCGGATTATGTTCCAGGCTCTGCACCAGGTTCGGTTGCAGTGCTTCTTTCAGTAATACAGTGAGAGAGCCCTCCACGCCAAGATCACGAACCGTCACCGGCGACATGTCCGAACGCCGTCCAACGATGATATTTCCCAACCGCTGCTTCAGGTCCGCACGCCCATCCGCCAGGCACAGGATCGCCATGATCTCGGAAGAAACGGTGATGTCGAACCCGGTCTCCCGGGGCACGCCGTGTGCCGCCCCGCCCAGGCCACAGACCATGTTTCGCAGGGACCGGTCGGTAATATCCATGACTCTGCGCCAGCTTATGTAACGCGGATCCAGCCCGGCTTCATTGCCCCAGTGAATGTGATTATCAATCAGCGACGCCAGCAGGTTATGAGCACTGGTGATGGCATGGAAGTCACCATTGAAATGCAGATTGATGTCTTCCATCGGAATCACCTGGGCCCGCCCCCCGCCGGCAGCTCCGCCCTTCATGCCGAAGCAGGGCCCCAGGGAGGGCTCCCGCAAACACACGGAAGAGCGCACGCCCAGCCGGTTGAAGCCATCGTTCAGCCCTACACTGGTGGTGGTCTTACCTTCCCCTGCCGGGGTTGGTGTAATGGCGGTTACAAGCACCAGTTTGCCTTTGGGTGCAGAATCGGACGTATCCACATAGGCCATGTCCAGCTTTGCTTTGTAATGGCCAAAGGGCACCAGACTCTCTGCCGGCAAACCGAAACGCTGCTGGGCCAACAGCAGGATAGACTGGGGCTGGACCGAGCGGGCAATCTCGATATCCGGAGTGCCCGGTGGTGGAAACCCGGCCGGTGCTGGCGTGTCGGGTGTCAGTTTACTGTACTGAAGACTCATGGCACTGCCTCCCTCTTGTTCTCGCAGGACCCACTGTGATCCCGAATCCATTGCGCTGACTGGCGCAGGCCTCCGAACGGAAATAGATGGATGCCCCGCAACAGAGTTTCCGGATTAGCCAGGCAGTACTGAACCAGTGACCGGACCATGTCGTCGGGCTTCCAGGCGCGCAACATCCGGGCACTGCCGGGGCGGCGAAGCATCAGCCGTGCAGATGCGCCCACCCCACACTGGGCGGCGTAGGCGATGAGCGTTTTAACCCGCGTTGGGCCTGCCATGCCAATATAGACAGGCACCTCTTCCAGGATGTTGCCCAGACTCTGCAGCCAGTCAGTCACGATCTCCGGATCGAACGCAAACTGGGTGACAACCCACAGCCGTGTGGAGGTGGTTCTGGCGTATTCACGTTTGATACTCAGAGCCTGAGCCAACGTGGCCCGGTCGGCCCAGGGATGCCCCTCCGGATGAGCAGCAACGCCGATCCCGTGGAACCGGAACTGGGTCAACAGTCCCGATTCGAGTACCGCCAGGGTGTCCGGGAAAGGCCCAGCCACCGCATCGCTGTCGCCGGCAATCAGCAACAACCGGTCCACCCGGCTTTCATGCAGTTGGGCCAACCAGTCCTGCAGCTGCCCACGGCTCTGGGCCATTCGTGCAGGCACATGAGGTACTGGCACCATGCCCAGATCGAGAAGACGACGGGAGGCTTCAAGCGTGTCGCTGAACTGCCCCTTTGGCAGGAACGGCACGTAGACACAGGTCCCCACCGGCAGAAGATCCGGCAGATCCTCCGTCGTCAGGATCTGGCGGGGTGTGGCCTCGATGGAAGCCGAGCGCACCAGGGCACGAAACCGGGTTACTGCCTCCTCATCGGGCCGATCGAACGCCTGACTTTCGTTCACCAGTGTCATAAACCGTCCACCCCATTGCTAACAGTGTGTACCAGCCAGCGGCTCCCGCCGGCTCTTCCCGTTCTGTTAATCGGCGAAGTCGATTCCCTTGGCCCGGGCTCTTTCGCGGGCGTTCGGGTTCACCGAGGGCCGGAAGGGCACTTCCACCACTTCTGCCTCCACAGCGGTTGAGCCATCCGCGGCGGCGTACTCCACTGGAAGATGCACGGTCAACCGCGTGCCGACAGCACGAAGATCGAACGGCACGTAGGCCAGCGCGATGTTCGTTTCCAGTTCCGGCGAGTACCAGGGTGATGTCACGTAGCCCTCTGGTTCACCGCCCTCCGGACCGCTGATCAGCCAGAAATCATTGGAGTAGTCAGTCACCATGCCACCGCCAAAGCGGATACCCACCATAATGTGACTGAACGGCGGACGACCGGCCTCCATCTGCTCCCGGACCTGCTCAAGCTTCTGCTTGCCGATGTAATCGGCCTCCTTGTTACGCGGCACCTGGTAGGCCAGGTTGCACTGGAACGGCAGGGTTTCCTGATCCACATCCTGCCCCCAGGACAGAATGCCCGCGGCAATCCGGCGATGGTGGGCAGGCGCTATTACCCGAAGGTTGTGCGGTTCGCCAGCGGCAAGCACCGTGTACCAGAGGTCCTCGGCGTATTTGGTCGCCTCCTTGAGGTAAATCTCGTACCCTTTCTCTCCGGTAAAGCCGGTCTGGGAAACGATCACGTCATGGCCGGCCACCTGGCCTTCCATCAAACCGTAATAGGGAATGTCCCGAACTGCGTCGCCAAACAGATCCGCCATGAGCGCTTCGGACTTGGGACCCTGGATCTGCACCGGCGCCACATCAATTTCGGCGATGGTCACATTGAAGCCCATACCAATGTTCACGCCCCGCATCCAGAGTTCCAGATCGCTGTCCGAGAGGGAGAACCAGAACTCATCTTCGGCCACCCGCAACAGAACGGGGTCGTTGATGATGCCGCCCTCTTCGTTGCACAGGATGACGTATTTGCCACGCATGGGTTTGATCTTGGTGGCATCCCGGGTGATCACGTAATTCACAAAGCGCTCAGCATCCGGGCCTTTGACCTGAATCTGGCGCTCTACCGCCACATTCCACATGGTGACGTCATGTATCAGAGACTCGTACTCCAACATGGCACCGCCGTCTTCCGGGCGGACATACCCCCGTGGGTGATACATGCGGTTGTAGACGGTCGCCCGCCAACAGCCCGCCTCATAGGCCAGATGCCAATACGGCGACTTGCGGACCCGCGTGGAAATCAGCATTTCCACCGGTGTGGGCCCGGATTGACGCAGGTTGATGGGAACGCGTCGATCAGACTGATCAACGCTGCCGGGCTGGCGTGCCGCACCGGCCCGTTGCTGTGGATAATCCAGAAGTGCTTGCTCGAATTTAACGGCCATTGCTATCTCCCCCTTGCCGGGTTGTCGATAGCCCTAATGTGGCCCTCTTTGAGGTTGCCGGGAGGAACCAATACGACACTCAGAGGACTAAAAGCGTCAGGCAAACCGGAAACATTCCAGAAAGACGATTCAAAAGCGTCGAGCAACCTCTGGAAACCCCGCACCAAATGTGTAAACCATCCACCAAATCGCACCATATCGAAGCAGGCCCGACTTTACGGATTAGGCCCCACCCAGCAACCTGTGCATTATGCACAAGGACAACCCGATCACCTTGCATGATTCGAGCTGAAAAAACGGGCATGGCATAAACGTTGCCAACTTTCCTGGCGTTACTCACGACACGGAGAGATCGCCATGACCACCGAACCAACCCCGAAAGAACAGGACTACCCCCTGAGTCCGGTTCCCATGGATCAGCGCAAAAGCGTCTGGTCCATGGGACTGGTCCTTCTTGGCTTCACCTTCTTCACCGCCACCATGTGGGCCGGTGGCAGTGTTGGCGTTGCCTTCGACTTTTCCACCATGCTCATGGTGTTGGCCGTCGGCAATCTGCTATTGGGCGCCTACGCCGCAGGGCTCGGTTACATCGCTGCAAAAACCGGCCTGAACACAGCCCTGATGAGCCGATTCACCTTCGGTGAGCTCGGCAGCAAGCTTTCCGACTTTATCCTCGGTTTTACACAGATTGGCTGGTACGCGTGGGGCACGGCCACTATGGCTATCCTGTTGGTAAAACTCACGGGTATGCCGGAAGGCATGACCACACCGCTCATGGTGCTGTTCGGTTTTGCCTTCTGTATAACCGCATTTATCGGTTATCGCGGCCTTGAGTGGCTGTCTAGAGTTGCCGTGCCCGCCATGATTATTCTGGTGGCCGTCAGCATGTCCATTGCCACCTCCGATGCCGGCGGCCTGTCCGGTCTGTTGGCAATCACCCCAACCGACGAGATGGGCGTGGCAGCTGCAATCACGCTGGTCTTCGGCACCTTTGTAAGTGGCGGAACCCAGGCCACCAACTGGACCCGGTTCGCCAAATCCGGCAAGACTGCCGTGATCGCCACATTGCTCGCTTTCTTCCTCGGGAACGGATTGATGACGCTGATCGGTGCCTTCGGTGCGCTGGTCTATCAGCAAGCCGACATCGTCGACATCATGGTCGCCCAGGGCCTGGCAACGCTCGGTATCCTTATGCTGTTCCTGAATCTTTGGACCACCCAGGACAATACGGTCTACAACTTCGCGGTAGCGGGCTGCAACCTGATCCGTACCCGACGCCGCAAGTCGGTAACCATTGCCGGCGCAGCAATCGGTACCGTGCTTGCGGTAATGGGCATGTACGAGTGGCTGATCCCCTTCCTGGTTCTGCTCGGCACCTTTATTCCGCCAATCGGTGGCGTCATCATGGCCAGCTACTTTGTCGGCTATAAACGCCGGTATCCAGACCTGACCACAGTTACACTGCCAGCGTTTAACGTCCCGGGACTGGCCGCCTACGCCATCGGCTCAGCAGCCGCCTATACTTCTCCATGGATCGCACCCATTGTGGGTGTCATCGTTGCGGCACTGAGCTACAGCCTCATTCTGGTCGTCAGTGAAGCCGTGCGTGAACGTAAAGCACAGGTCATGGGAGCCATTTAAGTGACACTGCGATGCCGTGATGTACCAATGCTCCCCGGCCTGGATGCCATTCGGCTCCGGGGCGGCGAGTCCGCGGCGGACAACCCGGTACGTTGGCCCTATGTTGCAGAGAACCGCTCTTTCAAGAGCTGGGTAAAGGGTGGCGAACTGGTGTTTGTTACCGGTATCAGCCGACATCGCAGCCCTCAAAACCTGGCCGAATGCCTTTATGAGGGCAAAGAATGCAACGTCTCCGGTTTAGTCGTACTCACCGGAGATGCCTACATCGGCCAACTACCGAACACGCTATGCCGGCTGGCCGACGAACTTGCCATACCGCTTTTTGAGCAGCCCTATTCTCTGCCCATGGTGGAGGTAACTGAGGCCATAGGCAGAGCGATTGTCTGGTCTGAGCACACGTCGGTTCACCAACTTGATCACGACGCCCTGGCCAACTCTGTTGAGTTGCTGGACTCCTGGATCGCATGCCGAGGCAACCAGAGCGCCATGGCAGATGCGCTAGGCTGTCACAGGAACACAGTTCGTAATCGAATGAACCAACTCACTGGATCATCGCCAGACCAGTCCAAACAGACTGACCCATTCAAAACACTGCTGCTGGCTCACCTGTTATTGAAACCATAACCACTGGTGAGTCCTATTCAGGAGAGAAGATGACCAAGCAATTAGATGCCGTAGTGAACGCACGCTTACAGGACCAGAAGGGGCTATACAGGCTCGAGATCAGCGATGGTCGTTTTTCAGGTATCGTCACCCAATCTGAAACCACCACGGCAAGAGAAGGTGAACTGGATGCCGGGAGTAACCTTGTGACACCCGCGTTCGTGGAGCCACACATTCATCTCGACGCCGCCATGACTGCGGGGGAACCCCGCTGGAACAAAAGCGGCACCCTGTTTGAAGGCATTGAATGCTGGTCCGAACGCAAGACAACCCTGAGCCATGACGATGTTATCAACCGGGCCACCCAGACCCTGAAGCTCTTTGCGGCCCACGGCATCCAGTACGTCCGTACCCACGTGGACGTTACCGACCCGAACCTGACCGCCCTTAAAGCCATGCTTGAGGTTCGCGAACAGACGGCCGGATTTGTCGACCTGCAAATCGTTGCTTTTCCCCAGGAAGGCATCTTGTCATTCAAGAACGGGCGCGAGCTAATGGAGGAAGCAGTCCGTCTGGGAGCGGATGTGGTGGGCGGCATCCCACACTTCGAGTTTACCCGGGATTATGGAGCGGAGTCCGTCCGCTGGCTTATGGAACTGGCCTATAAGAACGACCGGCTGGTCGACGTCCATTGTGATGAGATTGACGATCCGGAATCCCGGTTCCTGGAGGTTCTTGCTGCCGAGGCGCTGAGACTGGACTATGGCTCCAGGGTATCCGCCAGCCATACCTGCGCCATGGGCTCCTACAACGATGCCTACTGCAGCCGTTTGTTCCGACTGCTGAAAAAGTCAGGCCTGCGTTTTCTATCCATGCCCACTGAAAGCCTGCATTTGCAGGGCCGATTCGACAGCTATCCTAAGCGCCGAGGCATTACCCGGGTCCCGGAACTGCTTGATGCCGGGTTGAAAGTCGCCTTCGGCCAGGATTCCATCCGCGACCCATGGTATCCGATGGGCAATGGCAACATGCTCCGGACCCTTGATGTCGGCCTGCACGCCTGCCACATGCTGGGTATGAGTTGGATCGACCGTTCTCTCGAACTGATCACCGAAAACGGGGCGGCTGCGCTTGATCTGGAAGAGTATGGGATTGCAGAAGGGCTGCCAGCTCGATGCATCGTTCAACAAGGGGCCACGGCCTATGATGTGCTTCTAGGACAACGACCTGTGTTGGCGTCTGTCAGGGACGGGCAGGTGTTGGTCCGACGCGAGGCCTCCCACCCGGAAACCGGCCTGGTGCTTTAAGAGCGGTATGCGATTCAGAACAAAAGCGTCAGGCCAGCGGTCACCACGGCGAACAGCACGGATAA
>CAZFQI010000011.1:0-56138 GCA_964520755.1 uncultured Marinobacter sp. | reverse complement strand
AGCCTCCAGCCCAAAATCTTAGCAACGGTTAATTCAGACCTACGGTTTGGTGGAACACATGTCATCGGTTGAAACGGAAAACATGATTGTCGGCCTAGATATCGGAACCTCGAAGGTGGTTGCGATTGTCGGCAAGCGCAAGATGGACGGCACGATCGAAGTGGTGGGCATTGGTTCCCATCCTTCACGGGGCCTCAAGCGTGGAGTGGTGGTGAATATTGAAACCACCGTCCAGGCAATTCAGCGCGCGGTGGAAGAGGCGGAATTGATGGCCGGGTGCCGCATTCACTCGGTGTATGCGGGTATTGCCGGCAGCCACATCAAGAGCCTGAACTCCCACGGGATTGTTGCCATCCGTGACCGTGAAGTCACTCAGGCCGACATCGACCGGGTAATCGATGCCGCCCAGGCGGTCGCGATTCCTGCAGACCAGAAGATTCTTCATATTCTGCCCCAGGAATTCGTGATCGATAGCCAGGAAGGCATCAAGGAGCCAATGGGTATGTCCGGTGTGCGCCTTGAAGCAAAGGTGCACCTGGTGACCTGCGCGGTGAATGCCGCCCAGAACATTGAGAAATGCGTGAAGCGCTGCGGCCTTGAGGTGGATGACATCATTCTGGAGCAGCTGGCATCCAGTCACGCCATCCTCACCGAAGACGAAAAGGAACTTGGGGTCTGCGTCGTCGATATCGGTGGCGGCACTACGGATATTGCCGTGTTTACCGGCGGCGCTATCCGCCACACGGCGGTGATTCCGATTGCCGGCGACCAGGTGACCAACGACATCGCGATGGCGCTGCGCACACCGACCCAGAATGCTGAAGAAATCAAGATCAAGTATGCCTGTGCACTGACCCAACTGGCCGGTGCGGACGAAACCATAAAGGTGCCCAGTGTTGGCGATCGCGCGCCGCGGGATCTGTCCAGGCAGGCCCTGGCCGAGGTGGTGGAGCCGCGCTATGAGGAGCTGTTCACTCTGGTTCAGTCAGAATTGCGCCGGTCCGGGTTCGAGGATCTGATTCCGGCAGGCATCGTGATAACCGGCGGTTCCTCCACCATGGAAGGTGTGGTGGAACTGGCCGAAGAGATCTTCCACATGCCGGTAAGGCTGGCCTGTCCGCAGGCGGTCTCCGGCATGACGGAGGTGGTCAACAATCCGATCTACGCCACTGGCGTTGGGTTGTTGATTCATGGTTTCCGCCAGATGGATCTGGGGCGGGCGCCGGTGCTCAAGGGTGAAGATGCACCCTCGCTGTTTGAGCGCATGAAAGCCTGGTTTACCGGTCATTTCTGACGGAACCGGGTAGGTAGTACACGAAGGTATCTCGAAAACACAATCTCGAACAAACAGCCCGGAACAAGGGCTGAAAACAGCACGAAGGAGTAGGGGAAATGTTTGAACTCGTCGATAATGTCCAGCAAAACGCTGTCATTAAAGTCGTCGGTGTAGGCGGTGGTGGCGGTAACGCCGTTCGCCATATGCTTAACAGCGACATTGAAGGTGTGGAATTCATCTGCGCCAACACAGATGCCCAGGCGCTGACCGATATGGATGCGCGCCAGATCATTCAGCTCGGTGGCAATATCACCAAGGGGTTGGGTGCCGGCGCCAATCCGGAAGTCGGTCGTCAGTCCGCCCTGGAAGACCGCGATCGCATCGCCGAAGCCATCAAGGGTGCTGATATGGTCTTCATCACCGCCGGCATGGGCGGTGGTACCGGTACCGGTGCTGCGCCAATCGTGGCGGAAGTGGCCCGTGAACTGGGCATTCTGACCGTTGCCGTTGTCACCAAGCCTTTCATGTTCGAGGGCGGCAAGCGCATGAGCGTTGCCGAATCCGGCCTGAAAGAGTTGGAGGAGAGCGTCGACTCCCTGATCACCATCCCCAACGAAAAGCTGTTGGCGGTTATGGGCAAGAAAACCAGCCTGCTGGACGCATTTGCCGCAGCCAACGATGTGCTTCTGGGCGCAGTGCAGGGTATAGCCGACCTGATTACCCGTAACGGTATGATCAACGTCGACTTTGCCGACGTTAAGACCGTCATGTCCGAGATGGGTATGGCGATGATGGGCACCGCCCGCGCTACCGGTGAAAACCGTGCCCGCGAAGCGGCCGAAGCCGCGATCCGCAGCCCGCTGCTGGAAGATATCAACCTGCAGGGTGCCAAAGGTATTCTGGTCAACATCACAGCTGGCATGGACCTCAACCTGGGCGAATTCTCCGAGGTTGGCGACATTGTGCGTGAGTTTGCTTCTGACTCTGCCACGGTTGTTGTCGGTACCGTCATTGATCCGGAGATGACCGACGAACTGAAGGTGACGGTTGTTGCGACCGGCCTGGGCGGCGATCGTGAGAAGCCCACCAAGGTTGTGGACAATACCCGCACCCTGGATGGAAAAACCGATTACAACCAGCTGGACCGTCCCGCTGTTCTGCGTCGCCGGGCCGTTTCCAATGGAAACGTTGCTATCGACCAGAGCAAGGATAGCGAGGAGCAGGGTGTCGACTATCTCGATATTCCCGCATTCCTCCGTCGGCAGGCTGACTGATAATCTCGTGCAATTGTGATCCGGTTCCTGTTCCCGTGCGAAATAGGGAACCCGAAAACCGGTAAAAACGTGCACTGATTGCCATGGGTTGCGTGCTGTATGAACATTCAGCAACAACGGATTGGTTAAATGGTATTCAGTCTTATTTTCTGATATTCTCCGGGCAGATTTTTGCCTAGAATATCGCCATTTTGTGACGGAATTATGTACCGATGATCAGACAACGGACACTTAAAAACACCATCCGTGCCACCGGTGTGGGCTTGCACTCGGGTGAGAAGGTCTACCTGACCCTCAAGCCTGCCCCGGTGGATTCCGGTATCATCTTCCGCCGTACCGATCTCGAGCCTATGGTCGAGATTCGTGCTTCTGCGGAAAATGTAGGTGAGACCATGCTGTCCACGACGCTGGTAAAAGACGGTGTCCGTGTGGCGACGGTAGAGCATTTGCTCTCGGCCATGGCTGGTCTCGGGATTGATAACTGTTTCGTCGAGCTTAGCGCCGCGGAAGTGCCCATCATGGACGGCTCTGCCGGTCCATTTGTGTTTCTTCTGCAGTCCGCCGGTATTGCCGAGCAGGATGCGGCCAAGCGTTTCATCCGCATCAAGCGTGAGGTCACGGTTGAGGAAGGTGACAAGAAAGCGACCCTGCTGCCTTTCGAAGGCTTCAAGGTCAGCTTCGGTATCGACTTTGATCACCCGGTGTTCAAAGGCCGCGCCCAGACCGCCACTGTCGATTTTTCCAGCACCTCCTTTGTGAAGGAAGTGAGCCGCGCACGGACCTTCGGGTTCATGCGTGACATCGAGAAATTGCGTGCGATGAACCTCGCCCTCGGTGGCAGTGTTGATAACGCCATCGTCGTTGATGATTACAAGATCCTCAACGAAGACGGGCTGCGCTATGACGACGAATTCGTGAAGCACAAGCTGCTTGATGCCATCGGTGACCTGTATCAGTTGGGCAACAGCCTGATTGGTGAGTTCCGGGGTATCAAATCCGGCCACGATCTGAATAACAAGCTGTTGCGCAAGCTCAGGGCAGAAGAGGATGCCTGGGAAGTGGTTACTTTTGATGATGAGGCCACTGCCCCGATTTCCTACATGAAGCCTGTGCTGGCGGCGGGTTGAAGCAGGAGGCTTTAATCCCGGACGTGGCTAGCGAGTTTTTCGAGAACCTCGCGTAATGCTTTATCCTTCGTGTGCCCGGCTTCCTCTTTGAGGAGCCGGGCATTTTCTTTGCTCAAAGGCTCTTTTTTGAACACCGGTTTTTCCCGGAACCTTGGCGGGGCAACCTTGACCTTCAGTTTCCAGACAAACCGGAACAGCTCGTTTTCCCGAAGTTTCTCCATGATCTCGTGTTGACGGAACCGGATCTGGCTGGCTTTTCCGGCGGTTTCGGCGGTCAGAATCAGTTCGCCGTCCTTGCAGCTGACAAAGCGTGTACCCTTGACCAGATCCTGCGGGAGGGCTGCCAGAACTTCCTCCTCTGCCTGTCGGTGGAGTTCGGCCCTCGCAACGAGATCCTTGAGCACCGGGGTCTTGCCAAGCTTGTCGAAGGTCATTTTTTGCTCGCTTTTCCGTTTCATGGCGGCGTTTTTACTCGACGGCTCCGTTTACGATTGGTTACACTTCGGCACGGTTTATGCGTAGTGCCTGTATTACACTCGTTTTACATTGTGACAAATGAGTATGTCTACCGGGCGCTGCAATTTTTTCAGTATGTAGCTGTTGCCAAAGGATGGCAGACCCCCTTCGGATTCTTCCGGGGCGCAACACTACAGGATGCGGTTGCGGCTCAACGATGAAACCAGATGATGATATGAACATTATTCTCGTTGGCAAACGCCACGGAAAGTCCCGTGTGTTGTCGATCAACAGTACTCTTGCCGTTGGCCTGTTGTTTTTGGTGCTTTCCCTGCTTGTTGCAGCCGGCTGGGCAGGTTACCAGATGGCCGTTGAGCAGGTTGAGGCCAGAGAGCCCACCAACTCCGAGCTGGTGGCCGAGTGGCAGCTAAAACTGGCAGAGCAGAAGGCGGAGCTGGCCAGCATTGAAGAGAACGTCCAGCAACAGGTTGATGCGTTGACGCTGCGTCTGGGCGAGATTCAGGGCCGGCTGTTACGCCTGGATGCCCTGGGCCAGAGGTTTGTGGAATCCGGCCTGGTGGCCAGCGATGAATTCAACTTCGATCAGCCGGCCGCTGTCGGTGGCCCGGAAGACGCCTTGTCCGGCGACTCCTTTTCCGCGCCTGAGCTGACCCGCATGATCGAGGAAATGGAGTGGCGGATCGAGGACCGCGAGCAGCAACTGCGGTTACTTGATCAGTTGGCATCCAGCAAGCGGCTTGAAGACGAGCTTTATCTTGAAGGTCGCCCGATAACCTGGGGTTGGCTGTCTTCCAAGTACGGTTACCGTTCTGATCCGTTTACAGGCAAGCGCACCTGGCATGCCGGGGTTGATCTGGCCGGCAAGGATGGCAGCGACATTATCTCGGTCGCCGGCGGCGTGGTTACCTATGCCGGAGAGCGCTATGGTTACGGGAACCTCGTGGAAGTCGACCATGGTGATGGTCTGATAACCCGCTATGCCCACTGCAAGACTATCAAGGTGCAGGTGGGTGATGTTGTCCAGAAGGGCCAGGTAGTGGCGCTGATGGGCAGTACCGGGCGTTCTACCGGCCCTCATGTACACTTTGAAGTTATCCGGAATGGCAAGTCTGAAAACCCGGAAACCTATATCAAGCGGGCTAGCCGCTGACCCGTTTCCGGTTCACCCGCCGCTTTCAGAACCTCTCTGCCATTCCGCGCCCGGCCAGTTTTTATCCGTGAATCCGGTGCCTCATCGGCGACTTAGTGCGCCAGTGTGAGGCCTGCCTTTTGTCCTGTTACAAAATAAGGTTAGAATGCCGGCTTCCTCCGTTTAATCAAAGAAGCAGTGGTCTATGTTCACAAAGCTTGCAACCAAGATGTTCGGCAGTAAAAACGCCAGAGAAATCAAGAGAATGCGTAAAGCTGTCATACGCATTAATGAACTTGAAGAGCAATATGGCAATCTGTCCGACTCCGAGTTGCAAGGCAAGACCGCCGAGTTCCGTCGCCGGATCGACGAAGGCGAATCCCTTGACGCCCTGCTGCCTGAAGCCTTTGCCACGGTGCGTGAAGCGGGCCGTCGGGTTATGGGCATGCGCCACTATGACGTCCAGCTGATCGGTGGTATTACCCTGCACGAAGGTCGCATCGCCGAGATGAAAACCGGTGAGGGTAAGACCCTGGTGGCTACCGCTTCCGTATACCTCAACGCACTGTCCGGCAAGGGTGTCCACGTTGTTACCGTGAATGATTATCTTGCCCGTCGTGACGCCGACTGGATGGGCAAGCTGTATCGTTTTCTGGGCATGCAGGTCGGTGTCGTGGCATCGGGTCAGCCGGGGGAGGAAAAGCGTGCGGCCTATCAGGCGGACATTACCTACGGCACCAACAATGAATTTGGTTTCGATTACCTGCGCGACAACATGGCGTTCAGTACCGAGGACAAGGTCCAGCGCGGGTTGAACTACGCGATCGTGGACGAAGTGGACTCGATCCTGATCGATGAGGCCAGAACGCCGCTGATCATATCCGGCGCGGCCGAAGACAGCTCGAAAATGTACCAGGCCATCAATGAGCTGATTCCCAGCCTTGAAAAAGGCGAAGTGCCCGAAGAGGGTGAGCCCACCGGCGACTTCACCATTGACGAGAAGTCCCGTCAGGTTGAGCTGACCGAAGGCGGTCATGAGAAAGTCGAGGAGCTGTTGCTCGAACGTGAGCTGCTGAAAGAGGGAGAGAGCCTGTATTCTGCCGCCAACCTGAGCCTGTTGCACCATGTGCACTCGGCACTGCGCGCCCACCATCTGTTCCAGAAAGACGTGGATTACATTGTTCAGGGCGGCCAGGTGGTCATAGTTGACGAGCATACTGGTCGTACCATGCCGGGTCGCCGCTGGAGCGAGGGTCTGCACCAGGCGGTTGAGGCCAAAGAAGGCGTCAAGATCCAGGCCGAAAGCCAGACACTGGCTTCCACCACCTTCCAGAATTATTTCCGGCTGTACGACAAGCTGGCCGGTATGACCGGTACGGCAGATACCGAAGCTTTTGAATTCCGCCAGATCTACGGCCTCGACGTGGTGGTTATTCCGCCCAACAAGCCAATCCAGCGGACCGACTACAACGACCTGGTGTATCTGACCCAGGAAGAGAAATTCCACGCGATCATTGACGAGATCAAGGATGTCACCGCCGAAGGGCGTCCGATCCTGGTTGGTACCGCGTCTATCGAGGCTTCCGAACTACTCTCCATGTTGCTCAAGAAGTCGCGGATCGAACACAAGATCCTGAACGCCAAGCAGCACGAGTCCGAAGCCCACATCATTGCCCAGGCGGGCCGCCCGGGGGCGGTAACCATCGCCACCAACATGGCCGGTCGTGGCACCGATATCGTGCTTGGTGGTAACTGGGAGCACGAAGTCGCGGCCATGGAGAATCCCTCGGAAGAGGAAGTTGCCCGGGTCAAGGCGGAATGGACCGAGCGCCATAATCAGGTCCTTGAGGCCGGCGGCCTGCACATCATCGGTACCGAGCGCCACGAGTCCCGCCGGATTGATAACCAGCTTCGCGGGCGTGCCGGTCGTCAGGGCGATCCCGGCTCCTCACGTTTCTTCCTTTCCCTGGAAGACAACCTTATGCGCATCTTTGCCCCTGACCGGGTCAAGAGCCTGATGCAGGCGATGGGCATGAAGAAGGGGGAGGCCATTGAGCACCGGATGGTGACCAACGCCATTGAGAAATCCCAGCGCAAGGTGGAAGGCCGCAACTTTGACATGCGGAAGACGCTGCTGGAATACGACGATGTGGCCAACGATCAGCGGACGGTCATCTACGACCAGCGCAATGAAGTCATGTCGTCCGACGATATTTCGGACATGGTCAAGACCATTCGGGAAGACGTTGTCGATTCGCTGATCAGTGAATACATCCCGCCCCAGAGTATGCCGGAACAGTGGGATATTGCCGGGCTGGAAGCTCAGCTTCAGTCCGAGATGGCGATTGATCTTCCGATTCAGAAGTGGCTGGAAGAAGACTCCAAGCTGTTTGAAGAAAGCCTGCGCCAGAAGATTCTGGACGAAATTGTCGCCGCCTACGAAGCCAAGGAAGAAATTGCCGGCTCCGAGGCCATGCGAAAGTTCGAAAAGCAGGTATTCCTGCAGGTTCTGGATACCCTTTGGAAAGAGCATCTTTCCAACATGGACCATCTGCGCCGGGGTATCCATCTGCGGGGTTATGCCCAGAAGAACCCCAAGCAGGAGTACAAGCGCGAGGCGTTCAACCTGTTTGAAACCATGCTCGATACCATGAAGCGGGACGTCACCCGGGTACTCTGCCATGTGCGTGTCCAGAGCCGTGAAGAGATGGAAGAAGTCGAGCGCCGTCGCAAGCAGGAACTGGAAGAAGAGCTTGCCCGCGCGCGCTTGCGCCACGATGAGACCAGTGCAACGGCTCAGAGCCAGGGCGAGGGCAACGCCGACGCCGACGATGCCCGGCAGTCGACTCCGGAAACCTTCGTTCGACAGGAGCGTAAAGTGGGCCGAAACGAGCCCTGCCCCTGCGGGTCCGGCAAGAAGTACAAGCAGTGTCATGGCAAGGTCAGCTGATTCAGAGAACTGATCACACCATCGGAACCCGCACTCTGCCAGCCAGGACTGGTGGGCTGCGGGTTTTTTCGTTTCCAGTGGGTGGTGCGATTTTTCGAGCACAACCCCAGACAAGAGGAGTGGCAGAATGGCGGTAGGTCCGGGAACCTTACCTGAGTTTCACCCGGTGGCCGGGGTAAAGATTGGCATAGCCAGTGCTGGCATCAAGAAGCCGGGGCGCAAGGACGTGGTCGTGTTCGAACTGGCGCCTGAAAGCCGGGTTGCCGGTATCTTCACGAAGAACCAGTTCTGTGCGGCTCCGGTTACCCTCAGCCGCCGACATCTGGCCGCGACCTCGCCCAGGTTCCTCCTGATCAATACCGGTAATGCCAACGCCGGTACCGGTGAGCAGGGAATGCGGGATGCGGTTGCCTGCTGCCAGGCAATGGCAACGCAGGCGGGCGTTACGGAGGCCGAGATTCTGCCGTTTTCCACGGGTGTGATTGGCGAGCCGCTGCCGGTCCAGAAGATTGTTGGCGCACTTCCAGAGGCTCTGGCGAACACGGCCGAGAATCGTTGGGCTGAAGCCGCCAGTGGCATCATGACCACAGACACCCGCCCCAAAGGTGCCTCCTGTCAGGTGGAGCTCGATGGCCATACGGTGACGATCTCCGGCATCAGCAAGGGCGCGGGCATGATTCGCCCCAACATGGCGACCATGCTTGGCTTCATTGCCACCGATGCCCGGATTGCGCCCGAGCTGCTGCAGACGCTTGCCTTGGAGCTGGGAGAGCAATCCTTCAACCGTATAACCATCGATGGCGATACCTCCACCAACGATGCCTGCATGCTGATGGCCAGTGGTCAGTACTCCGGCCCCGAGATTACGGCGTCCAGCCCGTCGCTGCCGAAGCTTCGGGAGGCGTTGCAAAAGGTCTATCTGGAACTGGCCCACGCCATCGTCCGCGACGGCGAGGGCGCAACCAAATTTGTCACCATCGATGTCAGCGGCGCGGCCAGCCAGCAGGAAGCGCTGGATGTGGCCTATACCGTGGCGCATTCCCCGTTGGTGAAAACTGCACTGTTCGCTTCGGACCCGAACTGGGGCCGGATCCTTGCGGCAGTAGGGCGCGCGGGTGTCGATGGACTGGACCTGGGCGCACTGGAAATCCATCTGGGGGATGTCTGCCTGGTCCGCAACGGTGGCCGGGCCGAGGACTACTCGGAAGCCCGTGGACAAGCCGTGATGGACCGGGAAGAGATCACCATTGCCATTGATCTCAAGCGTGGTGATGTACGGGAAACGGTCTGGACCTGCGACTTCTCCCACGATTACGTCACCATCAACGCCGAGTACCGCACCTGACTATGTCTGAGTCTGCGTCGGGAGCCGGGGTGAAAGAAGTTCACGTTGCCGTTGCGGTTATTGTCCGGGATGGCCGGGTGCTGATTGCCCGACGGCCGGATCATGTCCATCAGGGGGGCTTGCTGGAGTTTCCCGGGGGCAAGGTGGAGCCCGGGGAGAGCGTACAGGCGGCGCTGGTACGGGAGATTGCTGAAGAAACCAGTCTCCGGGTGCCTGAGGCCTCTCTGGAGCCTGTTATCTGCATTCGCCACGATTACGGTGACAAGCGGGTTTTGCTGGACGTCTGGGAAACCAGAGCCGCCGAAGGCGAAGCCGAAGGATGTGAGGGGCAGCCGGTTGAATGGCTTGCCCCGCAGCAGCTTTGCGATAAGGATTTCCCCGCCGCCAACCGGCCAATCATTCGCGCTCTGAGGTTGCCCCGTCAGCTTGCCATCACCGGAGAAGTGAGCGATCCGGATCAGGCGGTTGCGAGGCTTCTGGCGGGTCTGGAAGTTGCCAGGCCACCCCTGGTGGTGCTGCGGGCTCCGACCATGAGCGCGCAGGCCTATCAGGAGTTGGCGGCGAAAGCGTTGCCAGTGTGTGAAAAGGCTGGAGCCGCGTTGATTGTCCACGGCGGCCCCGAGATATTCCGCGCCACACCCGATGCCCGGGGGCTGCACCTGCCCTGGCGCGAGGCAGCCGGGCTCTCGGCCCGGCCGGTTCCGGAGGATGTCTGGCTGGGAGTTTCCTGCCATGACCGGCGCGAAATCGATCATGCAACGGCGATCGGAGCGGACTACGTGACTCTGGGACCAGTAAAGCCCACGGAAAGTCACCCGGGTGCGCCCGCGCTGGGCTGGCCGGCCTTTACCGACCTGGTGTCCGAAGCGGCGCTACCGGTATTTGCCCTCGGCGGGCTGTCGCCAAGCGATATCCAGGAAGCCCGTCTAAGAGGCGGCCAGGGCGTCGCCGGTATCGGCTTCTGGTGGCCGCAAAGCTGATACTTGTCAGCGACGCCGGGCCCCTGTCTGATATGCTGTCGTTTCTGCATTTTTCATCATCCTGCAAAACCGATTCCGGGAGATACCGTGAGCAAACTGACCCATCTCGATGACAAGGGCGAAGCCCGCATGGTGGACGTGACCGACAAGGCGGCCACCGAACGTGAGGCACGAGCGGAAGCCACCATCCGCATGGCACCGGAAACCCTGAACATGATTGTTGAGGGTGAGCATCCGAAAGGGGACGTCCTGGCCGTTGCCCGGATCGCGGGCATCATGGCTGCAAAGAAAACCCATGATCTGATTCCCCTGTGTCACGCACTGAACCTGACATCGGTGAAAGTCGAACTGACCCCGGGCAGCGATGGCGCATCTGTGCATATTCTTACCCGCTGCAAACTGTCCGGCCAGACCGGTGTCGAGATGGAGGCGCTAACCGCGGCAAGCGTTGCGGCACTCACGCTGTACGACATGTGCAAGGCCGTGGACCGTGGTATGGAGATCGGTTCGGTGCGTCTGCTGGAGAAGAAAGGCGGTCGTAGTGGCCACTGGGTTGCCGATAAAGCCTGATCTGGCGGACCTCCGCGCTCGTAAGTGTTGGTTACCAAGACCACGCCGGAGGAGCGACAGTGCCGAGACTACGCCAAGCGGGCGGGCCCGTGATAGAATGCGCGGCCCGATTGACTGAACCACGAGGAAACACTGTGGCTGTTCGTTACATCCAGACCTGCCGGTTGCCGACCCCGTTCGGGGTATTTGATATGCACGGCTTTGAAGAACCGGATACCGGAAAGGAACACGTTGCCCTGACCCTGGGCGACCTGGACAGTGACGAACCCATGCTTGCCCGCACCCACTCGGAATGTCTGACCGGTGACGCCCTCTACAGCATGCGTTGTGATTGCGGTTACCAGCTGGAAGAGGCGCTGCGAAGCATCGCCCGGGAAGGCCGGGGTATTCTGATGTATCTTCGTCAGGAAGGGCGGGGCATCGGGTTGCTGAACAAGATCCGGGCTTACCACCTGCAGGACCAGGGCGCCGACACGGTTGAAGCCAATGAGCGCTTGGGGTTTGCGGCGGATCTGCGCGATTACAGCATGTGCAAGGACATGCTGGAGCACCTGGGTATCAAGAGCCTGCGGCTGATGACCAACAACCCCCGCAAGGTAAAAGCGCTGTCCTCATACGGCATCGACATTACCGAGAGGGTACCCCTGCACGTGGGCCGAAACCCCCACAACGAACACTACCTCGATACCAAGCAGAGCAAGCTCGGCCACTGGCTCGAGACGCACCAGGACGACGATCCCGAGGTCTGATCCGGTTCCGGATATGAAAAAGCCCGCGACTGTCGCGGGCTTTTTGCTTTCTGGAAGACGTCTTTTGCTTATTTGACGACTTTCAGGCTCTGGTGCCGGAGAGTCTCCATCCGCGTGCGGATGGCTGATTCAATACCGGCGGCGTCCAGACCGCAATCTTCCAGCAATTCCCCGCGCTTGCCGTGATCCATGAAGGTGTCCGGCAGGCCCAGTTGAAGTACTGGCATCGTGACCAGGCGGCTGTTGAGGAATTCGGTCACGGCACTGCCGGCACCACCGGCAACGGCATTCTCTTCCAGGGTTACCAACAGCTCATGCTGCTCCGCCAGTTCCAGCACCAGTTCCTCATCAAGGGGTTTGACGAAGCGCATGTCGGCAACCGTTGCGCCGATGGCTTCTGCGGCCTCCAGAGCCGGAGCCAGCAGGGTGCCAAAGTTGAGGATTGCAACACCTTTGCCGCTGCGTATCCGACGGCCCTTGCCAATCTCCAGGGGTGTCAGTTCCTGGTGTATCTCGGCACCGGGCCCGGTTCCACGAGGGTAGCGCACTGACGCCGGCCCCTTATAGAGCATGCCGGTCTGAAGCATCTGGCGGGTTTCGTTCTCGTCTGAGGGTGTCATCACCACCATGTTAGGCACGCAGCGCAGGTAGCTGATGTCAAACGCGCCGGCGTGGGTCGGGCCGTCCTCACCGACCAGACCAGCTCGGTCGATAGCGAACAGGACATCCAGATTCTGTATCGCAACATCATGGATCAGCTGATCGTAGGCCCGCTGCAGGAACGTCGAGTAGATGGCAACAACCGGTTTGGCGCCATCACAGGCCAACCCCGCGGCCAGGGTGACCGCGTGCTGTTCAGCGATGGCAACATCAAAATAGCGCTCCGGGAAACGCTGTGAGAACGCCAGCAGATCCGAACCTTCACACATGGCCGGGGTAATGCCCACCACGCGCTCGTCCTGCTCGGCGGAATCACAGAGCCATTGACCAAAGACGTTGGCGTATTTCGGATTTGACGGTTTCGGCTTGACCGGTTCGGGCTTGCTGGGAGGAACCGGTTCGATCTTGTTGATGGCATGGTAGCCAATCGGATCGGCTTCAGCTGGCGCAAAGCCCTTGCCCTTGGTGGTTACCACATGGAGAAACTGCGGACCCTCAAGTTCGCGGATGTTCTCCAGTGTCTCCACCAGCAGGGGCAGGTCATGACCATCGATGGGGCCGATGTAATTGAACCCCAATTCTTCGAACAGGGTGCCCGGGGCAATCATGCCCTTGAAGTGTTCCTCGGTTTTCTTGGCCAGCGCCATCAGGTGTGGCGCTCCCTGAAGAACCTTCTTGCTGCTGTCGCGAACCTGGTTGTAGGTGCGGCTGGACAGCAGCTTGGCAAAGTAGTTGGACAGTCCGCCAACATTCCGGGAGATCGACATGTCGTTGTCGTTCAGGATTACCAGCATGTCGGCGTGCAGGTGACCGGCGTGGTTCAGGGCTTCAAAGGCCATGCCAGCGGTCATGGCGCCGTCACCAATAACCGCAATGCTCTTGCGGCCGGTCTGTTGCAGTCTTGCGGCAACGGCCATGCCCAGTGCTGCGCTGATGGAGGTGCTGGAGTGGCCTACGCCGAAGGTGTCGTATTCGCTTTCTGCCCGCTTCGGGAAGCCGGCCAGCCCGTCTTTGCGACGGATGCTGCCCATGGCGTCCTTTCGGCCGGTCAAAATCTTGTGGGGGTAGGCCTGATGGCCGACATCCCAGACCAGACGGTCGCTCGGCGTATCAAAAACATAGTGAAGGGCAACGGTAAGCTCGAGCACACCGAGGCCCGCGCCGAAATGGCCACCGGTCTGGCCCACTGACCATAACAGAAATGCCCTGAGCTCCCGGGCCAGCTGCGTAAGCTGCTCCGGGGCCAGCTCTCTCAGCTGGGCCGGTTCGTCAATCCGGTCCAGCAGCGGCGTGTTGGGCCGCTGTGACGGGATTTCCTTGAAAATATAAGTGTCCTGCATCTGCTCGGGTCTTTTCCGGTACGTTCAGTAACTGACTGGCATTATAAGGGAACAGGGGAGGCTGTTTCACACAAACCGGGCCAGTTGTTACGAAAATATTTACGGCCAGTGTGCGCCTTCGGGGCGCCGGGGTTCAATGGGTTCTTGCCACCACGTAATCGGCCATCGCCCGAAGGGGATCTGCTTCGGAGCCGAATGCCCGCAGGCTTTCCTGGGCATTCTCGAGCAGATCGGCCAGATGCTCCCGGGCGCCGGCAACGCCAAGCAGGGCAGGGTAGGTGGGTTTGGCGCGGGCGACATCCGAACCCTGGGGTTTGCCAATGACCGTGGTGTCCCCTTCTATGTCCAGCAGGTCGTCCTGGACCTGGAAGGCCAGGCCCAGTGCCTTGGCATACTGTGTAAGAGAGGCCAGAGCCTGCTCGTTGACAGACGGCGCGGTCAGGGCACCGATCCGCACGCTGGTCTCGATCAACGCGCCAGTCTTGTGCCGGTGCATGGTTTCAAGCTGGGCCAGTGCCAGGGTCTTGCCCACCGATTCAAGATCAATGGCCTGACCACCAACCATTCCGCCGTGGCCACTGGCCCGGGCCAGTTCCCTGACCATGATCAGACGCACGGATTCCGACAACCCCGGAGCCTCGGCAAGCCAGCCAAAGGCGAGCGCTTGCAGGGCATCTCCGGCGAGGATGGCAGTGGCTTCGTCGAAGGCAATGTGGGTAGTGGGGCGTCCGCGGCGTAATTCGTCGTCGTCCATGGCCGGGAGGTCATCGTGGATCAGTGAATAGGCATGGACCAGCTCCACCGCGCAGGCCGGAATCAGAGCTTCGTCACCTGTCTGTCCCAGTGCCCTGGCTGCCGCGAGGCATAACGCCGGTCGGATGCGCTTGCCGCCACCCAGCACGCTGTAGCGCATGGCTTCCTGCAGGCGCCCGGAGGCCGAGTCGAGTTCAATGCACCGGTCCAGCTCCGCATCGACGCGGGCCCGGCAGGTTTCCAGAAAATCAGCGGCAAGCGGGTTCGGTCCGGACATCAGTCAGCATCATCCGGTGAAAACGGGCGGGTTTCCAGGGTGCCATCGCTGTTCTGTACCAGTTGCTCGACCCTTTGCTCGGCGCTCTTCAGCGCCTGCTGGCATTCACGGGTCAGCTTTACGCCCCGCTCAAACGCCGTCAGTGACTGTTCGAGAGACAGTTCGCCCTGCTCCAGATCGCGAACCAGCTTTTCCAGTTCATCAAGAGATTTCTCAAAATCGGCTATCGATGTGGCGCCTTGTTCACCGGCCATCAGGGGCCCTCCGATCGGGTGGCAGAATTTGGCGGATTATACCAGAGCCTGATCGCTATCGCTGCCAATGGAAGTGACGGCGTTCACCGGTTTCGGCGTCCGGGCCCCAGCTTTGCTCGGTTACCTCGATCTCACCGCTGGCAGACACGGTGACCACGGTGGTTGCCCGGGTGCCGTAATCGGAGCCAACGATAAAGGGCGACGACAGGAAGCGCTCGGTTTCCAGCCCAACGCCGGTGTCAGGCAGCAGGTGGTCCGGTGCCGGCGTGCTGTCCTGAAGCAGAGGAATCAATTCGTTATGCAGTTTTTCTGCGTCGCGGCCGGCAGCGGCAACGGTATCGCCGGCCGCCTGTCTTAGGCGCAGAAGCTTGGGCCAGGGTGTCTGCAGAAGGTGATTGCTCAGGCCGTAGACACCACGGTGGATTTGCCGACCGGGATGCGCGTCCCGGTTACTGAAATACCAGCCGTCTCCCTTGGTCAGGTGAACGAGGTTGAAGCCGGAAAACTGATGGGCTTCATCAAGCAGATAGCCCTCAAGCCGATCCCGCGAATCGGTGAGGGCGCGCAAGGGCAGTTCGCCCCGGCTGATTCGACCGGTTTCCGGTGTGCCTTCGCGAACATTGGTCACAGCGCTGACCTCGCCATCGGCATTTACTGCAAGCCAGGTGCCCCCGGAAAGCAGATCGCGACCGGCAAGCACGCGGGTGCCGGATTCTGTGGTCCACCAGTCCATGGCGGCCGTGGGGCGACGGAAGAATTCATCCCGATTGGCGGCAACAACCAGCGGAAAATGAGGGTTCTGGCCAAGGGCAAAAGCGATCAGGCACATGGTGAAGGGGCTCGCTCCCGGAGTTAATGAAGTTGACTCGTGCGCTGTGTATCATACCAGCCTTGGTTTTCCCGGGTGCGTCTCAAACTATGACCCTGTTTTATGTAATAGCATCGTATCTGGCTCTTGGTGCCCTGGCAGGCACCGTTGCGGGCCTGTTTGGCATTGGCGGCGGGCTGATAATCGTGCCTGTGCTGATGTTCAGCTTTGGTCTGCAGGGAATCAATCCGGACATTATTCCCCATCTGGCGGTCGGCACCTCGCTGGCGACCATTGTCTTCACCTCGGTCAGCTCCATCCGCTCACATAACAAGCACGGTGCCGTGCGCTGGGATCTGTTCCGGCCCATGACCGCGGGGATTGTGGCCGGCGCCCTGGTTGGCGCCTGGACCGCATCCCTGATGAGCGGGCGTGCGCTGGAACTGCTGATCGGTATTTTCGTGATCCTGGTGGGCCTGAAGATGTTTTACCAGGTCGACCCCAAGCCCGGTCGTGATGTTCCCGGCACCGCCGGTCTGGGTGTTGCTGGCGGCGGCATCGGCTGGGCCTCGGCAATTTTCGGAATCGGCGGTGGAACTCTTACGGTTCCCTATCTGAGCTGGTGCAACGTGCGGATGCAGCAGGCGGTGGGCACATCGGCTGCCTGCGGCCTGCCTATCGCCATTGCCGGTGCTCTGGGAAACATCTGGACAGGATGGAACAATCCCGCACTGCCGGAACTGAGCGCCGGCTTCATTTACCTGCCGGCCCTGATCGGTATTATTCTCACCAGCGTTTTCTTTGCCCGGGTGGGCGCCAATCTGGCACATCGGCTGAACCCCCGGATTCTCAAGCGTACTTTCTCCATCATGCTTCTGCTGGTGGGGCTCCGTTTTCTCCTGAGCTGAGAGGTAGTTGATGCTGCAGCATCCCCAGATTGATCCGGTAGCCATCGCCATCGGCCCCCTCAAGATCCACTGGTATGGTCTGACCTATCTGTTCGGCTTTGTGGCTGGCTGGTGGCTTGGGCGCATCCGCACCCGCAAGCCCTGGTCGCCCATCAACGAAGAGCAGATGGGCGACCTGCTGTTTTACCTGGCCCTGGGGGTGATCCTGGGCGGGCGATTCGGCTATGTCCTGTTCTACAACTTTGACGCTTTCCTGGCGGATCCGCTCTGGCTGCTCCGGGTCTGGGAAGGCGGTATGTCGTTCCACGGCGGTTTGTTGGGCGTGATGTTTGCCATGTGGTGGTACGGCCGCAAAGTGGAGAGTGGTTTCTGGCGCATGGCCGACTTTGTGGCGCCGCTGGTGCCGCTGGGTCTTGGCGCGGGGCGGATCGGCAACTTCATCAACGGCGAGCTGTGGGGCAAGCCCACCGACGTTGCCTGGGGCATGGTGTTCCGCACGGCGCCGGATTCGCTCGCCCGACACCCCTCCCAGCTGTATCAGTTTGCCCTGGAAGGTGTCGCCCTGTTCGTGATCCTGTGGTGGTTCTCATCCAGGCAGCGGCCGACAATGGCCGTGTCCGGGCTGTTCCTGATCTGCTACGGCGTGTTCCGGTTCCTCGTGGAATTCGTGCGCCAGCCAGATCCGCAGTTGGGCTACCTTGCTTTTGACTGGCTTACCATGGGGCAGGTACTGTCCTTCCCGATGATCGTTGCCGGCGCCGCCCTGATGTTTATTGCCTACCGGAGACAAGCCCGATGAAAGCCTATCTCGACCTGATGCAAGACGTTGTTGATAACGGATTCGACAAGGGGGACCGTACCGGTGTCGGTACCCGGTCGGTGTTCGGCCGACAGGTCCGCTTCAACCTGCAGGAAGGCTTTCCCCTGGTAACCACCAAGAAAGTCCACCTGCGCAGCATTATCTACGAATTGCTCTGGTTTCTCCGGGGCTCTACAGACAACCGTTGGCTGCAGGAACGCAAGGTCTCGATCTGGAACGAGTGGGCACTGGAAAATGGCGACCTCGGACCTATCTATGGCAAACAATGGCGGAGCTGGCAGTGCCCGAATGGCGAGGTGGTCGACCAGATCAGCGAGGTGATCGAACAGATTCGCACCAAGCCCAACTCCCGCCGTCTGATTGTCTCTGCCTGGAACCCTGCGGAACTCCCGGACGAATCCATTGGCCCTCAGGACAACGTTCGCCAGGGCCGTATGGCGCTGGCGCCCTGTCACTGCCTGTTCCAGTTCTACGTGGCCGAGGGCAAACTCTCCTGCCAGCTGTATCAGCGCAGCGCCGATCTGTTTCTGGGGGTGCCGTTCAATATTGCCTCCTACGCCTTGCTGACGCACATGATCGCCCAGCAATGCGATCTTGAGGTTGGTGAGTTTGTGCATACCTTCGGCGACTGCCACCTGTACCAGAACCACCTGACTGAGGACATCGTCTTCGAGCAACTGAAGCGCGAGCCCCGCGCGTTGCCGAAACTCGTGATCAAGCGCAAGCCCGCGAGCATCTTCGAGTACGAACTGGAAGATTTCGAGTTCGAGGGCTATGACCCCTGTCCGGGCATCAAGGCCCCGATTGCCATCTGACCGAATCCCGAAGAGGCGAGCACATGAGAAAAGCCCTGATCGTCGCCATGTCCCGGAACCGGGTCATTGGCCGGAACAACAACCTGCCCTGGTATCTGCCGGGCGACCTTCGCTATTTCAAACAGGCCACCATGGGTAAACCCATTATCATGGGTCGAAAAACCTGGGACTCCATCGGCCGGCCCCTGCCGGGACGGATGAACGTGGTGATCTCACGGAATGAAACCTGGGATGCGCCAATCGGAACGGTGGCTGCGAAGTCATTGCAGGAGGCGTTGGTGAAGGCCGAGGCTCAGGCCGACCTGGAAGGCGGAGACGAAGTGATGATCATCGGTGGCGGGCAGATCTACGCCGAGGCTCTACCGTTGGTTGACCGCATGTACGTGACTCAGGTGCACGCTGAAGTGGACGGCGATGCGTTCTTTCCGGAAGTAAACTGGGATGAGTGGGAAGAAATCGGACGGGAGGATTTCTCCGCGTCCGATAATAACCCGTACGACTACAGTTTCGTCGTTTATCAGCGCTTGGCGTCAGTCTGACGCGGCGGGCGCTTGCCTGCGGGCTTGCCGCCCTTGCCGGGAGGCTTGCCCTTCGGGCCTGGGCCGCCACGGCCCTTGGGACCTTTCTTGAAGCCCGGCTTGTACCCGGGCTTGCCACCCTTGCGGTCCCGGCGCGGGGGCGCATTGGCCGAAATCTCCGGCAAGGCCTCCGGCTGCTCCAGCGGTAGCGATCCGGGCTGGGACGCTTCCAGCCAGCAGGCCAGAGCGCCGGCGACCATCGCCGTGTCCATGTCGTTGCGTTCGGCAATCTCATCCAGCAATGCCATCGCTTTGGCCAGCTTGCCATCCTCGGCAAAGCCCAACAGCTGTGTTTCGAACTGCTGCTCGCGCATTTTTTTCAGCTCAACCGGCGAAGGCAGCTGATAGGCCTGCATGGGTGAGTTGGTAGCGCGCTCCAGTGTGCGCAGCCAGCTGCGTTCCCGGGGCGTAACCAGCAGGATTGCCTTTCCTTCGCGTCCGGCGCGGCCGGTTCGGCCAACGCGGTGGATGTAGGCTTCGGTGTCGTAGGGCACATCGTAGTTGATCACGTGGGTGATCCTGGGCACATCGAGTCCGCGTGCGGCCACGTCGGTGGCAACAATGATGTCTTTTTTGCCACGTTTGAGGTCTTCAACGGTCTGCTCACGCTGGCGCTGGTTGAGGTCACCGTTGAGCGGTGCCACCGCGTGGCCTCGGGCAGAGAGTTTTTCCGCCAGCAGGGTGGTTTCTGCCTTGGTGCGCACGAAGATGATCGATGCGTCGATCGGCTCCACTTCAAGGATGCGGGTGAGGGCATCCAGTTTGCGCTCAGCGTACACCGGCAGAACGAACTGGGAGATACGCTCAACCGTGCGGGTTTCGCTTTCGATACGAACTTCCGTAGCGTTACGCAGATAGGTCTGAGCCACTTTCTTGATCTGCGGCGGCATGGTGGCTGAAAACAGGGCGCGTTGGCAGTTCTCCGGCGTCTTCGCCAGAATCGCTTCCACGTCGTCGATAAAGCCCATGCGCAGCATTTCGTCAGCTTCGTCCAGAACCAGCGCTTTCAGGCTGTCCAGTTTCAGGGTGCCCTTGCGCAGGTGGTCGAGCATCCGTCCGGGTGTGCCCACGATGACCTGGGCGCCGCGGCGAAGCCCCTTGATCTGGGGGTAAAAGTCCTGGCCACCATAGATCGGCAGAACATGGAAATTCCGGAACTTGCTGGCGTAGGTGGTAAAAGCTTCCGCCACCTGGATGGCCAGCTCCCGTGTAGGTGCCAAAACCAGAATCTGGGGATCGGTGACAGAGGCGTCTATCCGGCTCAGCAGAGGCAGTGCAAACGCTGCGGTTTTACCGGTACCGGTCTGGGCAACGCCCAGCAGATGGTTGCCGGCAAGCAGCGCGGGGATGGACTGGGCCTGGATAGGAGACGGGGTTTCATAGCCAACGGCGGACACAGCTTCAAGTACGGCTGGATCAAGCCCCAGTTCGGCAAAGGACAATTCAGACATTGATTCACTCGGAATTCGGGAGGTAGAGCATTGCCGGGCAATGCATGTTGTGCGCGTATTATAGCGGTTTTATTGTCGCTTTAATACGCAAAACCCCGGTGAGGCTATAGGTAGTTGCCGGGGACAGCCCATTGCGTTGCCGTCCGATCTTGGGCAGGCTTCGTATTTGTCCCGATAGGTTGCTAACAGGAATCTGAGATGACCTTTGACGAATTATTGCGGGCGGCCCGTAGCAGTCAGGAGCTGGTAATGCCCGGGAGCTGGTCCCAGGGCAGAGCCACGTTCGGTGGCCTCACGGCTGCGTTGATGTTTGAGCGCATGGAGAAGCTGGTTGCCGAGGGTCGGGCCATGCGGTCATTGCAGGTATCGTTCGTGGGGCCGGTGGAGCCGGAAGTGCCTGCCAGTTTTGAGGCCGAGATTCTGCGCGAGGGCAAGGCGGTCAGTCAGGTACAGGGGCGCATCGTCCAGAATGGAGAAACCCGACTGGTATGTCTCGGCAGTTTTGGCGGCGACCGGGACTCGGAGGTCCAGGTGGAGGCCCTGCCGGCACCCGAGGCAGCCCCGTTCGGCGAATGCTCCGGGCTGGATTATATCGAAGGTGTTACCCCGGAATTCATCCAGCAGATAGAGATGCGCTGGGCTTTTGGAAACCTGCCGTTCAGCGGCAAAGGCGGTCGGGAACTTGGCGGCTGGATGCAATTCCGGAAAACCCCGGAATCGTTCTCTGATGCTCATATTGTTGCCCTGGTTGATGCCTGGCCTCCGGCCGTTCTGCCCTATGTAAAGCAGCGGGTGCGAACCAGCTCCCTGAGCTGGGCGCTGGATATCGTGCATCCAAGGCCGGCCATGGAACCGGGCGACTGGCTGTTGTACAAGGTTTCGATCGACCAGGCCGGGGCCGGATACGGCCACACCCAGGCCGGGATATGGACGGAAAAGGGCGAACTCGTGGCCCTTAGCCGTCAAACGGTAACCGTGTTCGGCTAGGAAAAATGGCGGCTCAGGCCGCCATTTCCGATTTCAGGGCATCGATGATAATGCGGGCGAAATCTTCCGGTGAATCTTCCTGTAGGAAATGTCCGCCCCGAAGCGTGATGTGAGGTTGGCCGTGGGCGCCGGGAATCCGACGCTGCATGTGCCTGTCACCTCCTCGGGTTATCGGATCGCCGCTGCTGAAACAGGTGATGAACGGCTTTTTCCACCTCTCCAGAACCTGCCAGGCCGCCTTGTTGGCCTCGCTGTCCGGTGTGCCCGGTGCCGTGGGTACCAGTTTCGGAAACGCCCTGGCTCCCGCCTTGAACTCTGCCGAAGGAAACGGAGCCTCGTAGGCGGCAAGTTCAGCTCTGGTCAGGGTGCGGTCGGTGCCCAGTTGCACGATGCGCCCTATTGGAAACCAGGGGCTGTGGCTGGCAAAGGCCTTCCACATGGAGAAGACGGCCGGCGCAGGAGCGTCGCCGGTGGGCAGCATGCCGTTCCCTACAATGATGCGGCTGAAACGCTGGGGGTGCTCCGCTGCCAGGCGCAGGCCCAGCAGTGATCCCCAGTTCTGGCACACAAGGGTGACGTCGGTCAGGTTCAGGTGTTCCAGCCAGCTTGCCAGCCAGGCCAGATGGCGCCCGTAGCTGTAATCATCAACCGAGGCCGGTTTGTCCGACTTGCCGAAACCGATCAGGTCGGGTGCCAGAACCCGGTGTCCGGCGTTTGCAACCATGGGGATCATGTGGCGATAAAGGTAGGACCAGGATGGCTCCCCGTGCAACATGAGTACCGGCGAGGCGTTCTGCGGGCCCTCGTCAACGTAGTGCATCCGGAGGCCGGGTTCTACGTCGAAATGATGTGGAGTAAAAGGGTAATCCGGAAGACCTGCGAAGCGGGCTTCATCGGTTCTCAGAATACGCATGCCATCGACTGTCCTGACTGATTGGTTGCGTGATTGCCGGCGGCATCCCGTGACCAGGATGCCCTAATACAATCGTCTTAGGTCAGGATAAAGCAGATGGAAATTTTGTGTGTTTGAGTTGCGTAACAGAGCGTTGCCGGTTTGAATCAGGACGCAATGCCGAACAGGCGTTCGGGGTTGTCAACCCGGGTGAGGGCTTGATCGCAACAGTTTACGGCGCCGCAGTCGTCTGCTGAACAAAGGCCGATAGTCCGGCATTCCATATCCTGGTGCTGGTTGCCCTGGTTCCGGAAAATCCGGGCCCTGGAGAGAATCGAGTGGCAGTGGCCGCACAGCAGGGTAGGTACCGCGCTGCCTTCAGCCAGAAGTGCCGTGTAATGCTGTGGTTCAGTCATAAATATCCTCCTGATACTGCCCAACATATGGGCCAAGTATGACAATTCAAAGTCTGGATGCCGGTGTTATACGGCTTAACTGTCAGGATCGACCAGTGGCCGGCGGTTGGAGCGCTTGTCATCCCAGTCAAGCTCTTTGGGGTCATACCAGCCGATTGCCTCCAGTACTCTTTCCCGTGTCTGTAACGACAGTGTAGGCCAGAGCTCCTGGAAGTCCTCACGGCCAAGATCCCGCTGCTTCTGCTGCTTGCTCTGCAGCCGGTTGATAATCCGGGGCAACTGCAGGGCTTCGCCGAGCTGGCCGGGCACCATGACTTCCTGGCCCATCACCTTGCGCCGGTGAGTTCTGGCAGCCAGTACCTTGCGCAACTCCGCGGCAGCTTCCAGGGCCGTTTCTGTGGTGAAGGTTTCCAGTTCCAACAACATGACCTGTCTAATAGTTGATCAACAACCGTCCACTATAACCTGAAGACAGCTACAGTGGCCACGCCGCCGTGGTAGGGTAGAATGACTTGGTAAAACGCAGAACCAAAATCGGGGAACCGCACAAGCTATGTACGCAAAACTTGAAACACGGACTTTTCTGGCGTTGCTGGTGGGCGTTTCTCTTGCCTTCGTGTTTCTCATGAAGCCTTTCTTCGGGCCCATATTCTGGGCGGTCGCGATTGCCCTGATTTTCCACCCGGTGCAGCAATTGCTCGTGCGCAAACTGGGGGACAGGCCCAATGTAAATGCCCTGATAACCCTGTGTATATGCATGTTTATTGTGGTTATCCCGGTTCTGGTTCTGGTGACCTCTCTGGTTGCTGAAGGCGTTGCGCTTTACCAACAGATCCAGAGTGGCGACATAAGGCCCGGAGAGTACATCGACCGCGTCAATCAGTCCTTTCCGGCTATTCAGGCGTTCCTGGCCCAATTCGATATCAACTTTGCTGACCTGAGGGATCGGGCGGTGAGCCTTTTCGTGGGGGGAAGTCAGTTCCTCGGCAAGCAGGCCCTGGGCGTTGGCCAGAATACCTTTCAGTTTTTCCTGGGGCTGGCGTTGATGGTGTATCTGGCATTCTTCCTGCTGCGGGACGGCAGCGCGCTGGTAGAATTAATGGTCAAGGCGCTGCCGCTCGGTGATGAACGGGAGCGGTTGCTGTTTGCCAAGTTCGCGGAAGTTACCCGAGCCACCGTCAAGGGCAACCTGCTGATCGCCATTATCCAGGGGGCGATGGGGGGGCTGATTTTCTGGATTCTCGGGATCAGTGGCGCGCTGCTCTGGGGTGTGGTGATGGCCATCGTATCGCTCTTGCCGGCGGTGGGGGCCGCCCTGGTCTGGGTGCCTGCCGCAATATACCTCGCGGCCGTGGGGGATGTGATTGAGGCAGTGATACTGACGGCATTCGGCGTGGTGGTCATCGGGTTGGCGGATAATCTGCTCCGCCCGGTCCTGGTTGGTCGCGATACCAAGCTGCCGGATTACATTGTCCTGCTGTCGACCCTCGGTGGCATCGTCATGTTCGGCATCAACGGTTTTGTGATGGGACCACTGGTGGCGGCCCTGTTTATGGCGTTCTGGGGGATTTTCATCCGCGAATTCAGCGAGGAGGCCCACCGTCCGCCCGCTACTGTGGACGAAGAGGCGCCAGCACAACGCAAGGAAACGGAACATGATGTCCCGTAAGGCGACATACGACAAAAGTATGGTAGGCTTTTAGCTGTTTGCCCCAGCCTGTGGAGATAGGCGCCACATAACAAGAAAGAAACGGATATCGATGAGATATCAGGAGTTAGCAGGTGAGTACCATGAGAAAAGCAACTACCCGATTGGGACGCCTGGCCGCAGCGGCCGGATTGGCGGTCACACTGGGCTTTGCCCCTGCAGCCTTCGCGGATGAGATCGTTGCACTCAAGAATGCGCTCTACGGAGCAGGGTACGACATTACCAATGTCAGCCCGCAGATGGATGACTCAACCCGGTCCGCGCTAACGCGGTTCCAGCAGGATAACGGTCTTCAGGCCACGGGAATTCTGGACGATCCGACCAAGGAAGCCCTGGGCATGATCTCGGTTCAGGTTGCTGCCTCGGCACCCTCACAGTCCACCGCATCCAGCAGCGCGCCGACTCAGGAATCGGCTTCTTCCGCAGCGGAAACCTCGGCCCCGGAGTCTGAGCAGGACGACGCTATCGAAGAAGAGGAAGATGGCGGCTGGTCGCTCTGGTAATCGGAGTCGCCTGAACAGAAAAAGCCCGCCGGGAATTTCCCGCCGGGCTTTTTTGCTGGCTGGCATTCAGGATAATCAGTCGAGCTTTTCGAGATCCCGAACGGCGCCTTTGTCGGCGCTCGTGGCCAGCAGCGCATAGGCTTTCAAGGCTGCAGACACTTTGCGGTCCCGGGGCAGTTCCGGTTTCCAGCCCTTGGCATCCCGGGCTTCCCGACGACGATCCAGCTCGTGCTGGTCCAGTTCCACGTTGATGCTCCGGTTCGGAATATCGATGCGGATTGTATCGCCATTTTCGATCAGGCCAATGGCGCCACCGGCGGCCGCTTCCGGCGAGGCGTGGCCGATGGACAGGCCAGAGGTGCCGCCGGAGAAACGTCCGTCGGTCAGCAGGGCGCAGTCTTTACCGAGCCCCTTTGATTTCAGGTAGCTGGTCGGGTAGAGCATTTCCTGCATGCCCGGCCCACCACGAGGCCCTTCATAACGTATGATCACCACTTCGCCCGGCTTGACCTCGTCAGACAGGATGCCGGCAACCGCGGAATCCTGGCTTTCGAATACCTTCGCCTTGCCTTCGAACACATAGATACTTTCGTCCACGCCTGCGGTTTTTACCACACACCCGTCAAGGGCAATATTGCCAAAGAGTACAGCGAGGCCGCCTTCGGAACTGTAGGCGTTCTCGACCGAGCGGATGCAACCGGTTTCCCGGTCGCCATCCAGGGTTGGCCAGCGGGTACTCTGGGAAAACGCGGTCTGGGTCGGAATGCCGGCCGGCCCGGCCTTATAGAATTCGACCACTTCGGTAGGTGGCGATCTCATGATGTCCCAGGTCTCGAGGGCTTCCCTCATGGTCTTGCTGTGCACGGTCGGCAGATCGGTGTTGATCAGTCCGCCCCGTTCCAGCTCGCCAAGAATGCCCATGATGCCGCCGGCCCGGTGCACGTCTTCCATGTGATATTTGGGCGAGTTGGGAGCCACCTTGCACAATTGCGGAACCCGGCGTGAAAGCTGGTCGATCTCGTTCAGAGTGAACGGCACGCCGCCTTCCTGAGCCGCCGCCAGCAAGTGAAGAATGGTGTTGGTTGAGCCGCCCATGGCAATGTCCATGACCATGGCGTTTTCAAAGGCCGCCATCGAGGCAATGCTCAAAGGCAGTACGCTGGCGTCGTCCTGCTCGTAATAGCGCCGCGCATTCTCCACAATCTGTCGACCGGCCTTCAGGAAAAGCTGTTCCCGATCGGCGTGCGTGGCCAGCAGTGACCCATTGCCCGGCAGCGCAAGGCCAATGGCCTCGGTCAGGCAGTTCATGGAGTTGGCGGTGAACATGCCGGAACAGGAGCCGCAGGTGGGGCACGCACTGCGTTCGTATTCTTCCACCTGTTCGTCGGAGGCGTTGGGGTCTGCGGCAATGACCATGGCATCCACCAGGTCCAGCTTGTGTTCGGACAGCTTGGTTTTGCCCGCTTCCATGGGCCCGCCGGAGACAAAAATGGTGGGGATGTTCAGACGCATGGCGGCCATCAGCATGCCCGGGGTGATCTTGTCGCAGTTGGAAATACACACAAGGGCGTCGGCACAGTGGGCATTCACCATGTACTCTACAGAGTCTGCGATGATTTCCCGGGAGGGCAGGGAGTACAGCATGCCGTCGTGGCCCATGGCGATGCCATCGTCTACCGCGATGGTGTTGAATTCCTTGGCCACACCGCCGGAGGCCTCGATTTCGCGGCACACCAGTTGACCGAGGTCTTTGAGGTGCACGTGGCCCGGCACAAACTGGGTGAAGGAGTTGGCAACCGCGATGATGGGCTTGCCGAAATCCCCGTCTTTCATGCCGGTGGCGCGCCAGAGGGCACGGGCGCCGGCCATGTTACGGCCTGCGGTGGAGGTCCGCGAACGATACTGAGGCATGGTGTTCTGTTCTCTCTGTTGTTACCGGATGACAATGAACAAAAAACAGAGGATACCAGATTAGACTCGAGGCGCATGGTTGTTTTGAGAGCCGCTGTTTACAATAGTTAACAGAGTTGCCAACTAATTTTCCGGTTTGAACCGACAAGGAGTATGCCTATGGCTGGCCAGGAAAGCCTGCCGCTTCGTCGCCTTAAAGAGTTTCAGCCGTTGAACCGGCTGACGGATGATCAACTGGTCCTGCTTGCCAGCCGCGCCGAGCGACGGACCCATGGGCCCGGGCAGCGGGTTCTGGAGCGGGGTGTCCGGGATGGTCTGGATTTCTTCCTGATTGCCGGCAAGGTAGAGTTGGAATCCCTGGACGGCCGTAAAACAATCATCGAAGCCGAGACCGAGAAAGCCCACAACCCGATTGCCCGGCTCCAGCCCAGAATGTACGACGTAACGGCGGTAAAACCCTCCGAGTTTCTGGTCGTCGAACAGGAAATTCTCAACCAGTTGCTGCGCTCGGCGCCGGTGGAGCAGGTTGAAATGGATTCCGGGGAGGGCACCGGTGGTGTGGAGAGCGAAGAGCATCATCTGCTGATGGAATTCCTGTCCGAGCTTAGGTCGAACCAGGTCAAGTTGCCCAGCGTTCCGGATGTGGCCTGGAAAGTCCGCCGCGCGGTCGATCGTGAGGAGTCCACGGCAGACCAGGTGGCACTGGCGGTGTCTGCGGATCCGGCCATGGCGGCCAAGCTTGTACGTGCCTGCAACAGCCCCCTGTATCGCGGGTTCAGTGATGTGCGGAATGTCCGTGAGGCAGTCGTCCGCCTTGGAATGCGCACCACCCGGCAACTGGTAACCGTGTTCTCCATGCGGGAAGTGTTTAAAACCCGCCAGGCGGCGTTGCAGAAAGAAATGGAGAAGCTCTGGCGGCATTCCCGGGAAGTCGCGGCCCTGTGTTGGGTGCTGGCGGATCATGCCACCCGGCTCAATCCGGAAGAGGCATTGCTGGCGGGGCTGCTCCACGATATTGGCGTGGTCCCGATCCTGGTTCAGGCCGAACACCATGTGAATCTCTTTGCCGATGAGGCCAATCTGGACCATGCGATTCGGGAGCTACGGGCCGAGGTTGGCACGGCCGTGCTGGAAAACTGGTCCTTCCCGCCGGCATTCGTGGAAGCCGTCCGCCACGCGGAGGACTGGGGCTATGAATCCCGCGAGGCGTCGCCCCAGCTGGTGGATGTGGTCATCGTGGCGCAATTGCATTCCATGATCGGTTCCAGCCAGAATGCCGATCTTCCTCCGTTCGACCAGGTGCCTGCGTACCGGCGTCTGGGCGAACTTGAACTCAATGCCTCCCGCAGTTTGCAGCTTCTGACGGAGGCCAGGGCCCGGGTCGACGAAGTTCAGCAATTGCTGGCCATCCGGTGATTGTCCGGGCTGTGTAAACTGTGGAGTCTGCTTTCCGGTGACTGTTGCACTTATGAATGTACCTTTGTTCCCCCTGAATTCCATCGTCCTGCCCAGGGGGAGGATTCCCTTGCAGCTGTTCGAGCCGCGCTACATCGACATGCTTACCCGTTGCCTCAAGGAGGATCGCGGGTTCGTTGTGGTGCTGTTACAGGAAGGCGGAGAGGCCGGTCGCACCGCAGCCTTCTACGACATTGGCACCTATGTGCGGATCATCGATTTCCAGCAGCTGGATAACGGCCTTCTGGGGATTACCGTTGAGGGCGAATCCAAAGTGTCGGTGGTTCGCAGCTGGCAGCAGGAAGACGGGTTGAATGTCGGCGACGTGGAATGTCTGATTGAAGAGGCCGAAAGTGAGGTGCCGGAGCGTTTCGGCGAATTGCCTTCTGTACTCAAGGCGCTGTTCCGGCATCCGGTTATCCGGGACCTGAACATGGACATCGACTACGGCGATGCCCGGGACGTTGGCTGGCGGCTCACGGAACTGTTGCCCCTGGACAAGCAGGAGAAGCAGAAACTGGTGGAGTTGCAGGACCCACTGGAACGCCTCAGCCGACTCCAGGGGCTTCTGGAGGCGCTTGAGGAGGGCTAAGGCTCTAACTCACGGGCCGGAAATTCAGTACGGCCTCCTCCCATGACAGCACGATATACCCGCCTGCAAAGACCGCCCACACAACCGCTGCAACCACAATGGTTATATCCGGTGCCAGAGGTACCTTGTCGAAACGGCTGTAGCTCGCCCGCACCGCCCCGGTGACGGCCAGTGCAAGCAGCAACCCCCCAATTACGTCCGTGAACCAGTGAACGCCAAGGTAGAGCCGACTCAAAGCCACGGGCACCAGTGGAAGAGACAACAGGACATAGGATTGCCAGCGCTTCCGGTGTCGGCTTTCTCCGGCAACAAAACTTGCCAGCAGGGTGACTAGCAGGGTAATGCCTGCCGTGTGGCCGCTGGGGAAGGCGCCGGAATCGGGCGGCCCCATGACCTCGTCCGGCCGGGGGATGCCGAGCAGGGACTTCAGGCCCCAGACCAGAACAACCGTCACAACGACGGCCGCCAGAACATGGGTGGCAGCGGCGTAATACCCCCGGAACAGCAATGCCGCGAATGCCAGCGCCCCGGCGGCGATCAGAACCGGCGCGTCACCGAGCAACGTAATGGCGATGAAGGGGCCGTCCAGCAGAGGCTGTCGGAGTTGCTCAAACCATTGCAGGACGGCCTGGTCGAAGCCATCCAGCAGGCTCGTTTCTGTAGCCAGTTGCTTCCAGATCAGCAACAGGGCGGAAGCGCCAAGCGCGAGCATGAACGAAGCAAGAGGAAACTCACCCTCCCGGGCAGGGCGCTGGTTGGTATAGAGGCGCCAGAATCGGTGAGTCGCCTCGTATTGCGCCATCCACTGCTTCAGCCATTGGTAGAAACGGCTGCTTTCACCCAGCCCGAGCTGAAATCGCAACAGCACGAAATAGACCACGGTCAGGGCGGCGAGGCTGATGCCGATCACCGCGTAAAAGTGTGCGGGAGGCCTGATTTCGCTGGCCAGGGCGCTGCCCACCAGAAACCCCGGGAAAATATAGACCGGAGCCCAGGCGATGGCCGAGCCGATGTTGAAGGCCAGAAAGCGACGCCATGACATCATCAGGGCCCCGGCCACCAGGGGAATAACCGGTCGTACTGGCCCGACAAAGCGACCGATGATCACGCTTTTACCGCCATGACGGTTAAAAAATCGCTCTCCGGTGCTGATGATTTTCGGATAACGGCTCAGCGGCCAGGCCGTTGTCAGGCGGCCCTGCAGCAGCCGCCCAAGGCCAAAACTGGCCGTGTCGCCGGCAATGGCGCCAAGGCCGGCCCAGAGCAGTGCTTCTGGTAAGGGCATACCGGTCTCACCAGCCAGTACAGCGACGGCAAACAGGATGGCGACACCCGGGACAATAATGCCGGCTATGGCGAGGGATTCGATGAAGGCGGTCGAAAACAGAGCCGTTGCCAGCCAGCCCGGATGCAGGCTCAGCCATGCCGACAGCTCGTTCAGCCAGGCACTGCTCATGTTTCGATGGTTTCTCCCGGGCTGAACCAGACCGAATCAGTCCCGCGCCTGCGCGCTTCCTCCATGGCCTGGTGGGCCCGCTTCCTCAGTGTGTCGGTGCGGGTGTCGCCGCTGCCCCGAGTGGTGCAGCCAAGGCTTACGGTGGCTTTTCCGACCACGGGCCAGTGATGTTCGGCGATGGTCCGGCGAATCCGCTCGGCGATGACTCGCACGCCTTCTTCCGGTGTAAACGGCAGGATGAGGAAGAACTCGGAGTCTTTGAGGGTATACAGGGTGTCGCCGGCACGAATCACGCCAAAGAGGTGTTCGGTCATGTCCCGGAAAAGGCCCTGAATCTGATCCCTGCCGTGCAGGTCGGCTACTTCATCCGCGTAATCGATGCTCAGGTCGATCACGGAGAGGCAGTGCCCGGTGGCTATGGCCCGGCTGATCTCCTTCTGCAGGGTTTCATCCAGAAACCGGGCGTTATGGGCACCGGTCACCGGATCGGTAATGGCAAGATCCTCTGCTGACTGCGCCATATGGTCATAGTGCCAGATGTAGAGGGCGGCGACTGCCAGGAGAATGAACAGCCCGCCGGTGATGGTGATGGCGTCGGTCGGCGCCTGTTCCAGGAAAAGGATGATCGACATGGGCACCAGCAGCAATAGCGACAGCCCGACGCCCTGACGCAACGGCAGGATAAGCAGGTTAAGGACCACCAGGGGCATTGCCCAATGGCTGATGCCCGGAGCGTCCATGGTCAGCAGTGCTGCCAGCATGCCGCTGTTCAGGCCGGAAAGGATGACCAGGTGTCCGGGCGCCGATAGCTGATGCCGGCGGCAGATAATGGTGTAAACGGTACCGGCCAGGGTCAGAACAGCCATCCCCGAGGCCAGGTAGAAGAGTTCGTAGAAGCCATAGCGAAGGTTCTGCATGGCCAGGGTAAAAATGAACAGGCAGGCGATGCTGTAGCCGAAAGCGTGGGTCCAGGTCCTGAGACGGGTCTCTGTCATGATGCCGGCCCCTGTACCTGTGCCTGTGGCTGGCTCGGTTGTGCCGGCTGCGACCAGGAGCTATAGGCCTGGCTCCGGTTGCCCCCCTGCTGCTGGGCCCGGCGTAAAGCGTTTGCCGCACTCTGTTGCAGGCTGTTGGCATCGTCGCCAATATTCAGGCCCGCGATGCCGGTGCTCACCGTCAGTTTCATGCCGTGGGATTCCAGAAGTGTTGCCAGGCCCTTTCGGATGGTCTCGGCGCGGGCGATGGCATCGCTGGTGGAAATGCCCGGCAGTATGACCAGAAACTGGAGATCGGCCACCCGGTAGTAGGTGTCGAAATCACGGATCTGGGAATGCAGGTAGCGACCAATGCGCGGAAGTATCGAGCGAATATCCTCATCCGGCTCGTTGTCGCTCAGATGGGTATCCAGCCCGATCATGATAATGGACATGTCCGTGCCCTCCCGCTCGCTGCGCTGGATTTCCTTGTGTAGATCGGCGGAAAGGTATTCCCGGCTTGCGGCCTGGGTCAGTTCATCGGTGCGGCGCAGCGGCGCCAATTGCCGGGCTTTATAATTTCGCAGAAATACCAGCAGAGCCGAGAGCAGCATGGTGAGCAGAAAGGCGCTGATCATCTGGTGGCGATCGGCAAGGCCGATCGCCCACTGTGTCGCGATCATCGCAAGCACAGCGATAACCAGGGTCACGATTGCGGCTGCCGCTGGTGGGACCAATGCGAAAGCGACGAGAGGGAGGGCGTAAAGCCAGTGGCTCAGGATCCAGGGACCGGTCCAGAAGCTGGCCAGTAAAATGAACAGAAGAATGACAAAGAAGGCCTGCTGGACCCGGGGCCAGGGCTGATTCATCCGATTGGGGTGGAAAGTCTTGCCTGCAATCACAATGCCCGAGGCTGCAGCCGCAGCCGCTGCAACCATGGGCTCTCCCAGCACGGCACAGAGGGTGGCAATGGCGACCAGGGCCACGAAGCCTGCCCGCGACAACTTGCTTAACAGGAATTTTTCGGCCATCTGGGCCATGGTGTCCTTCCTTTTCCGGAACTCCCTGAAAACCGTCCCCGGGGAGTTATTCAGAGGCTCCTTTATGTTCCGAGTATGGCATATAGCAGCGGTATAATATCTGTTTGGGATGCGTACTTGAAACGGGAAAGGTAAAGTTAGGCACTTATTCCTGATTCCGCTTGAAAACAGAAAGGTATTTGAATGGATATTGCAGCGTACATGGCCGAGGTTGGACAGCAGGCCCGAGCGGCGGCAACCGGAGTGGCGCGTTCAACCACCGCCGTGCGTAATCAGGCGCTACTGGCGACGGCAGAAGCTCTGGATACAGCCCGGGAAGAGCTGTCCCTGGCCAATGGCAAGGATTTGCAGCGGGGCCGAGAAAATGGCCTGGATGCGGCGATGCTGGACCGGCTGGAGCTTACCCCGCAGCGAATTGACGCGATGATCGAGGGCCTGCGCCAGGTGGCGTCGTTGCCGGACCCGATCGGTGCCATTACCGACATGACTTACCGCCCTTCGGGCATCCAGGTCGGCAAGATGCGTGTCCCGCTTGGCGTCATCGGTATCATTTACGAATCGCGCCCGAACGTGACCGTAGAAGCAGCCAGCCTGTGCCTCAAGTCAGGCAATGCGACCATTCTCCGTGGCGGCTCGGAGTCGATCCATTCCAACCAGGCCATTGCCCGCTGTCTCTCCGAGGGTCTCGCGAAAGCAGGGCTGCCCGAGAATGCGGTGCAGGTGATCAAGACAACCGATCGCGCCGCTGTGGGTGAGCTGATCACCATGCCGGACTATGTTGATGTCATTGTTCCCAGGGGTGGCAAGGGGCTGATCGAGCGGATCAGTCGTGATGCCCGGGTACCGGTCATCAAGCACCTCGATGGTGTCTGCCATGTCTACATTGACAGCCATGCCGACCCGGAAAAAGCGCTGAAAGTGGCGATCAATGCGAAGACCCACCGGTACGGTACCTGCAACACCATGGAGACCCTGCTGGTCGACACCGAGATCGCCGAAGATATTCTGCCTCTTCTGGCTCAGGCGTTTATTGAAAAAGGCGTGGAACTGCGAGGCTGTGAACGAACCCGCTCCATTGTGGACGGCGTCGCCGAAGCCACCGAGGCGGACTGGGAGGCTGAATACCTGGCTCCGGTGCTGGCGGTACGTGTGGTTGACGGCCTGGATGGCGCTATTGGCCATATCAACTGCTACAGTTCCCAGCACACGGACAGCATCATCACCGAGAACTACACCCGCGCGCGCCGGTTTATCACGGAGGTAGATTCCAGTTCCGTCATGGTCAATGCCTCAACGCGCTTTGCCGATGGGTTCGAGTATGGTCTGGGGGCAGAAATCGGGATCTCCACCGACAAGATCCACGCCCGGGGTCCGGTCGGGCTTGAGGGCCTAACCTCCCAGAAATACGTGGTCTTCGGCGACGGCCATATCCGGACCTGATGCCCATGCATGTGATTTATGGCGGAACCTTTGATCCGGTGCATCATGGCCACCTGAGGCTGGCCCTCGAAATCAGCGACCGTCTTGGCGTGGAGTACGTCAGCCTGGTGCCCTGTCATATTCCGCCGCATCGCGGGCAGACAGGCGCTTCCTCTAGTCAGCGCCTGGAGCTGCTCAGGCTGGCGGTGGCCAAAGAGCCCCAGTTACGGATTGACGACCGGGAGCTGGCCCGGGAGGGCGCCTCCTACACCGCCGACACCCTGCGTCAGCTTCGCGCGGAGCTTGGGCCGGATGAGCCCCTGGTGATGGTGGTGGGCACCGATGCCTTTGCGGGGTTCGACCGCTGGCGGGAATGGCAGCAGATCCCGGAGCTGGCCCACGTGGTGATCGTGCGCCGGCCAGGCCCGGCGCTGGACCCCTCAGGCGAACCGGCGCGGCTGCTGGCGGAACGGGGTGTGGCCGGTGTGGAAGCCTTGCATAGCCGACCCTGCGGCGCTTTTCTTGAGCTGGATCCGCCACTTCTCGATATTTCCGCTACCGGCATACGGGAACGCATTGGCGATGGCCGCTCGCCCCGCTACCTGATGCCTGATCCGGTCTGGTGGGAAATTCGCCGCCAGGGCCTTTATGGTGCATGCCCCGACGGGAACTTTTAGTGCTACAATCGCGTCTGAATATGACATTTCGGGCGGCCATACCGGCAAACGCCCGTCCAACAGGGTGATTATGCAGGCAGAGCAACTGAAAGATCTGGTAATTAATGCGCTTGAAGATGTGAAAGCACAGGACATCAGCGTGATCGATGTCCGTGACCGCACCAGTGTCACCGACTTCATGGTTCTGGCATCCGGAACGTCCAACCGACATGTAAAATCCCTGGCTGACTCCGTGGTTGTCGAGGCCAAGGAGCAGGGCGTGCGTGCAAGCAACGTTGAAGGTGCCGGGGTCAGCGACTGGATCCTGGTAGATCTGGGCGATGTGGTTGTTCACGTTATGATGCCTGCCACGCGGGAGTTTTACGATCTGGAGCGCTTCTGGCGCGATGCTCCGGATCTTGGTGTTGCGGGCAGCGAGTAATTATGCGGTTACGCCTGATCTGTGTGGGGCAGAAAATGCCCGACTGGGTCAGTACCGGATTTGGCGATTACGCCCGCCGCATGCCGCCGGAGCTGCCCGTGGAACTGGTTGAAATTCCTGTCGCCCACCGGGGCAAGAATCCCGATATTCCCAGGCTGATGCAGCGAGAAAGTGACGCAATCCTGGCGGCCACCGGTCCGAAAGACCGGGTGATTGCGCTGGAGGTTGGTGGTCGACCCTGGTCGACCGAAAAGCTCGCGGCTCAACTGGAAAACTGGCAACAGGATGGCCGCGATGTGAGTTTTCTGGTGGGCGGTCCCGATGGCCTGGCCGACGATTGTCGGAAGCGGGCCGACCAGCAATGGTCGTTGTCGCCGCTGACCCTGCCTCACCCCCTGGTGCGTATTATTCTGGCGGAACAGCTGTACCGGGCCTGGTCGATCACCCGCAACCACCCGTATCACCGGGCCTAGGGGGTAACTATGCCATGGGGTGAGTTCAAGGACACGGCGGCGGAGCGTCGGCTTTTCCAGCGTCGGACTGTGGTGATGCTGGTGTTCGTGATGCTGGCGGTCGGTGGCCTGATCGCGCGCATGTACCAGCTTCAGGTCGTCGAGCATGAGATATATACCACCCTCTCAGACAAGAACCGCGTGCAGGTCCAGTCGGTGCCGCCTCCCCGAGGGCTGGTTTACGACCGTAATGACACCCTGCTTGCGGAGAACCGACCTGTTTTCAGTGTGACGCTTGTGCCCGAGCGGGTTCAGGGCATGGACGATACCCTCGCTCAGCTTGACAGTATCCTCGAGATCTCCGAAGAAGACCGGGAAAGGTTCCAGCGACGGCTTCAGGAACCCCGACGTCCATTCCAGGAAATTCCCCTTAGTTACGACCTGAATGAACAGGAGATGGCGCGCCTCGCGGTGCATCGCCACGAGCTCCCCGGGGTGGAGGTCAGGGCCGAGCTGGTTCGTTTCTATTCGCACAGTGAACTGACGGCCCATGCGCTGGGCTTCGTTGGTCGTATCAACCGGGACGAGTTGCAGCGAATCGATCCGGTTAACTATGCCGGCACCAACTACATCGGCAAGTCCGGCATCGAACGCTTCTATGAGGAAATCCTCCACGGTGAGGTCGGCTATCAGCATGTGGAAACCAACGCTCGCGGCCGGACTCTCAGGGTCCTGGAGCGGGAGAACCCGGTGCCTGGAGAGGATCTCCAGCTGCACCTGGATTTAAGACTGCAGCAGCGCGCTCACGAACTTCTCGATGGTCGTCGGGGTGCCATCATTGCCATCGAACCTGATACCGGTGGCATTCTTGCGCTGGCCAGTGTGCCGGGGTTTGACGCCAACAAATTCGTCACCGGCATCAGCGTCAACGACTACCGGGAGCTGAGTGAGAGCAAAGACAAGCCCCTGTTCAATCGGGCCTTGCGTGGGCAGTACCCACCGGGCTCGACTGTGAAACCGATGCTCGCAGTAGCCGCTCTTGATAGCGGGGCCACCACCCGGGATTACACCATCTGGGATCCGGGACACTTCCGTTTGAAAGAGGGCGGTCGTCTCTGGCGGGACTGGAAGCGAACGGGGCATGGTTGGGTGGATCTGAAGGACGCTGTGGCCGAATCCTGCGACGTCTACTTTTACGAGGTGGCGGTGGAAATGGGCGTGGATACGATGCATAGCTATCTCGCGCAGTTCGGGTTTGGTGAAGATGCAACTTTGGATGTTGCTGGCGCTCTGAGCGGACTGCTGCCGTCACGGGACTGGAAGCGGGCGGTCCGCAACGAGCCCTGGTATCCGGGCGATTCTGTCAATATGGGAATCGGCCAAGGATTCATGCTGGCTACACCTTTACAGCTGGCGACTGCGACCGCGTTGATTGCGAATCGAGGGCGATGGGTAGAACCTCGGCTGCTGAAAGATATCAAGGGCGATAGCCCGGTTGAGGACTTTCTGCCCGCCGAGTATCACAAGCCTCTTACGCTCAAAAATCCGGACGATTGGGAATATGCCGTCGACACGATGGTTGAGGTCATGCATGGCGAGAAAGGCACAGCACGAGCAGTAGGTCGTGGCGCATCCTATAAAATGGCCGGAAAAACCGGAACTGCTCAAGTGTTCAGCCTTGCAGAGGATGAAGAGTATAACGAGGAAGAAATCCGGGAGAGGCTTCGCGACCACGCTTTATTTGTTGGCTTTGCGCCGGCCGATAACCCGGAGATCGCGGTTGCTGTGATTGTCGAAAACGGTGGTAGCGGCAGCGGTACGGCTGCGCCGGTAGCCCGTGCCCTGTTCGATTCCTGGCTGCTCGAGTATGGGCAGGCCGATGGTACGCTGGTCAGCGGCGTTGACGAGGTGGCCGACTGATGGCGTTCAAGGCGTTACTGGATTCAACGGCGAGTAACCCGCTTGGCCGGCACCGGAGTATCTGGACCGCGCTGCATCTGGATCCGATTCTTTTACTGCTTCTGCTGCTGCTGGTTTCCGGCGGGCTGTTTGTGCTCTACAGCGGTGCCGACCGGAACCTCGAGGTAGTCAAGGCCCAGGGCATACGCTTGGGTGTGGCGTTTGTGGTTATGCTGGTGTTTGCCCAACTGGACCCCTCGGTTTTTCGCCGGTGGGCTCCCTGGCTTTACGCAGCCGGTGTTGCTGCACTGATTGCCGTTATGCTGGTGGGCGTTGGTGCCAAGGGCGCCCAGCGATGGCTGGCGATACCGGGGTTGCCGCGGTTCCAGCCCTCGGAGTTGATGAAACTGGTGGTGCCCATGATGGCGGCCTGGTACCTGTCCAGGCATTTTTTGCCGCCGAGGTTCCGGCATGTGGCCGTCGGGCTGGCGATTGTGCTGGTGCCGATGGTCATGATCATGCAGCAGCCGGACCTGGGCACCTCGCTGCTGGTGGGTATGGCTGGCATCTTCGTGGTGTTTTTCGCCGGCATCAGCTGGAAACTGATCACCGCTTTCGTAGCCATGGTGTCCGTATCGGCTCCGTTGATGTGGTTTTTCGTCATGAGGGAGTACCAGAAACAGCGGGTACTGACACTCCTGGACCCACAAAGTGATCCCCTGGGGGCCGGCTGGAACATCATCCAGTCCAAGACGGCCATCGGTTCCGGAGGAGTGGATGGTAAAGGCTGGCTGCAAGGGACCCAGTCACACCTTGAGTTTCTTCCGGAGAGCCATACCGACTTTATCGTTGCGGTGCTGGCGGAGGAATTCGGGTTCGTGGGTATGCTGATCCTGATGACGTTGTATTTCCTGATCATCCTCAGGTGTCTGTACATCGCAGCCACGGCCCAGGATTCCTTCAGTCGTCTTCTGGCCGGCGCGCTTACCATGACATTCTTCATCTACATCTTTGTGAATGTCGGGATGGTCAGCGGACTGTTACCCGTCGTTGGTGTGCCTTTGCCCCTGATCAGTTATGGTGGAACTTCGGGGGTAACACTCATGGCGGCGTTTGGCGTCTTGATGTCCATTCACACCCACCGGCGAATGATTGGCGCCTGACCCGGCTCTCCCAATCATGGCAGCCGGGTAATGGTGATTCCGGCGGAGAACCCGTTACAATAACGGGGAGGCCGCCGGGAATCTGATTTCGGTGGCCAATGTGGTCAAGAGGAACTCCAGACAGTGAACTGCAAGCCCTCATTTTCTATGCTGCTGGCGCTCGTTGCGGCGATTATTCTCACCGGCTGTGCGTCAGCCCCGGAAACAGACCATTCGTCTCGTTACACCATGGCTACGGACCGGGCGCCCGCGGGCAACTTCGATGTCTCCGGGCTTGACGATGCGGTGCCGGTTTATGAGGCGCCCCGAAGAGCCGGCAATAAATCGCCCTACAAGGTCTGGGGCAAACAGTACCGGGTGCTCGACAGCAACGACGGTTATGTCGCCCGGGGCACGGCGAGCTGGTACGGCGAGAAGTTCCATGGTCACAAAACCTCGAACGGCGAAACCTTTGACATGTACACCATGTCCGCGGCGCACAAATCCCTGCGGATTCCCGGTTATGCCCGGGTAACGAATCTTGATAACGGTCGCTCGGTGATCGTTCGGGTCAATGACCGGGGCCCCTTCCATGGCGACAGAATCATCGACCTGTCCTACGCCGCTGCCAAGAAACTGGGCTACCAGGCGCGGGGCACAGCGCGGGTGGAAGTCGCTGCCATTACCGTCAGGCAGGATGGCAGCATGTTCATTGCCGGTGAGCCCTTTTCTCCCGGAGACTCGCCCGGATACGCCGAAGGCCGGGTGAAGGCAAGCGGTGACATGGCGACGACCAACCGGTCATTGTTTGTGCAGCTGGGGTCTTTCAGCAGCCGGGATCCGGCCGAAAAGTTGCTCAGCCAGGTCAGGGCGGTGCTGGAAAACCCGATGCGTGTACGGGCAGTTGATACGTCTTCAGGACGCTTTCATCGGGTTCAGGTGGGCCCGTTCAGCGATGAAGACAGCGCCAGGCGGACTCAGAACCTCTTGGAGGCCCGTGGTTTCGATCAGTCCATCCTGCTGACCGATACACACTGAGCACGCCAGAAAAAGACACTTGAAATAACACCCGAATAAAGAAACACACTTAACGACGAATGAATGGACCCATGGCCTTAAACTCTGCTTTTCGAACCCTATCCGTTGTCTTTGTGCTGATGCTTGCCCTCACAGGCAAGGCGATGTCCCAGTCGGTACTGATTCCGTCGCCGCCCCAGATTGCCGGCACCTCCTATATTCTGATGGATCCCCAGAGTGGGCGGATCATCATGGAGGAGAACAGCCACGAGCGCCTGCCTCCGGCCAGTCTGACCAAAATGATGACGGCCTATATTGTCGAGCGCGAGCTCCACGAGGGCCGCATCTCGATGTCCGACATGGTGCCCATCAGTGTCAAAGCCTGGCAAACCAAAGGCTCCCGGACGTTTGTGCGGGAGGGGTCGACCGTCTCGGTGGAGAACCTTTTGAAGGGCGTCATCATTCAGTCGGGCAACGACGCTTCGGTCGCTTTGGCTGAATTCGTTGCCGGCAGCGAAGATGCGTTCGTCGATATCATGAACCAGCAGGCTCAGATTCTGGGCATGAAGAACACCCATTTCGAGAATGCGACAGGGCTGCCTTCGCCTGATCATTTCTCAACGGCCCATGACCTGGCCCTTCTGGCTGAGGCGATTATTTATGACTATCCGGAGAACTACCCGTTATATACGGTGAAGCACTTCACTTATAACAATATCCGGCAACCAAACCGCAACACCCTGTTGTGGCGCGATGACAGCGTTGATGGCCTTAAGACAGGTCATACCGAAGAAGCCGGCTACTGTCTCGTGGCCTCTGCCAAGCGCAATGACACGCGACTGATCGCTGTCGTCATGGGCACGAGTAGTGAGCAGGCCCGAGCCCAGGAAGTTCAGAAAATGCTGAACTATGGCTTCCGCTACTACGAGAGCGAACGCCTGTTCCGGTCCGGCCAGGAGCTGATAGAAGCCCGTGTCTGGGGTGGTCAGGCTGATCAGATTTCGGTGGGTATGACAGAAGATGTCTATGTCACCATTCCCCGGGGTTCCCGAAACGATCTCGAGTCCACGGTAGACCTTGATTCTGTTATCAAAGCACCCATCAATGTCGGGGATGAGCTGGGACGGGTCAAGGTGTCCTACAACGGTGAAGTACTGGTTGATCAGCCGGTGCTGGCCCTGACCGAGGTGCCCGAGGGCGGTTTCTTCAAACGAATCTGGGATGCCATCAAGCTCTTTTTCGTTCAGTTATTTCAGTAGGGTGATGTTGATCCCGGGGAGTAAAACGGCATGAGTCAGCCGAAAGCACCAAAAATTGAGTTTCCTTGCGACTACGTGATCAAGGTGATCGGCAACGCTGCGCCGGACTTCACCGAGTTCGTGGTCGAGGTTGTGGAGCAGCACGCACCCGGCATCAGCGAAAGCGATATTACGGTCAACGACAGCAGCAAGGGTCGCTTCTCCTCGGTCCAGCTTAAAATTGTGGCCACCGGGGAAGAGCAACTGAAAGCCCTGTTCGAAGAGCTCAAGGCCAGTGGCCGCGTGCACATGGTGCTCTGATCGCCATGGCTGACCTGATTGTCCGATCCCTGGGGGAACAGCCCTATCTGGAAACCTGGGAGGCCATGAAGTCGTTCACCGCCGGTCGGGATGACAGTGTGGCGGACGAACTCTGGTGCCTTGAGCATCCCCGGGTTTACACCCAGGGCCAGGCGGGCAAGGCCGAGCACATTCTCGCCCCCGGGGATATTCCGGTGATCCTGGTGGATCGTGGCGGCCAGGTAACCTATCACGGGCCTGGTCAGCTGGTGATTTACCTGATGATCAACCTGACCCGTAAAAAGCTGGGTGTGCGATCCCTGGTGGATGAGATTGAGCAGGCCATCGTCCGGACCCTCGCCGGTCTGGACGTTGAGGCTGCACCCAGGCCAGATGCGCCCGGGGTTTATGTGGGCGAATCCAAAATTGCCTCCCTTGGCCTCCGGGTTCGCCGTGGCTGTTCCTTTCACGGGTTGGCCCTGAACGTGGATATGGATATGGAACCCTTCCGGCGCATCAATCCCTGCGGCTATGCCGGTATGGCCATGTCCCAGGTCAGTGATTTCGTTCCGGGTGTGACCCTGGCCGATGTTCAGCAACGACTGTCAGAGGCGCTTGTCAGCGGTCTGGCACACCAGAATGTTGAGTTCCGGGAGGGGTGGTAGTTCAAGCGGCGGCTTCGTTCTCGTAACCGCATACCCGGTTTCGCCCCTCGGATTTGGCCCGATACAGGGCTTCATCGGCCCGCTGCAGTAAGCGGTCTATGGATTCGGATCCCCGGATTGATGCCACACCCACACTGATTGTGGCCTGAACCAGACCCTGCTCCGTGGCCACAGACCTGGCCGCAAAGGCTTCCCGGATCCGGTTGGCGGACGACAAGGCTTCCTCCGTCGTGGTTTCCGGCAACAGCACCAGGTATTCCTCGCCACCCCAGCGGGCCAGGGTGTCAACCTTGCGGCATTGCTCCCGCAGGGTCCTGGCAACCAGGATGATCAACTCATCCCCCACGTGATGCCCGTAGTTATCGTTAACGCTCTTGAACAGGTCAATGTCCATCAGCATCACCGAGAAGCGTCGGGCGTTGCGAAGATAGCGCTGATACTCGATGTCCAGCTGCTCGAGGGCTTCCCGCCGGTTGGCAAGGCCAGTCAGGGCATCATGCTTGGCCGCATACTCGAATTCGGCAGCCAGCTTCAGGAGGCTCAGCTTGCTCCTCCGCCGGCTCTGGTCGAGGATGTAGCAGGTAACCATTTCAAAGCCCAGCACTGCCACCATGGTAATCCGGAAACTGACGCTGTGAGGAGGCTCAAAAAGGAGGTCTCCCAATGGGCTGAACAGGAGAATAACGGCTGCAAACCCGGCGCTGCAGGCGAGCACGCCAACCCGGGATTCGCTGATGTAGAAAATAATGGGGGGATAGGCAAACAGCCAGATAATGGCTGACCCGTCTTCCACAGCATATAGCGCCAGATAGGTGAACAGAACCGTGATCAGGCTAATGAACCCCCGGCGTTGAAGGGTTTTGTTGCCAAAAAGCAGATAGGTTACAGAATTGATCGCCAGAAGAATGGCAAAGGTTATCAGCAGCGGCGGCGTGATCGGATCATTCTGCAGGCTCGAGCGCCAGGCAAAGAAGAACAGCAGGGGAACGGCAACGGTGGTCAGCCAGTTGATCAGGATCGGGACAGGAATTTCGCCTTTGACCCGGAACTGGGACAGTTCCGTATCCGGCGTTTTTCTGGCGGATTGCGGCATGTTCGGATCTTGTTCTTGTGATAGTCGTTATTGGACCTTACGTATGTAGAAATACTAGACCGGTTTCCTGCCAGAAACTGTGTCGAAACGTAAACGATCCGGTTGGTCAGGTGTAAACCGGAGAAGGTGCTGGCACATTGGCCCCGTGGCCGCAGAAAGCCGGTCGACTCGGTTAGGTCAGCTACCCTGACTATCCGTATAATGGTATTAACCGCCAACAGTGGTGAAATTCTCTGATCCGAACAGGTCACTATGTCTTCCAGACGTTCAGGAAATTCGGTTTCCCGCATCAAGACAGGCAGCTTTGAGCGCAGGTTGAGTCTCACCCGTGCAGGCTTGTTTGCCGGTACCCGCATGGCGTCCCATATGGCAACCAACTGGTTCAGCAGCCGGGAAAACCGGGAGAAGCGTCACCGCGCCATGCTCTCGAGTCAGGCGAGGTTCCTGGTGGATGAGTTGGGCCAACTGAAGGGCAGCGTGGTCAAGATCGGCCAGGTCATGGCCCTGTACGGCGAGCATTTTCTGCCCGAGGAAGTCACCGAAGCCCTGCATACCCTGGAAGATCAGACCACCTCGCTGGAGTGGCCGGCCATCGAGCGTGTGCTGAAAGACGAACTGGGGGCAGACCGTCTGGCCCAGCTGGACGTGGAGCCAGAACCGATTGGTGCTGCGTCGCTGGGGCAGGTGCACCGGGCCTGGCGCCGAAGCGATGGTCTGGAGCTGGTGCTCAAGGTGCAGTATCCCGGCGTTGCCGATGCGGTAGACAGCGATCTGAATGCCGTTGCCCAACTGTTGCGGGTGGCGAGGTTGGTCAGTTTCGGCCCGGAGTTCAACGACTGGCTGGAAGAAGTCCGGCAGATGATGCACCGGGAAGTGGATTACCGCCTGGAGGCGAAGACCACCGAGAAATTCCGCAACATGCTGGCGTCGGATCCAAGGTTCATTGTGCCCAGGGTGCTGCCGGAATTCTCAACCGAACACGTTATTTGTTCGACCTATGAACACGGCCATTCGATCAGTTCCCAGGCGGTCAGGGACCTGCCGCTGGAGCGTCGAAGCGCCCTTGGCAAAGCCGCCCTGGAGCTGTTTTTCCGGGAGCTGTTTGTCTGGGGTGAGATACAGACGGATCCGAACTTTGGCAACTACCGCATCCGAATCGCCGGCGAGGAGGGCGACGATCCGGGATACGATCGCATTGTCCTGCTTGATTTCGGAGCGGTGCAGGCGTACTCGGATGAATTTCTCCAGCCGGTTATCCAGATGATCAGGGCGTCCTACGAGGACGATCTCGAGGCGGTGATCGACGGCGGCGTAAAGCTGCGGTTCATGAGTACCGACTGGCCGGATGAAGTTCTGGAGAAGTTCGGCCAGGTATGCATGTCTGTGCTCGAGCCCCTGTCCAGCAACAAGGAATCCTGGCCGGATTATGCGGTGAACAGCCAGGGCCAGTACCGCTGGAAGCAGAGCGAGCTGCCCTCCCGGGTGGCCCGCCAGGCGGCCCGGTCCGCCATCAGCCGGTATTTCCGGGTGCCTCCGAAGGAGTTTGTTTTCCTCAACCGCAAACTGATCGGGGTCTACACCTTTGTCGCGGTGTTGAATTCCGAGTTCAATGGCGAGCCGCTGCTGAGGAAGTACCTCTACGGTGAGGGTGACGACGCACCGGATGCCTCCGCAACAAGCCAGAGTACGAAGGCGTAACGGGCGCCCTTGCCGATACCCACCAGAATGACGAAGTTCAGCCAGGGCACGCGCATGATCCCGCCAACCAGGGTCAGCGCGTCGCCCCCCAGGGGCAGCCAGCCCATCAGCAGTGACCACTGACCGTAACGGTTAAAACGGTTCCTGGCTTTGTGCAACTGCATTTCGCTGACCGGAAACCAGCGTTTATGCTTAAAGCGATCCACCTGCCGGCCGATAACACCATTAACGACCGAGCCCAAGGTATTACCGAGCGTTGCCCAGAACCATAGCCACCACCAGGAATAACCCTGGGTTATGAGCGTGCCGAGCAGAACTTCCGAGTAGGCGGGCAGCAGCGTGGCAGCAGCAAACGCGGTCAGAAATAGCGTCAGGTAGGCCACCGGCCCCTCCGTGCTTTAAAATAGAATGAACCTCCAACTCCCCGCGGGTCCGGCTTCACCATGAAACAGTTATCGCTCCGCTTCAAGCTCTACGCCCTCGTTGTGTCCCTGCTTCTGATAATGGGCATCAGCATTGTGGTGACTGCCCAGTTATCCCTCGGAGATATGGAGGAGCGGCTGACGGTCGAAACCCGGGATACGGTGCAGGGTATTGTGATGGATCAGCTCGGTGCAACCGCCGGCAAATATGGCGAGCTGGTCAGCGGCCAGTTCGCGACCGCTTTTCGGACCCCGGAAGTCGTTCGCAATGTCATTATCCGCAATATTCAGGCAGACAGTTCCGGGCGTATCAGCCGGACAGCCCTGCAGGAGACCGTTGGCGCGGTTCTGGAAGAGCAGAAAAGCCTGAGCTCGATCTACGCCCAGTTCGAGCCGGATGGCTATGATGGCCAGGATCGCTACTTCACCGGTGGCGTTGAGGAACACAGCAGCGATGAAGGCACCCTGGAAATCTATTACTACCGTGATCCGGATGGCAATGTGGTGTTCAGTCGAACCGAAGATCCTTCCGTAAAATACCTCGATAGCAGAAACGAGCTCGGAATCCGGGAGGCCGAATGGTACCTGTGTTCGAGGGACTCCAGGGCACCCTGCATCATGGAACCCTACGAGTACGAAATCAGTGAAGGCTACTCGGAGTTGATGACCAGCCTGGTGGTTCCGATTCTGGACAACGGAACATTCGCCGGTGTGGTGGGTGTCGACATCAATCTCTCGACGCTGCAAAACACCATTGCCGGTGTCAGCCAGGAACTGTTCGACGGCCTGTCCCGGGTCACCCTGGTCAGCCAGAAGGGGCTGATTGCGGCCTCCAGCCACTATGAGGAGTATCTTGGCCGTCCCCTTGAGGAGGCCGTGCCGGAGCATGGCAGCAACTTCGCAGGCCTGCATAAGGGAGAGGGAACCTTTGATGACGGGCAGACCCTGGCTGTGGCGTATCCCGTTGAGATCCGGTTGCCGGATGTCGAGTGGTCGCTGCTGATCGAGTTGCCACGGGATGCCGCGCTCGCCAGCGTTTCGGAAATTACCGGTCTGTTGTCGGACGAAGTCGCCGCGACAGCCACCCGTCAGACCCTGGTGGGGATCGCGGTGGTGGTCTTCGCCATCGTGGTTCTGGTGCTCCTGGTACGCTCGGTTACCCGACCACTGGATGAAATCCGGGATCGCATGAAGAACCTGGCCAGCGCCGAAGGGGACCTGACCCGTGAGCTGGAAATCGACACTCATGCCGAGTTGATTGAACTGGCCGGCGGATTCAACGCGTTCCTGGCCCGGTTGAGGGAAATGATCAATGACCTGAAGGGCGTAAACGCCAAGGTCGGCGAACAGGCCAGGGATGTGGGCAGTATTGCGGTTGAGACCGATGAGCAGACGGGCAGACAGCATCAGGACATCGACAGTGTGGTGACCGCCATGAATGAAATGTCTGCCGCTGCAGGGGAAGTGGCCGGATTTGCCGGCGAGGCAGCGGACAATGCCCGCATGGCCCAGGATGGCATCCGGTTTACCCAGGACACCCTGTCATCGGCGGTGAAGGGCGTGAGCGCTGTTGCCAACGATATGGGCGAGGCCAGTACGGCGATCGGACAGGTGGCCAATCGCAGTGAGGACATCAACCGGATTCTGGATGTCATCCGTGGCATCGCCGAACAGACCAACCTTCTCGCCCTCAACGCTGCCATCGAGGCCGCCAGGGCCGGCGAACAGGGGCGTGGATTTGCCGTGGTTGCCGATGAGGTCCGCACGCTGGCCTCCCGGACGCGGGAATCCACCGATGAAATCAGCACCATGATCGACGGCCTCAAACAGGATGTGAACGGCGCCGTTTCGGTGATCCAGAGCGGCGTTGACCGCGCCACTTCGGCGGTCGACGGCACCCAGGAGGCGGCCCATTCCCTGGCCACCGTGGTCGACCGGATTGGAACCATTGTGGAGCACGTAACCCAGGTGGCAACCGCAGCGGAAGAACAGAGCTCGGTGAGCGAGGAAATCAACCGCAACCTGACCCACATCGGCGACGCCGCCAACGACCTCCGGGAGCTTGCCGGCCGGGTCAAGGGCAGTGGTCAGGCCCTGGACAATGAGGTGCAGGTCCTGGAGCGGGAACTCAGCCGCCTGCGGACATGATGGCCGACTACTATGGTGGCGATTCAAAGCATCAATTTTCAATTTGCGGACACCGTGTCATGCTCCGGCAATACGATTTTTAATCCGGGAACACACTGCTGGAAACCTTCGGGAGGTCTTTTATGGAGCAGGTCACGATTTACGGCCGTTCAAGTTGTGGATTTTGTGTACAGGCCAGGCACCTGTGTGAGGCCAGAAACATCCCCTATGTCTGGGTCGATATGATCGAGAAGGGTATGAGCAAGCAGGATATCGCCGACACGATTGGCCGGCCCGTGTATACCGTGCCCCAGATTCTTGTCGGCAGCCAGTACGTGGGCGGCTTTGATCAGTTCTATGCCTACGTTCGCGACCATCAGGCGGAACTGGCTCGCTAACCAGGGCCGATGGTTCCACGAATAACGAAAAAAGCCTGACAGAGCGAATCTGTCAGGCTTTTTTTGTTTCCCGATGGGGCCGAAAAGGACTACAGCTGGAAATCGGTTTTCAGTTTTTTCTCGGTCAGCGTGTTCTGGAGTTTGGCCACTCGTGGCAGACCATTATCGAACGGCGGGAAGCTCTCACCGGAAATCAGAGGTTCGAGGTAGTCCCGGCAATCCTGTGTGATGCCAAAGCCATCGTCGGTGATGAAGTGAATCGGCATCTTCTTTTCCTGGTTTGCCACTTCGCTCAGCGGGGCTTCGCCAATCTTCCAGCGGTAAGGCTTGCCCTGTTCGCGGACGATGGTGGGCATCAGTGCCTGCTTGCCCTCCAGAGCCATTTCCACGGCTGCCTTGCCAACCGCGTAGGCCTGCTCGACATCGGTGGCGGAGGCAATGTGGCGGGCGCTGCGCTGAAGGTAGTCGGCAACCGCCCAATGGTACTTGTGACCCAGGGCCTGTTTAACCATGTTGGCCAGAGCCGGGGCAACACCGCCAAGCTGGGTGTGGCCGAAGGCGTCTTTCGCGCCAGCGTCGGCCAGGAAGCGACCGTCTTCGTACTGGGCACCTTCGGAGGCCACGACAACGCAGTAGCCGTACTCCTTCACACAATGTTCCACGCGTGCCAGGAAGGCGTCCCGATTAAAGGGAATTTCCGGGAACAGGATAATGTGGGGCGGTTCGCCCTCGCCCTGTCCGGCCAGGCCGCCAGACGCGGCAATCCAGCCAGCGTGCCGCCCCATAACCTCCAGAATGAACACCTTGGTAGACGTTTCGCACATGGACTTGATGTCCAGGCTGGCTTCCAGGGTGGACGTGGCAATGTACTTGGCAACCGAGCCAAAGCCGGGGCAGCAGTCGGTAAACGGCAGGTCGTTATCCACGGTCTTGGGCACGCCAATGCAGGTAATGGGATAGCCCATCTTTTCGGCGATCTGCGAGACCTTGTAGGCAGTATCCTGGGAATCTCCGCCGCCGTTATAGAAGAAGTAGCCAATGTCGTGGGCCCGGAACACCTCAATCAGCCGCTCGTATTCGCGACGGTTCTCGGAAATATTCTTGAGCTTGTGGCGACAGGAGCCAAAAGCGCCCCCCGGGGTATGAATCAGTGCCTGGATGGCATCGTCGCTCTCGAGGCTGGTATCAATCAGTTCTTCCTTCAGCGCCCCGATAATGCCGTTGCGTCCGGCAAACACCTTGCCGATTTTGTCCGGATGCTTTCGGGCGGTCTGGATGACGCCACAGGCACTGGCATTAATGACGGCGGTGACACCGCCGGACTGAGCGTAGAATGCGTTCTTGATGGCCATCTCGGGCTGGAGCCTCCTGCTGGTTCGACAATGGCGCAGATGATACGCCAATCGCCGGCAATTTTCATGGGCAGGATTGCGGATAGCGTGGCTCTTGACGGGGTGGGGCGGATACGGGAGGCTTGTCGGGTTTCAACACAGAGGGCAGTCGCCGAATGCACATTCACATCCTCGGAATCTGTGGCACCTTCATGGGCAGCCTGGCCGTTCTGGCCCGTGAGCTGGGCCACACCGTGACCGGGTCCGATCAGGGCGTTTATCCGCCCATGAGCACTCAGTTGGAGGCCCAGGGCATCGGCCTGAAGGAAGGCTACAGTCCGGATCACCTGGAGCCGAAGCCGGATCTCGTGCTGATTGGTAACGCCATGTCCCGTGGCAATGCGGAAGTGGAGGCCGTGCTCAACCGCAACATAGATTACATGTCCGGACCCGAGTGGCTGAGTCGGGAAGTGCTCCGGCACCGCTGGGTGATGGCTGTGGCCGGCACCCATGGCAAGACCACGACAACGTCTATGCTGCTCTGGATACTGGATCAGGCCGGGTTAGAGCCCGGGTATCTTGTCGGCGGTGTTCCCCTGGACTTTCCGGTGTCGGCACGGCTGGGCAACAGCGATTTCTTTGTGATCGAGGCGGACGAGTACGACAGCGCCTTCTTCGACAAACGTTCCAAGTTTGTTCATTACCGTCCCCACACCCTGATCATGAACAACCTGGAGTTCGACCACGCGGATATCTTCGAGAATGTCGAAGCCATAGAGCGCCAGTTCCATCATCTGGTGCGAACTGTCCCCTCCCAGGGTTTGATCATCCGCCCCGCGGTGGACGGCCATCTGGATAAGGCTCTGGAATTGGGCTGCTGGAGCCCGGTGCAGGACACCGCCATTGGCAGCGAGACCCCGCGCATGTCGGACTGGCGGGCCGAGCTGCTCTCGGAGGATGGCAGCCGATTTCTGGTGATTCACCACGAGCAGCCGGTGGCAACGCTGAAATGGGACCAGACCGGTCTTCATAACGTCCGCAATGCCCTGTCTGCCATTGCTGCCGCCCGCCATGTGGGTGTCACCCCGGATCACGCGGTAGCGGCTCTGTGCCGGTTCTCCGGCGTCAAGCGGCGGATGGAGCTGCTGGCGGAAATCGACGGCGTGCGTGTGTACGACGACTTTGCCCATCATCCGACCGCCATAGCTACCACCCTTGAGGGCTTGCGCAATCAGGTGGGTGACGAGCCCATCCTTGCATTGATTGAGCCGCGCTCGAACACCATGAAGCAGGGTGTCCATCAGCAGACATTGCTGCCCAGTGCGGAAACCGCGGACCGGGTTCTGTGGGCCAACCTGAACGATATGGACTGGTTGCCGGAACTGATTGCCGGTTGGCAGGAGCTGAATGCCGGTTCCGATCGGCATGGGGTGGAGGCTACGGTAGAGGATTTGCTGGCACGCACCCTGGAAGATCTTCCCAGCCCCTGCCACATTGTGATCATGAGCAACGGTGGCTTTGGTGGTATTCACGGTAAACTTATTGCCGAGCTTGAGCGTATCCGTGGCTGATCCGGCGCAACCGGCGACTTCCTCTGACTGACAAGTGGCGACATCCATGAGCAACGACCAGAACCGGCCCTCAACCGTAAACCTGGCCTTCACAGGCGCGTCCGGTGCCCAGTATGGACTGCGCCTTCTGCAGTGCCTGGTGTCGGCCGGCTGCCGTGTGAATGTGATGGTCAGCCGGGCTGCACAGGTGGTGATCGCCACCGAAACCGACCTCAAACTGCCGGGAACTCCGCCGGCCATGCAGGAGACACTCTCTGCCTATGCCGGCGCAGAGCCGGGCCAGGTTCTGGTTTTTGGGCGGGAAGACTGGTTTGCACCGCCGGCTTCCGGCTCCGGAGAGAAAGCGCCGCTGGTGGTTTGCCCCTGCAGCACCGGAACGCTGTCGGCCCTGGCGACCGGTGCCAGCAACAACCTGATCGAGCGGGCCGGTGATGTGGCCCTGAAGGAGCGGCGCCCGCTGATTCTGGTGCCCCGGGAGGCGCCTTTCTCGGAAGTGCATCTGGAGAACATGCTCAAACTGACGCGCATGGGTGCGGTCATCATGCCGGCGAGTCCCGGCTACTACCACAAACCCCAATCGATTGAGGATCTGGTGGATTTTATCGTCGCCCGCATCCTCGATCATCTGAACCTGCCCCAGGACCTGATGCCCCGCTGGGGCGAGGCCCGTGCCGAGGACAAGCGCAAGGGCTGAGGCTGCTCGTAGCGATGGTTTTGGTCAGCCCGATTGATGCTTTTCATCATTGAGCAAATGGGCCTCCGGGCAGAGACTTGGTGAACGACAATCACAACACAGGTTATTCACCGAGGTTCACCATGATTCCACGCACTCTCTTCGACGCCGACCTTGAAGGCTTCCGCGATTCTGTCCGCAAGTTCCTGGAGCAGGAAGCGGCGCCTTACCATGATCAGTGGGAGAAAGACGGCCAGGTTAGCCGCGAGCTCTGGCAGAAAGCCGGTGAGCTGGGCTTTCTTTGCCCCTGTTTGCCAGAAGAGTTTGGCGGCGTAGGCGCGGATTTCCGGTACAGCGCAGTGTTGATTGAAGAGGTCGCCAGAGCGGGCTTGACCGGGATAGGTTGGGGCCTGCACTCTGACATTGTTGCGCCTTACGTGCTTAATTACGGTTCCGATGAGCTCAAAAACCATTATTTACCGAAGCTGGCCAGCGGTGAGATGATCGGGGCGATCGCCATGACCGAGCCAGGCGCCGGCTCGGATCTGCAGGGCGTGAAAACCACGGCGGTCAAGAACGGCGACCATTACGTTCTGAACGGTTCGAAAACCTTTATTACCAACGGCCAGCTGGCCGATGTGGTCATTGTGGTCGCCAAAACCGACCCCAAGGAAGGCGCCAAGGGCATCAGCCTGTTCATGGTGGAAACCGCGTGGGAAGGCTTCGAAAAAGGCCAGAATCTCAACAAGGTGGGGATGAAGGCCCAGGACACCTCCGAGCTGTTCTTCCAGGACGTGAAAATCCCTGCGGAGAATTTGATTGGCCCGGGAGAAGGCCAGGGCTTTTTCCAGCTGATGCAGGAGCTGGCGGCCGAGCGTCTGCAGGTTGCTCTGGGTGCAGTTGCCGCTGCCGAGGCGGCCTGGGACTGGACCCTGGATTACGTCAAGGAGCGCAACGCCTTCGGCAAGCCGGTGATTGCGTTCCAGAATACCCGCTTCAAGATGGCGGAGATGAAAGCGGAAATCACCGCCGCCCGGGTGTTCACCGATCGGTGCCTGGAGCTGCATTTGGACAAGAAGCTCGACATCCCCACGGCTGCGATGCTCAAGCAGCTCACCACAGACCTGCAATGCAAGGTGATGGATGAGTGCGTGCAGCTTCACGGTGGCTATGGTTACATGTGGGAGTACCCGATTGCCCGGGCATGGGCAGACTCACGGGTGCAGCGCATCTATGCCGGCACCAATGAAATCATGAAGGAGATCGTCGCCCGTTCATTCTGAGCAGGGCCCTGGGTTCTGGCAAGAAGGGCGGTCGAAGGCAGTGCCAGCACTGCCCGTTCTTCTGGACCAGGAGACGCAACGATGGATAATCAGTTGTCGAGAGAATCCAGCCAGGAAGTGACCAGCCTTGAAGAGCTTGCACCGATGGCAGACTATTCGCTGATGAATAGTCTGACCTGCGATCCTGGTGCCACTCCCGATGGCGTTGACTACAAGCCGAGGCAGGTCTTTTCAGGGCATTACGTTCCGGTCAGGCCAACGCCCATCGAGACCCCCGATTACGTCGCCCACAGTGAAGGTTTGTTCCGGGAATTGGGCTTTGCAGACAGCCTGGCCCGGTCTGATGACTTTATCCGGATGTTCTCTGGAGACCTCTCACTCGTGCCGGAGCCCATGAGCAAAGTCGGTTGGGCGTGTGGCTATGCACTCTCCATCTACGGCACCGAATACACCCAGCAGTGTCCGTTTCAGACCGGCAACGGCTATGGCGACGGCCGTGCCATTTCGGTGCTTGAGGCTGTTCTCAACGGTCGACGCTGGGAAATGCAGTTAAAGGGTGGCGGACGGACTCCTTACTGTCGTGGCGCTGACGGCCGGGCCGTTCTGCGTTCCAGCGTTCGTGAATTCCTCGCTCAGGAGCACATGCACGCGCTGGGAGTGCCGACCTCCCGGTCTCTGAGTCTGTATGTATCGAAAACGGAGAGGGTGCGGCGACCCTGGTATTCCCAGGGCTCCCATTCCCTGGATCCGGACCAGCTCATTTCGGAGCCGGTTGCCATCTCCACGCGTGTGGCCCCGTCCTTCATTCGGGTGGGCCAGCTAGAACTTTTCGGGCGCAGGGCCCGGAAGCAGGAGCACCCCCGTGCGCATGAAGAACTCGAGCAGCTGGTACTGCACCTGATTGATCGGGAGTACAACGGCGTTATTGATCAGTCACTCGATACTCCCACAAAAATCGTGATGCTCGCGCGGGCGTTCCGCAGCCGCCTAGCCGCCCTGGTTGCGAACTGGATTCGGGTTGGTTATTGCCAGGGCAATTTCAACAGTGACAATTGCGCCGCCGGCGGCTTTACACTGGATTACGGTCCCTTCGGCTTCTGTGAAGTGTTTGAACCCTTTTACCAACCATGGACCGGTGGTGGGCAACACTTCTCTTTCCTGAACCAGCCCGCGGCAGCAGAACGGAACTTCAAGAGTTTCTGTTCGGCCCTCCGGCCTCTGTTGACCGCTCATGAGGACGAACTGGCCCAACTCGAGGAGATTTATAGCGGTTTCCCGGAGGTGATGCAGGCGGAAATGGAAAAGATGTGGTCGGCCAAGCTTGGCCTTGAGGCGTTTGATGTCGAACTCTTCAGGGAGTTGATGATGCTGATGACGCAGACACCTGTGGATTACAGCGTCTTTTTTCGCGAGCTCTCCTCAATACCCGACGATATCGGGCCGATCGAAAAGAGCTTTTACAGGTCACTGAATCAAGCCGGAGGGGCTGATTCGGATGCGCTACTCAAGCGCTGGTCTGACTGGCTTGCCCAGTGGAAATCAAAAACTGGACTCGATGGGGCTGGCGATGGCTCCCGGCTCCGCGAGGAACGCTCCCGGGGCATGAAGCGCGTGAATCCAAAATACACCATGCGCGAGTGGTTCGTGGTTCCCGCCTATCAGCGAGCAGCCGATGGGGATTACCAGCCACTGAGAGCGCTGCAGGATGTATTGACTCACCCCTACGCCGAGCAATCGAATGCCGTTGAGGCGCAATACTACCGGCTGAAGCCATCAGAGTTGTTTGATCTTGGTGGGGTTTCCCACTACAGCTGCTCGTCTTGACTAGTGTCCCGCCTGGTTAACTCGCTGACCAGACGGGACGTCAGTTACCAAACTTTACAAATTGCCAAACCTATCAAGGTCTGCGGCCACCACATCCCCTAAAGTAGCGGCACAACCTCTAACAAGGATAAACGGTTGCCGCGATGAAATGCCTCATTGGTCTCTCTGTACCTGTTCTCTCCCTTTTCCTGGCCGGTTGCGGTGAGGAATCCGACGAGCTGCCCGTGGACGGGCGGGATTTCGATGGCGTGGAGTACAGTGAGCCTGCGCCTTATACGGGCAAGATCATCGACGGCTACCTGAAGAACGCCCGGGTCTGGCTGGATATGGATGGTGACAGTCAGTACACCCCGGGGCCCCTTGTTATCGAACTGGATAACGGCAGCTCAGTCACCCTTGCCTCGGGTGAGCCCACGGCCATCAGTGCTGCCGGTGGTCGTTTTGCAATGGATATCTCGGAGCTGGTTCTGGATCCTTCCGTGGGCCCGGACCTTGATCCACGGGACTATTCGCTGCATGCGGTGGCCCTGCCGGGTAAAACCCTTGAGGAAACTCGCAACGGAGACGTCCCGGTGGCCAGCGCCTATCTGATGTCGGCGCCTCCCGGTGTTCGCAATATCACGCCTTTGACCACACTCGCGCGCTATCGCGGAATCGTCGGGCTGGGTTCGTTCCTGGAAACCCCCTCCGGCGCCGCTGCCAGCCTGGCCGATCTGAACCTCGTGCGGGATTATATCCTGGCCCAGGACGATCGTTCTCATGCCTATGCCAGGGCGCTGGCAAAATTTATGGCCAGCCAGATTCCAGCTGCCTATAACGACCTGCTGGCAGCGGGAGACAGTGACGGCACGGAGCGATTCCTGAGCAGGGAAGCGGCGTTTCTGCTGGGCGTGTCACTGGTACAGAATGCCGGCGATGTCATCGCGGTGGTTGATGCCGCCGCCCAGGGTGATTTTGCCAATGTGGACGTTGATGCCCTGACCCTGCCCGAAGTGAATGTGGAACTGAGCGACCCGGTGCTGCTGACCAGCCAGAAGGTATACGCCGAGCCCTCCAATCAGGATACCCTGCCTGCCAGTCGGTCCGGCCTGCAGATCTCGGCCGAGCTGGCCTTCGATTACAGTGAGAGCGGGCGCCTTCTATCTGTCTCGGCAAACGGCTGCCTGGCACCCTCCATGCCGGAGCTGGCAAGACTGATCAGTGTGAATGGCTATATGGCGGACCTGGAAACCCAGTGGTTGCCCTCCGCCGCGCTCTCGGATCAGAGCCGCTTGAGCTTCGATGACGAGGGCACGGATGAACGTCTGATTTTCGATTGGGACAACCGACGGATTTACTTCGAGACCAGTACCACCTGCCATGCGCACAGGGGGATTGCTGCGGATTCAACGGAGTTGGGCGGCCCTCCTGAAGTCACCTACAGCTGGACGAGGGAAAGTGGTGATCTGGTGGAATTGGTTGCAGAGACCAGCGGTGGCGCAACGCGCACGCTGGAACCCGAAACCGAAAATTCATCGAGCGTGTTTCCCGGTTACCGGATTTCAGAGCAGGGCAGTGAGGTGGAAGCGGTAACGTTTGCCTCCGGTATCAACAGCTGTGCCCCTCAGGAGGATGCTGCCGAAGCGAACCAGGTTGTAACCGGCGTTCAGGCGTACCAGTTTTCAGGCTATGAGCCGCAGCCTGCCGGTTTTACCGATACGGTTCTTGAGTTTGATCGACGGGAGTTTTCAAACCCGGAGCGACCGAATCTTCGACTGCTGCGTTATGGATTCCTGGATCCGGATCGGCTCCAGTTGCCCCGGTTAACCGGAGATGGCAGTTTCGAGTGGGCGATGAATTACCCAGCGGCAGACGGACCGGGCTTTGTTGCTGAACAACCGAACCTTATCCGCGATGCCTATTTGAAAAGCTACAACCCGGCTGGTGACTGTGGCCGCGAGTTTGAGGGTGTGCCCAATTCCGCTTATGCGCGGGTGGAATACAGTTATCAGAGGTTGTCTGAGTATCTGGTGG
>CAZFQI010000010.1:41699-56362 GCA_964520755.1 uncultured Marinobacter sp. | reverse complement strand
ATCCCCATTCCCCAGTTGATGGCGGTCTCAATCACCCGCTTGAGGTTGGTGAGTTCGTCGACATCCCGCCCGACCAGCAGGCGCAAGCCACCCTGAACCTCGAAGATTCGGGCACGGGCCAGGCGTTCGGGCCCGGTCCAGCCCACGGATTCGTTCAGGGTGAAATTGATCCAGCCACTCTCGGAACGGCTGCCTTCCGGCCAGGTTTCGATATTGCCGGCCAGCTTGAGGAAGTCGTCGGTGGTCAGGAGATAAATGGATTTGGCGTTGGGGTCGCGGGCTACACGCTCGCGAATGATGGTGATCAGGCCGTTTACGCCACGGCCACGGTACTGCTCCGCCAGACCTGCGATCTCCGCTTCAATGGTTTCGTCGGTCTGGGCGGTCATGAACCCCGCTGTACGCCAGTAGATAAAGGCCAGTAACAGAAATACCGAGGTGGCAAACACCACCATGTACAGCAGGGCTAGCTGGAAGGACGAGGTCCTGAGCTGGCTAAGCAGTTTCACGTAACATGTATCCTGCACCCCGGATGGTCTGCAGTAAGGGTGTATCGAATTCCTTATCGATCTTGGCTCGCAGCCGGCTGATGTGCACGTCGATGACGTTGGTCTGGGGATCAAAATGATAATCCCAGACTTTCTCCAGCAACATGGTCCGGGTGACCACCTGGCCGGCGTTGCGCATCAGGTATTCCAGCAAACGGAACTCCCGGGGCTGAACATCAATGTTCTGGCCGGCCCGCTTGACCGTGCGCGCCAGCAGGTCCATTTCCAGATCCGCCACCCGCAGTACGGTTTCGGTTTCCGCCGACTGGCGGTTACGCCGCACCAGTGATTCGATACGGGCCAACAGTTCGGTGAACGAGAACGGCTTGGTGAGGTAGTCATCCCCGCCGCCACGCAAACCTTCAACACGGTCGTCCACATCACCCAGGGCACTGAGAATCAGAACCGGCACCTGGTTTCCGGTCGCGCGCACCGTCTTGATGATGGAAAGACCGTCCATGCCCGGCAGCATGCGATCCACAATCATGATGTCGTAATCCTCGCTGGCCGCCATCATCATGCCTTCCTTGCCATCGGCTGCATGATCGACCACGAAGTCGGATTCCTTCAGCCCTTTGACAAGATAATTTGCAACGTCCTGATCGTCTTCGATTACCAGCGCTTTCACCGGCTCTCCTCCCGATAGCGGATTACAGTAACGACAAGGGTACGAATAAGTTGGCAACCGAGCCAGTTACGATCTTGTAAGAGGGTGTCGCCAATGGCGACGGTCAGACCTGCCCTGTAAACCATCCGAGACTGTCACTCGTCGCCCCGGTGGGCCGGTATTCTGCGCTTACCCAGCCGTCATAGCCCAGGGCGTCGATGGCCTCAAAAACATTCGAAAAGTTAATCTCCCCGGTGCCTGGCTCGTGCCGCCCGGGATTGTCGGCAAACTGAATGTGGCCGATCCAGGGCAGCAGGCACTCCATGGAGCGCACCAGATCCCCCTCCATGATCTGCATGTGATAGAGGTCGTACTGCAGGCGTACGTTGTCTACATCCACTTCCTCAATCAACTCGAGCACCTTGCCGGAGGTATCCAGAACGAAACCGGGCATGTCCACCCGTGAGTTAATGGCCTCCAGGCACAGTGTGATGCCCTCGTCGGCCAGCCTGGCTGCTGCCCAAGCGACATTGTCCACCAGCGTCTGCCAGGCAATGTCGTCCGCAATGCTGGCTGGCTTCAGTCCTGCGAGGCAGTTCAGCTGTCGGCATCCGAGAGCGCGGGCATATTCAATCGCCCGATCTACCCCGGCCCGGAACTCCTCAACCCGGTCTGGCAGGCAAGCGATGCCCCGTTCACCGGCCTCCCAGTCCCCCGGCGGCAGATTGAACAGCACCTGGGTCAGCTGGTTGTCGCTCAACATCTGACTGAGCAGCTCTTTGGGGTAGGCGTAGGGGAACAGGTATTCCACCCCCTCAAAACCGGCAGCCCGGGCCATGGCAAAGCGCTCGGGAAAGTCGACTTCCGTGAACAACATGGACAGGTTGGCAGCAAAACGGGGCATGGCGTGGTTACTCCTTCGGGCGGCGGCCAAGGGAGCCAAGCAGGGCACCGTTGAGGTGCTCCAGCTCCAGCAGCAGGCCACTGTGGTCGACATCACTGTGACCATTGGCCACCAGCGACAGATACTCATTGTGCGTCTGCTGGGCCAGTGGCAGGGTTAACCCTTCGGCACGGGCCTCATCCAGAATCATCCGCATGTCCTTGAGCTGAATCCGGGCCGGCGCACCGGGCGCAAAATCCCGTTCAATCATGCGCTGCCCATGCAGCTCGAGAATACGGCTACCAGCAAACCCACCCAACAACGCCTCCCGCACGGCCGCAGGATCGGCGCCGCCTTTCGCCGCAAGCAGCAGTGCCTCGGACACGGCACCAATGGTGATTCCAACAATAGCCTGATTGGCCAACTTCGCCAATTGGCCCGAGCCCACAGGCCCGATGCGCGTGCATTTGCCGAGCGCCTCGAACACCGTGCGGGCGCGATCCACATCCGCTTCCGAACCACCCGCCATAATACTCAGGCGAGCTTCCGCCGCACCCACAGTACCCCCGGACACCGGCGCATCCACATAGCCAGCGCCCCGCTCTGCAGCCAACTCGCCATGGCGACGGGCCACAGAAGGCTGAATGGAGCTCATATCAATCACCAGCGCCCCCGGCTTCAGGGCATCAATCGCGCCCTGGGCGACCAGCACCTGCTCCACCACATCGCTGTTCTCCAGCATGGTGATCACCACATCGGCATTGGCAACCGCCTCCGCCGGGGATTTGGCAATGGTTGCTTCAGAAGCAAAGGGCTCGCACTTGCTGGCCGTTCTGTTCCAAAGGGTCATCGGAAAGCCCGCGTTCAGGAGGTTACGGGTCATGGGCGCGCCCATCAGGCCGATGCCAAGAAATGCGATATGAGGGAGTTTATCAGTCATTTTTCAGGCCTTTGCACAAAGGTTCGAGAAGGGATTGGGTGGGCCTTTCCAAAACCGTGCGGAGCCATGGATGGCGGAGCCGAGCGTACATGGACGTATTCACAGCGTGTTTTGGAAAGGCCCACCCAATCGCTTCTGCCCCCAAGGTAAAGTTTCCGATTATACAAACAAAAACGCCACCAACCGGAACCGGTGGTGGCGTTTTAACGACTCAGTCGCGGGATTCGGCGGCCTGTTCAGGCCGCCTCAACCATCTGCATGCGAATCTTCTTCATCGCATTCTTCTCAAGCTGCCGGATACGTTCCGCTGACACGCCGTACCTATCCGCCAATTCATGCAGCGTTGATTTGCTCTCAGACAACCAGCGCTCCCGCAGGATATCCTGACTGCGCTCATCCAGCTGTTCCAGCGCCACCATCAGCCGGCCGTTGGAATCGTCGGACCAATCGGCGTTTTCCAACTGGGTCGCCGGGTTGCTGCGAGCGTCTTCCAGATAATACGCCGGCGCCTGATAGGCGTTGTCGTCATCATCGTCTTGCGGACCGTCAAACGCCGTATCCTGGGAAGCCAACCGGCCTTCCATTTCGCGGACAACCCTGGGCTCAACGCCCAGATCCTCGGCAACAGCGTTCAGCTCGTCGTGGCTGAGCCAAGCCAGCTTCTTCTTCTGGCTGCGCAGGTTAAAGAACAGCTTGCGCTGGGCCTTGGTTGTGGCCACTTTCACGATCCGCCAATTGCGCAGGATGAATTCGTGAATCTCGGCCTTGATCCAGTGGACCGCAAATGAAACCAGACGCACGCCGTATTCCGGATTGAAGCGTTTGACCGCTTTCATCAGACCAACGTTGCCTTCCTGGATCAGGTCCGCCTGTGCCAGACCATAGCCCGAATAGCTCCGGGCAATATGAATTACGAAGCGAAGGTGAGACATAACCAGATGACGGGCGGCTTCCACATCGCCCTCATAATGTAACCTTTCGGCCAGGTCCCGCTCCTCATCCACTGTGAGCACCGGAATGCGGCTCGCAGCCTGAATGTAAGACTCGAGATTCTGACCCGGAACCAGTCTGTCAACCAGTTGTAAACTCGTACCCATGCTCTAACCTCCGAACCCAACGGCCCTTAAATATATCAATAACTATTTAGACCGCCAAGAACCCTGAAAGTTCCCGAAATCCCCAATAAAACTTTTCAAATCAACTATTTGGAAATTTCGCTGTGGCTTTATTGACTCTTAACCTACGCCAAAAGAAGCTGCTTCTTCAATACGCTTTTACCGCTATCCGGATCACCCACCTCCGGCAATATCACCCGGCTCCATGTCATCCAGATGACGCTTCACCGCAACCCAGGCGCCCAGCCAGCCTAGCAGCATCGCAACAATTATCAACGCCAGCGCCCCATCCAATTGCAAGCCATCGAGGGAGAATTCACTCCGGTACAGTCCTGCCAGCCGCTCTATGGGCCCGCTGAGCCACCACAGGGACAACTGCAAAAGAATCAGCGCCACAACCCCACCACCAAGCCCGAACCAGGCGCCGGTGTAAAGAAAAGGCCTGCGGACAAAGCTGTCCGTTCCACCCACCAGTTTCGCAACCAGGATTTCGTCCCGACGGCTCTCAATCGAAAGACGCACGGTGTTGCCGATCACCAGGACAACCGCCGCAGCCAGCAGGATCGCTAGTGCCCAGACGGCACGGGCCAGAAGATCCGTCATGGCGTTCAGGCGCTGCAACCAGCCCAGATCCACCTGAACCCGCTCTACGCCTTCCATGCCCTCGATAAACCGCACCAGCCCCTCGACACCTTCGGTAGACCGGGCGCCCTCCTCCGGGGTAATCAGCAGGGTATGTGGTAGCGGGTTATCTTCGAGATAATCCAGGGCATCCTCCAGGCCCGATGAGGCCCTAAACTCCGCCAGGGCCTGATCCCGATCAACCAGCTCGACGCCAGAGACCCGGCCATCGCCAGCAATGTCGTCGCCCAGCGCCCTTGCCCGCTCGAGCGGCACATCCAGCTCGATGTAGGCGGTCACCCGGGCACTGCTCTCCCAACCCGCGCTAACCCCTTGAAGGCTGGTCAGCAGCAATAGCAGCGCCACCGGCAGGGCCAGGGCAACCCCCATCACCGTCCAGGTCATCAGGCTGGCCACAGGATTACGCCAGAGACGACGGGCACTGTCCTCAGCAACCTTGCGATGATGGGTGAAATAGCTTTCCGCCTGCTCGCGCCATGGCGAACGGGCCTTGTTGGCGCCACGGGCAGATTCTGCCCGTTTCCGGGGATCAGCGGCCACGGGCACCTCCGCCAATGACCGAGGTGCCGCCGGTAACCAGACGGCCATGGTCCAGCTTCAGCGTTCGCCGCCCCATCGCATTAATCAGGGCAATGTCGTGGGTTGCGATCAACACGGTCACGCCCACCTGACTGAATTGCCCGAACAGATTCATGATGTCGGCAGACAGAGCCGGGTCCAGATTACCTGTAGGCTCATCTGCCAACAGAACCGGGGGCTTGTTAACCACCGCTCTGGCAATACCCACGCGCTGCTGCTCCCCGCCGGAAAGCTGCATCGGATTCATTTTTTCCTTCTGCAGCAACCCCACCTTGTCCAGGGCTGCGCGCACACGCCGGCCGGTGTCTCTGGGAGACGCACCCATAACCTCCAGAGGCATGGCCACGTTGTCAAAAACGGTGCGGTCAAACAGCAGCTGGTGGTTCTGGAAGACCACGCCAATATGGCGACGAATGTAGGGGATCTGACGGCGGGGCAGTCGATTCAGAACCTGCCCGCCTACCACAACTTCGCCGGCACTGGGCCGCTCCATGACCATGATCAGCTTAAGCAAAGTACTTTTACCAGCACCGGAATGGCCAGTCAGAAACGCCAGCTCGCCGCGTTCGAGGCCAAAATTGACCTGTCGCAGAGCGGTGTGATCACTGTCGTAACGCTTGGTGACCTGGCGAAACTCAATCATGGGCGGCTTCCGCGCGGCTGGATTCCGGGCTACTCGTCAAACAGAGCGTCCACAAAGGTTTCGGCATCAAAGCTGCGCAGGTCGTCCACCTGCTCACCAACACCAATAAACCGGATGGGCAACTGCAACTGACGGGCGATGGCAAACACGATACCGCCTTTGGCCGTTCCGTCCAGTTTCGTTAACGTAATGCCGGTCACGCCGACGGCCTGCTGGAACACCTGGGCCTGGCTCAGAGCGTTCTGGCCCGTGCCTGCATCCAGCACCAGCATCACTTCGTGGGGCGCGGATTCATCCAGCTTCTTCATCACCCGGACCACCTTCTCCAGCTCCTGCATCAGGTTGTCCTTGTTCTGGAGACGGCCGGCGGTGTCAGCAATGACCACATCAACGCCGCGGGACTTGGCTGACTGGATGGCGTCGAAAATAACCGAGGCGCTGTCAGCACCGGTGTGTTGCGCAACTACCGGGACGTTGTTGCGCTCACCCCAGACCTGCAGCTGCTCGACCGCCGCGGCGCGGAAGGTATCGCCGGCGGCCAGCATGACCGATTTGCCTTCGTTCTGGAATTTCTTGGTGAGCTTGCCGATGGTGGTGGTCTTGCCCACCCCGTTCACCCCCACCATGAGGATGACGTACGGGGTCTTGCCGGAATCGATCTGCAGCGGCTTGGTCACGTCCTTCAGCAGTCCATGCAGTTCATCCCTCAAGGCCTTGCGCAGGGCTTCCCCGTCCTTGAGCTGATTGCGCTCGAGCTTGTCGGTGAGCGAATCAATGATTTCGGAGGTGGCGGTAACACCCACATCGGCCATCAGCAACGTGGTTTCGATTTCCTCCAGCAGGTCCTCGTCAATTTTCTTGCTCAGCGAGAACAGATCAGACAGGCCGCCGGTCAGGCTTGCGCGCGTCTTACCCAACCCTTTTCGGATGCGTTCGAAAACGCTGACCTGGGGCTCAGGTTCCGGCGCTTTCTGCGGCTCTTCCGCCGGCGCGGGTTCCGGTTTCGGCTCGGGTTCCGGTTCAGGCTGGGGTTCGGGCTCGGGCTCGGGGCCAGCCACCGGCTCTGGTTGTGGCTCGGCGGCAGGTGCCTCACTTTCGCCTTTTTCCGGCTCCGGTGCCGGCCCCTTTGCAACCTCCGGCTTGCGCTGTGGCACCGGCTTCGGGCGTGGTGCCCGGCTGCGGTTACCAGCGATATCCAGGACAAATACGAGCACAAGAAGGGCCAGAAGGCCGATTGAAATCCACTCTGCCGTCATAAAAGTCAATCCATCAGTCTGAATGGGCGGGACAAAGAAAGCCGACATTCTAGCAGACTGTCCCGGTGAAGTGAGGGTCGCCCCGATTATCACGCCCGTGAACGTTTCCGGTAAGATGCACGCACATATCCTGAACCGAATAACCTCGTGGAGCCGCGACTATGGCGCGCAGACAATCCGCAAGCCGGTCTCACCAGAAGAGATCCCCAGCCGATCGCGGCGCGGCTCCGGCTGGCAAAAGCAGCGGCACCGGTGAACTGCGAATCATCGGCGGCGACTGGCGCAGCCGGAAACTGCGCTTTCCGGACGCCGGCGGCGTGCGGCCAACCCCCGCCCGCACCCGGGAAACCCTGTTCAACTGGCTGACCTTTCACCTTGCAGGCAGCGACTGCCTGGATCTGTTCGCCGGTTCCGGCGCGCTTGGGCTGGAAGCGCTGTCCCGAGGTGCCGGGCGGGCCACCCTGGTGGACCACACTCCAGCATTGGCTAAAGCACTGCGGGACAACCTCCGATTGCTGAAATCCGAAGGTGGTGAGGTGGTGTGCTCAGATGTGGAAAGCTACCTGCGCCAGAGAAACCGACCGCCGTTCGACATCGTGTTCATGGATCCGCCGTTCCGCCAGGGCTGGCTGGAAAAACTGTTTCCGTTGCTCGACGAGCAGGCCTGGATTAACCCCGGTGGCTGGGTTTACGTGGAACACGAGAGCGAATTACCAACCCCGGCAGTGCCCGTATCCTGGCATCTGCACCGCCAGAAAAGCGCTGGCCAGGTGACCTATTCCCTGTTCCGGGTCATTTCCGGGCCAGAATGAAAAAGGGGTCAGATGAAAGCTTTCATCTGACCCCGGATTCACCGCCGAAGCAGGTTCAGGTCGATCTTCAGCGCCGGATCAGGAGGCCGGGCGCAGGGAATAAGCCCTGAGGTGCTCGGCAAACTCCTCGAGATACCGGATACCGCTGGCTTCCGCCTCCCGGCACCACTCCATCAGAGCATTCAACTTGTCCTGTGGCTTGAGCCCACGCTGACGCCAGAGCGCCTGCAATTCATGGCTCTTCTCGTAGATCTGGCGCAACACTGCATTGCGCTCCAGAACCGACTCGAGAGTTTCCTTTTCCTTGGGCTGGATCAGTGTAATTTCCCGGGAGAGTAGCTGCTTGAGCTTCCGGTACCGTGGACGGATCTCATCGTCCATCAGTGACTTCTGCTGGCGCAACACCGGCTCCATGACCCGCTTGCGGTACTGGCGCATGATGTCGAACCGGTTATTGGCAATCGCCTGCACGGTTTCTACGTCCACCTCCAGCTTGCCCGGCACATGGTGAGCAATCGGACGATAGCCCTTGGGCTTGGCCAGACCGAATAACTGGAACAGACGGATATAGCCCCAACCGATATCCACCTCGAACCAGCGACGGGAAAGCTTGGAGGAGTTCGGGTAGGTGTGGTGGTTGTTATGCAGCTCTTCGCCGCCGATCAGAAGACCCAGCGGACTGATGTTGCGAGCGTTATCGGCACACTCGTAGTTCCGGTAACCCATCCAGTGACCAATGCCGTTAACCACACCGGCAGCCCACACCGGGATCCACATCATCTGTACCGCCCAGATCCAGATGCCATGAACGCCAAACAGAGCCAGGTTGATCACCGCCATCAATGCGATGCCCAGCATCCGGTAGCGGCTGTAGACATTACGCTCTACCCAGTCTTCCGGGGTGCGCTGGCCATAGCGTTCAAGGGTTTCCGGGGTCGCCGATTCGGCGTAGAGTTCCGCCCCCTCGAACAGAACCTTGCGAATCCCCAACACCACCGGGCTGTGGGGATCTTCCTCGGTTTCGCATTTGGCGTGATGTTTACGATGGATGGCCGTCCACTCCTTGGTGTTCTGTGCGGTGGTCAACCAGAGCCAGAACCGGAAGAAGTGTTTCAGAGCCGGATGCAAATCCAGCGAATTGTGCGCCGAATGGCGGTGCAGGTAGAGCGTTACACTAACAATCGTGACATGGGTCATTCCAAGTGTTACCAGAATGAGCTGCATCCACGACAGGTCAAGAAGACCATTAAACCACATAGCTAATCCTCGAAATCATTATCTTTGGCGCGAGGCCAACTCCACAACTTTAGCGTACAGCTGTAAGCCACAACAACAGCATTTGGATGCAAAATTGTTACTGACTACACTTTCTTGTTTTCCATCGGAGATATCCGCCCGTGCCCGAACTGCCCGAAGTAGAAACGACCCGACGTGGTATTGCGCCCCACTGCGAAGGCGAAACGATTACCAGAGTCACAGTTCGCAATGGCAGTCTGCGCTGGCCTGTTCCTAAAGATCTTGGCGAGAAACTGGAAGGTCAGGTTATAAGGAGTATAGACCGACGGGCCAAGTATTTGTTCCTGAACATGGACCAGGGCACGGTGATTGTTCACCTCGGCATGTCCGGCAGCCTGCGAATTATCACCGACAGCACGCCACCGCTGCCCCATGATCATATCGACCTGGCGTTACAGTCCGGCGTCATTCTCCGATTCAATGATCCCCGCCGGTTCGGCTGCTGGCTCTGGGCTGAATCGGCCGACAATCACCCGCTGATCAGCCACCTTGGGCCTGAACCCCTGGCCCCGGAATTCAATGGGGCGCTGCTATTTCGACTGTCCCGTGGCAAAAACACCCCGGTGAAGTCGTTTATCATGGACAATCATGTGGTAGTCGGGGTTGGTAACATCTACGCCAACGAAGCCCTGTTCAAATCGGGCATCCACCCTCGCCGCAAAGCCGGGCGAATCAGCCTGGACCGCTACCACCGGCTGGCAGAAGCGATCCGTGAGACGCTCAGTGCTGCCATCCTGATGGGCGGAACCACCCTGCGGGACTTTGTGAACAGCGATGGCAAGCCCGGCTACTTTGCCCAGTCCCTATTGGTGTATGGCCGCGGCGGCCAGACCTGCAAGGAATGCGGAGCGCCGCTGAAAGAAGTCCGGATGAACAACCGCGCGACGGTTTACTGCCCACGCTGCCAGCGTTGAATGCTTACGAGATGGCACATTCAGCAACGAAAAATCGTTTGAAAATGCGCAAATATGATTCATAGTTAACAGAAGATTAACGCCCAAGGTTTACTATGGGATGGTATTTAGGGCCAAAAAGCTCAGGAGACAGTACGATGACCCGCAAGATTTCCCGCACTCTGGTGGCCACTGTGGCGGCCTGCCTGATGGCATTCGCTTCACTTGGACATGCTCAGGCAGTGGATGAAACCCCGTCAGCACTAGCCATGACCGGCGACGCGATTTTTGTTCGCCCGGCCCTGCTGGCAACCACCATTGTGGGCAGCGCTGTCTACCTGGTCTCCCTGCCCTTTTCACTGCTGGGCGGCAACGCCGATGAAGCCGGCGAAGTCCTGGTAATGGGCCCTGCCAAGGCGACTTTCGTGCGTTGCCTGGGCTGTACCCGCACCGGCAAGAAGCCCGAGACCGTTCAGACCAGCAACTGATCCGGCTCCACCGGACAAGCCTCCGTACTATCACGGCTTGCCCCAACGAGCGAACTCCGGCAGCCTGAAGAAAATTCTTCAGGCTGTTTTGCTCTATGGTTGACTGGTCCTCTCTCAACACAGTGTTCCTGGATATGGACGGAACGCTGCTTGATCTGCATTTCGACAATCACTTCTGGCTCGAACACTTGCCAACTCGCTACGCTGAGCACTACGACCTCCACCCCCAGGAAGCAAAAGACCGCCTGATTCCTATGATCATGGCTGAGCGTGGCTCGCTGAACTGGTACTGCACCGATTACTGGAGCGAGCGACTATCTCTGGACATCACCGGCCTGAAAGCAGAGGTGGGCGACCGGATTGGTTACCGGCCCCACGTCACCGATTTTCTGGATGCACTCAGGCAATCCGGACTCCATTCGGTGATCGTCACCAACTGCCACCCGGACCCCCTGGCTCTGAAGCTTCAGCGTACCGGCCTTGATACACGGGTGGATGCCATTGTCTCCAGCCATCAGTTGGGCAAGCCCAAGGAAGATCCGTCGTTCTGGCACGACCTCCAGCGCCTGACGCCCTACCGGGCTGAAAACACCCTGATGATCGATGACAGTTTCCCGGTCCTGGAAAGTGCCCTTACCGCCGGCATTGCCCAATGCCTTGCGGTGCTGGCGCCGGACAGCCAGCAAGAGGCCCGACAACGGCACCCGGAAATTCCCTGCATCCATCACTTCAACGAAGTTCTACCGGCACTTCGCCAGAGGTCGCCCCTGCCATCCCGGCGATGACAGCGTTATACTTGGCTTACAAGCCCATCAGGTGAGGAGACATGACGGCATCAATCGCTGACGACCAACGTGTAAGGCTCGACAAATGGCTCTGGGCCGCCCGCTTCTACAAGACCCGCTCCCTGGCCAAGGAAGCGATCGAGGGTGGCAAGGTTCATTACAACAATCAGCGCTGCAAACCTGGCAAGTTGGTGGAAACCGGCGCGAAACTGACCTTGCGTCTGGGCTGGCAGGAAAAAATTGTCATTGTTGATGACATCAGCGACCGGCGCCGTGGCGCACCCGAAGCTCAAAAGCTTTACCACGAAACCGAAGACAGCGTTAAGAAACGTGAGGAATTGGCCTGGCAGCGTAAAACCATGCAGGCAGCGCAGCTTCCTCCGGCCAGACGGCCCTCCAAGAAAGATCGTAGGGATATTCAGCGCTTTCGCGAACAGAACGGCCTCTGAACCCTTTTTCACCCCCGCTCTCAGTCAACGTACAAAGACCGGCATCCAGTATTCAGGAGACACAACATGGCATCCCGCGACCAGTTCCAGCGCTTTATCTTCGAACACAGCCAGGTGCGGGGAGCCTGGGTGCAACTGGGAGAGAGCTATCGGGAAATCGGTAGTCAGGCTCCCTATCCGGACACTGTCCGGGAGCTGCTGGGGCAGGCCCTGGTGGCCAGCATTCTGATGAGCAGCACCCTGAAGTTTGAGGGCACGCTGTCGATCCAGGCCCAGGGGGAAGGTCCATTGCGCACACTCATGGCCGAGTGCAGCCACGACCGTTACATCCGTGGTCTGGCCCGCTTCGATGAACATGCAGTCAGCGAAGACAGCTTCCATGATCTGCTGGGGGAGGGCCGGATGGCCATTACCATTACGCCCAACCGCGGCAATCGCTATCAGGGCGTAGTGCCCCGAGAGCGGGACACTCTTGGAGGTTGCCTTGAGGAATATTTCGATCGCTCGGAACAGATCCCCACCAGCCTGATCCTGTTTGCCGATGACAACGGCGCCGCCGGACTTCTGCTGCAGCGACTGCCGGGCGCAACGGAGGAAGACGGTGACCTCTGGGACCGGGTAAATCATCTGGCCCGCACAGTCGAGGCCTCCGAGTTGCTGGAACTGGACAGTGAAACCCTGCTCCATCGCCTCTTCCACGAGGAGACCGTGCGGCTGTTCGACGCGGAAGCGGTCGCCTTCCGGTGCAGTTGCTCCCGGGAGCGGACTCTGGGCGCTTTGGAGGCTATTGGCAGTGACGAGTGCTACAGCATTCTGGAAGAACAGGGCACCATCGAAATGGACTGCCAGTTCTGTCACGCTCACTATCGCTTCGATAGAAATGATATTGATCATCTTTTCACCGGTCATACGCTACACTAGAAGCACGTTCGATTCGCCGGGAAACCGCTTATAGCAAGGCTTCCCGGGCAGTCGTTTTTTACTGGCGTCTCTGGCATAATAGCGCGCCTGAATTGACCCGATTGCTCAGATTTCCGTCAATTTTGGGGGGCGGCCTGAGCAATCACTAAGACATCCCGAGGGCGAGGTCGAAGTGAGCAACACTTATAATGATCTGAGTACAGCACGACTGGTCGAGGTGGCACTCGAGCGTGAGGAGGGCCAGCTGGCATCCAACGGTTCCCTGGTCGTAAAAACCGGTGACCGCACAGGCCGGTCTCCCAAGGACCGTTATATTGTCGAGGAGCCCAGCACCTCCGACGATATCCACTGGGGTCCGATCAACCGTCCTTTCGACGCTGAAAAATTCGACGCCCTCTGGGACCGTGTTGAAGCCTACATCGCCGAAAAAGACCAGTTCGTGTCTCACGTTCATGTCGGTTCCGACCCGGAACACTATCTGCCGGTTAAAATGACCACCGAAACTGCCTGGCAGAACCTGTTCGGCCGCAATCTTTTTATCCGCCCGGACAGCTACAACCCGGCCGACAAGCAGGAATGGCAGATCCTGAACGCCGCCAACTTCGAGTGCGTGCCCGAGCGCGATGGCACCAACAGCAACGGCTGCGTGATGATCAACTTTGCCAAGCGCAAGGTGCTGCTGGCCGGCATGCACTACGCCGGCGAAATGAAGAAAGCCATGTTTTCGGTGCAGAACTTCCTGCTGCCGGAAAAAGACGTGCTGCCGATGCACTGCTCCGCCAACGTTGGCGAAGATGGCGAAACCTGCCTTTTCTTCGGTCTGTCCGGCACTGGCAAGACCACACTCTCTGCCGATCCGCACCGCTTCCTGATTGGCGATGACGAGCATGGCTGGGGCCCCGGCACCGTATTCAATATCGAAGGCGGCTGCTACGCGAAGTGCATCGACCTTTCCCAGAAAAACGAGCCGATTATCTGGGACGCCATCCGCTTTGGCGCCATTGTCGAGAACGTGACGATCGATCCAGAGACCCGTGAGCCGGATTACACCGACGTATCCCTGACCGAGAACTCCCGCTGCGCCTACCCGCTTGAGCACGTTGAAAAACGCGTGATCGAGAACCGCGCCGGTGAGCCCTCTCACATCGTCTTTCTGACCTGTGACATGACCGGTGTTCTGCCACCTGTGTCCGTCCTGAGCCGCGAAGGCGCCGCTTATCACTTCCTGAGTGGCTACACCGCGCTGGTCGGATCTACCGAAATGGGTTCTTCCTCCAAGCTGAAGTCCACCTTCTCCACCTGCTTCGGCGCACCCTTCTTCCCGCGTCCGGCCGGCGTTTACGCCGAACTGCTGATGAAGCGGATGGACGAGTTTGGCAGCAAGGTTTTCCTGGTCAACACCGGCTGGACCGGCGGTCCCTACGGCGAAGGCCAGCGGTTCAGCATTCCGACCACCCGCGCCATCATCGCCTCGATCCAGAACGGCGATCTGGACGACGTGGAAACCGAGCACCTGCCCACCCTGAACCTGGATGTGCCCAAGCATGTTCCTGGCGTGGATACCGAGCTGCTGAACCCGCGCAACACCTGGGTAAGCCCGGACTACTACGATGGCAAGGCCCAGGAACTGATCGCCCAGTTCGTCGAGAACTTCAAGAAGTTCGACGTGGCGGATTCAATCGTCGAAGCCGGTCCCAAGCTGAGCTGAGTCGATTCCTGCAAGTAAAAAAAGCGCCCTGCGAAAGCACGGCGCTTTTTTTGTATGATAGGGCAACACAATCAAGGAAATGGCTTCATGAAACAGCG
>CAZFQI010000010.1:0-41599 GCA_964520755.1 uncultured Marinobacter sp. | reverse complement strand
GCTTTTTTTGTATGATAGGGCAACACAATCAAGGAAATGGCTTCATGAAACAGCGCCTGCGACAGCTATTCGCTCCCCTCCTCACCCCCCTGGAGTCCGGGAAAGTCGGGCCCAACTACAAAGCGTCACACCGGACCGTTCTGAACGTCGTGGGCGTGTTGTTCCTGTTTCTGGCAACGGTCTCCGCCATTGCACTGGTGTACACCGGCAAAATTGGCGCCCTGATTCCCGTGCTGGTGTTTCTCGGCGTTGGCGGAGTATGCGTGGTCGTAGGGACGCTGGGCTCGGATGTTGCCGTGTCGAAGATGTGGGGCAGCCGCTAGCGGTTGCCCCTCTTAGCCCGGATCAGGCGTAAAACAACAGCGGCACAAACGCCACCAGCACGAGCGAAATTCCCATGGCAATCAGCGGCATGATGATACGTTCGTGTCGCTGATAGAAGGTTCCGGTTTCCTGTTGCGCGGCCAGCACTTCCGCCTCGCCAACCACCTGCCGGGTCAGCAGATGGTTCAGGGCCACCGGCGGGCTCAGGTAGCCCAGCTCGAATGCCACCAGAGTCACCATCCAGAAATGGATCGGATGAATCCCGCTGGAGTAGGCTATCGTGGCGACGGTGGCCGTCACCAGGATCACCGCACCGAACGCGTCCATGATCATGCCCAGGATCACCAGGATCACCACCATCAGCAGCATTGCCGACCAGGCACTGTCGAACGACTGCGGGAATGCCTCCATCAGGTGAGCCCGTTCGATCACGCCACCGATGCTCACCGACAGCCCCAGCAACAGCAGTAGCGCGCCAATTTCCGCCGTCGTATCGTTGGTGGCGCCACGAAGACTTCGCTCCAAACCCTGATGGTTGATCTCCCCCGAGGCTTTTCCTTTCCGGTTTTTAAGGCTGACATGCTCGTACACAAGGATTGCCAGCATGATCACCGGCAGCAGCCTTGGCGCCGAGAATTCATCCATGCTCACGTCCAGCGCCAGACGGTAAAACAGCACCACGGCAGCGATGACCAGAACGTAGGGAATCAGGGGTTTGAGCGCCTGCGTCATGGCCGGGAAGGCTTCAGCAGAGGGCGCCAGGTTGAACTCACTCTGTCGGTTCACACTGAGGGCTACAATCGCGAACATGGTGGCGGTCAGCACGAACACCCAGATGCCCCAGCCAAAGAGCTCATCAGTGGTGACTTCCCGGTTCAGGTAAGCAATGACAACCACCAGCAGGCAGGGCCGCAAAACCACGCCCAGGGAACCGGACATGGCGGTCGCCGCCAGGGCCAGGTGCCGCCGGGCACCGGCGGCACGCAGCTCACTGTAGATGACGGCACCGGCCGCGATGACGAAGATGCCCGAGGCACCGGTGTAGGCCGTGGGCACGGCAGCGACCAGAACCGCGACAACCGCCAGCATTTCCGGTGGCATGCGCCAGGGCCGGAAGACATTGAACACCAGGGTGGCCAGGCGGGTCTGCTTGAGCATCATGCCCACCCACACATACAGACCGACATTCAGGAACATATCGGACAGCTCCATCATCTTGCCGAGATAGATACCAATCCCCGACGCGTGTCCGATCAGGGCAAAATAGGTGCCGGAGATCAAACACATCACGGTATAGAGCGGAACGGCCAGGAAGGCCTTGTTCAGGCTGCCGCCCTCCTCAAGATCATCAGGCACCCGGAACAGCCGGTAGAGGCTGGCCAGCGTGAGGCAGGCGAAACCGATAATCCAGAAATTGTGCAGCAACAACTCTTCGGACGAGACCGCCGTGTCTGAACCCAGGCTGGACTGGCGAAAGATTGCGCTCGACCCCAACAGCATGGCATTGGCGATGGTTTGAAGAGTATGGGAAACGGTGTAATCCAGCCGCGTTTCCATGGCACGCATGGCGATATGATGACGAGTGAGGGTCGCCGTGACCGCACACAGCATGACAAGGATCACGAGGATGAAACGCTGTGACTCCAGGCCAAAGGCAATCAGGTCAGCAATAAAAAGTTCGATGGCCCGATAGGCTTTCACCCCTGGTGTCAGCTGTTCACTGAGATTCTCGAAATTCTGGTGGGCCTCGCGGCAGTCAGCAACCGCTCGTTCGATGGCAAGCCGGACGTCAGCCGGGTCTTTTTCCTCGGCCCCCAGCAGGGCCGCCATGGGGTCATCCGCCTCGTCATCGGCTGCCATTTCCGCAGCAACCGCCGCGTCGATATCCCGGTTCGGGTCGCAGGTGGGCTGAACCGGATCCATCCGCAACTTGTAATAGCCACTCCAGAGCTGTTCACCGCCCCGAAGCATCTGGTTGTGGATGTCGCTGCTCGTGGAGAAAATGACCACCGCAAGCAATAACAGACAGGCGGGCAGCGATGAAAACCACTCCAGCCCGCTACGATGAAAACTGCCCTTCGACATAACTGATTACTCTGGGTAGGGAGTGGTTACAGCAGATCGTCCAGATCCATGGTTTCAACGGCTTCCGCCTGGTCATCCCAGAAGCTGCCCAGCTGCCCCATGGGTGTACGGTGCCCGGTGTTCTCAACCCAGAGACGGTCAGAGACCGCGACAATCATATCGGTGGCCATGGCGTCCACGAACCGCCACTGCTCATTGGACGGCGTAGTCTCGATCGATTCGGCATGATCCCGGATCACCGAACGAACCATGGCTTCGTCTCCCTTGTTCAGGGCCGCGATGGCGTGGAACACATGGGGTAACCGCACACCCGCAACCTCGCCCTGATTGTCGGCGATGGCCAGCCGCTCAAACGCATCCTCGCCTTCTGGCTGGGCGCCCGGGATCATGGCCCAGACCGTTGCTCTCAGTGCCATAGGCGCACCCCACCATTTCTCATTATCGAGACAACTGGTGGCCCGGGCGGCAATGGAACCAACGTTGGCCGGCACCCCAATGGACGAGGTGGACTGGATCTGGGCGTTCAGGGCCTGCAGACCGGACAGCAGGCCGGCCATGTAGATAAACTCGTCCATGTCGTCGTCGAAATCCGGGCACTCGCCATCGGCGGGATTGCCGTAATGGGCATTGTGGTGCTGCCAGGCCGTGTAATAACGCCGGGCGGCAACAGTATGGGCCCGCTTCTGGCGGATCATGGCGTCTTCCGCGGCATTGCCGTTCATGGCGTTCAGGGCAGCAAGAGCCGCCAGCTCATGTTCCCGGGCCTCTTCTTCGGCACAGCCCCCGGCAGAGAGGTAGAGCATCACTGCCAGCTGGTCTGGCTCATTGGTGACCCGGCCGAAGGACATCAGCAAGGGCGCAGTCGCCTCGCTCATGGCGCACCCCATGGCCAGGTCATTGCTCTCCATCAGAAAAGGAACCGTGTGATCCCGGGAGAAGCCCTGCATCACATCCCCGGTGGTCTTGTACATCACGTGATTCACCGCGCCGCAGCCGCTGAGGACCACACTGGCCATAAAAGCCGCCACGAGGTTACGTACACGGCACCCGGAAAAAAGCGCCTTGCGGGAGGGATTCCGGAAATGGGTCATACCTTCTTCACCTTTTCGTTTTTTGTTCTGATGCAGTCCTGCTGCGATCGCATGGGCCAGACTCCGGCGGACAAACCGGTTTGTTACAGACTGTAACCAGGCACGCATTATGGCGTACGAAGCCCGGTTTTTATGCGACCGATGCCGCAAATGACGCCGAATGACACACACCTCCGCCGCCCAGGGGTTTGCACAATGAGCTCGGAGCCACTATAGATTGGAGCAACCGTGAGTCGTTTTGATTCCGGCCAGGACCAGACTGAACCAATAGAAATACAAAAAAGGAGTATCCGATGCGCAAACCTGAACTCGCCGCGGCCATTGCCGACCGCACAGGCCTGACCCGGGACAAGGCCAGTGAAGTAATTAACGCGTTTACCGACCAGGTGTCGGCCGCTGCCTCCCGGGGCGAAGATATCACCCTGATCGGCTTTGGCACCTTCAACATCCGCAGCCGCGACGCGCGGGACGGACGTAACCCTCAAACCGGCGAGACCATTCGCATCCCTGCCAGCAAGACCGTTGGATTCAAGGCCGGCAAGGCCCTAAAAGACGAAATCCGCTAGTCAGGCACAGGCCCGCAGACGCGGGCCTGCTTCACTCCGGCCTCAGCTTCCGGCAACAGAGGCGCACTCGGAACGGGTGGCATCGACCCGGCACCGAATCGCTTTCATCAACTTGATAGCGCGCTCATCGTATATACCGTCCTCCAGCAACGACAATCGCACCTTGCGAAGCATCTTGTCGTATTCGGCGGTATCCTCCCGGGGCAACTGCATCCAGACATCTTCCGGAATCTCGGCTTCCGCCTGGGCAATAATTTCGTAGGCCTCGTCAATGCGTTTGATGGCCTGGTCGCGCACCATCTGGCCGGCGGAATCCGGGAACCGGTCACGGTGGATGATCACCTGGAAATTCATGTAACCGAGGGCATATTTGACCACCGCACCGTTGGGCTGAACGCCCTTGTACAGTTCCAGCGGGGTGTAGGCGACGGCCGGGGCGTAGGCCAGGTCAACGCTACCGTTGTTGAACTTGCCGGCAAAGTTCGCGGAATTGGAACCCACCACGGAGGCGCCCACATGGCGAACCATCCGCACGGACGCCTGATCGTAGTCCAGGGTGGCAATCCGTTTGCCCTGTAGCTTCTCGACCGAATCGATAGCGCGGTCACGGGTGTGCAGGTAAATGGCGCCCCCCGGGAACACACCGGCCACTTCGTAGGAGCCATCAATCAGGAACGGCCGGGCCTTGGGCTGGCTCAGGGTGTTGTACAACAGCCGCATTTCCTCTTCGCCAGGCACCGCGCCCATGGCTTCAAGGCTGCCCGTGAACTTGTTGAATTCCCGGGCCCGGGTGCCGGTGAGCAGAACAGCGTCGCACTGGCCCGCCTTGAAGTCCTCGGCGGCCACCTTCTCATCGGTGTAGGCGCGAAGATCCAGCTTGATGCCGTTATTCAGGGCAACCGGCTGGAAGGTCTTGGTGATGGCAAACAGGGGGCCATTGGCACCAACTGGGTCAAAAACGCAAAAACTGCGTTCCAGAGGCTCGTTCTGTGCCTGTGCCTGACCCATTGAGGGCAAGATCAGACTGGCACAGAGGGCAGCCACCATGGCTACCCGCTGGGGGAGGTTTGCTGATTTCACGGGATGACTCCTGATTATTATTGTCGGGCGCCGGTCTCTGGAAATGCACCGGCCAGGCCACGCTTTCCTTGGTCGACCATAGGGCGACGGCTACAAGAATACGTTGGCACAGGTGCCTGCCATCAAGGGTTTTTCAGCAACAGGGGGAGATTCTGTGATGGTGTCGACAGAGGTTCCGCAACCTCTGCCGCACTTTCAGACAGTATGACGGGATCAGATCGCTGGCTGGGGCCAGGCCTTTCGACCCTCACTCAGGGTGAGTCGGATGACGCCCGGCAGTTCACGGTCGGTCACCGGCGCATGACGACCGGCCGAAACCAGTGTTTTCGAACCCGGCGTCCAGAAGGCATCGGGATCGAACAGGCAGATATCGGCCGTTTCGCCCTCCGCGAGCCGGGCCGTCCGGCCAAGAACAGAGGCCGGGCCGGAGGTCAGCGCCCGGATCAGGTCAGGCAGCGCCAGTTCATTCATTTCCACCAGCTCCAGACCCAGCGACAGCACACTCTCGATGCTGGACAGGCCCGGCTCGGTGGCTGCCATCGGTGCCTGTTTGGCGGCGGTATCATGGGGCTGATGCTGGCTGACGATGGCATCAATGACACCCTCCCGGACACCGGCAATCAGGGCCTTGCGATCGCTCTCGCCTCGCAGTGGTGGCCGGACATGGAAACGACTGTCGAATCCGGCCAGGGCATCCTCGGTGAACACCAGCTGGTGCATAGCCACATCGGCGGTTACCGCAATACCACGGCTACGGGCATCGGCCAGCATTTCAACACTGCGACCGCAGGACAGCTGGCTCAGGTGCAAACGAACCCCGGTTTCCTCCGCCAGCAACAACATCTCCATCACCGCCGCGGTTTCCGCCACTTCCGGAATCCCCAGCAAACCCAGCCGCGAGGTCACCAGCCCGTCGTGGGCGTAGCCGTCGGCGGCCAGGGCCTGGTTCTCAGGGCTGAACATCACCGTCAAGCCAAAGGTCTGAGCGTATGCCATGCACCGGCGCAAGATGCGGGCATTACGCACACCCCTCGAGCCATTACCCACTGCGACACAGCCAGCTGAGGCCAGTCCCGCCATATCGCTGAGCAGATCGCCCTCAAGGCCCCGGGTAATGGCACCAATGGGTAAAACCCGGATCTGGGAACGGCTGGCCGCGCCATCCCGGATCAGGTGGGTGACAGCACTGGAATCGTTCACCGGAGACGTCTCCGGTGAAGCGCACACCGTGGTATAACCGCCATGGGCCGCCGCCAGAGTCTCGGTGGCGATATTTCCTTTCTGGCCGTTGCCCGGCTCCCGCAGGTTGCAGCACAGATCCACGAATCCCGGCGTGATCACACAGTTGTCTGCGCTGATGGTCTCGTCGGCATTCTCCCGTATGGCGGCTTCGCCCATGGTGGCAATCCGACCATCCCGAATCAGCAGGGCGGTATTTTCCACCTCTGCGCCCTGACCATCGAACAGTCGGCCTCCGGTGATCTTCAGACTGCCTCCGGATGTGTTGACACTGCTCATGCCTGGCCCCTCTCACTCAGTTTCTGCTGCCGTTCAGCCACCTGACCACCCATGGCCATGGACATGACCGCCATGCGGATGGCGATGCCGTTGGTCACCTGGTTCAGAATCACTGATTGCGGCCCATCGGCCACCGCCGATTCGATTTCAACGCCCCGGTTTATGGGCCCCGGGTGCATAACGATACAGTCCGGATGGGCCAGCGCCAGTTTCTGTTGGCTCAGGCCGTAAAGCCGGTAGAACTCCCGCTCGCTGGGCAGCAATGCCCCTTCCATACGTTCTTTTTGCAGACGCAGCATGATCACCACATCCAGATCCTTCATGCCGCGGGCCATATCGTATTCCACCGTGCAGCCGAGGCTTTCCACGTCTTTGGGAAGCAGGGTACCCGGGGCAATGACGCGCACTTCCTCGGCACCCAGTTCGTTCAGAGCCCGGATCTGGGAACGGGCTACCCTGGAGTGCAGCACATCACCGACAATGGCGACTTTCAGCCCCTCGAACTGCCCCTTGTGCTGGCGAATGGTGAGCATATCCAGCATGGCCTGGGTCGGGTGCGCATGACGGCCGTCACCGGCGTTGATAATGGCCACCCCCGGGGTCACGCTCTCGGCAATGAAATGCGGCGCCCCACTCTGGGAATGCCGGACCACGAACATGTCGCTGGCCATGGCTTCGAGGTTCAGCAGCGTGTCAGACAGGGATTCGCCCTTGGAGGTGGCCGAAGTGCTGATATCCAGGTTGAGCACATCCGCAGACAGGCGCTTGGCCGCCAGCTCAAAAGTGCTGCGGGTTCGGGTGCTGGATTCGAAAAACAGGTTCACCACGGTTCGGCCACGAAGCAGTGGCACTTTCTTGATGGTTCGCTCGCCCACCTCGATGAAGGAATCCGCTGTATCCAGGATGTCGGTCAGCAAGGCGCGATCAAGGCCGTCGAGGGTAAGAAAGTGCCGCAACTGACCATCCCGGGTCAGCTGCAAGTGGTGCGGGGAAGAGTCGTTCGCGGTCATGAGTCGCCTGTTATCTGATTCGGAGGTTTATTGTCCGGCTTCCTGAAACTCAATACGGAGCGGGTCGGGGCCACGCAACTTGACCCGCTGGTGGGATTCCAGCGCCATTGTCTTGCCAGCCACGTCAGGCTGAATGGGCAGTTCCCGAGCACCGAGGTCAATCAGGGTGGCCAGTATGATACTGGCTGGGCGGCCATAATCGAAGATCTCATTCATCGCGGCCCGGATGGTCCGGCCGCTCATGATGACATCGTCAATCAGGATGATATCGCGACCCTCGGTATCAAACGGAAGACTGGAGGGTTTGACCCGGGGATTGAGTCCAATGCGGCTGAAATCATCACGATAGAAAGAGATGTCCAGTTCCCCGAACGGTTCTTCGATGCCAAGGCGCTTGCTGAGGACGTCCGCCAGCCAGACACCGCCAGTGCGGATACCAATCAGCGCCGGAGCTTCGATACCCCGTTGCTGAAGAGCCTGCCGGAGACCGTTTTCCATCTGGTCCAGCAACTGATCAATATCAAGCAATGCCGTCATTAGGTTCTCACTGTCTAAAGAAGGTTTCCAGGATCAGTACCGCCGCCCGATCATCTACCCCGTGACGGCCAAAGTCGCGACTGCCACCAGCGGCCATGACGTCGCCCTTGGCCTCGAAACTGGTGAGCCGCTCATCCACCATCTCAACCGGCACATGGTAGCGGCCATGCAGGCGCTTGCCGAACTTGCGCGCCCGGGCGCACATATCGTTCTCGGTGTCATCCATGTTCAGGGGCAGACCGACCACCACCAGGTCGGGGTGCCATTCCTGAAGCAGGGATTCAATCTGTTGCCAGTCCGGAATGCCATCCCGGGCGGGTATCAGAGCCACCGGCTGCCCGGTACCCAGCAATTCCTGACCGACGGCAACGCCAATCCGGCGGGTTCCGAAATCAAACGCCATCACGCGACGGTTGTCGGGCTCAGGCATGACCGATCGATTCGCTGAGCTGGTTGAGATCAATACCGATCAGGGCGAGCACCGCCTTGTAGCGTTCTTCCCAGGGAGTGCGGAACAGAATGTCCAGGGTGGCCGGACAGGTCAGCCAGGCGTTGCTGCCCAGCTCTTCTTCCAGCTGCCCCTCGCTCCAGCCGGAGTAGCCGAGTGCCAGCAGGTATTCATCGGGGCCTTCGCCACGGCCGATGCCGGCCAATACATCACGGGATGTGGTCAGCAGAACGTCTTCGGTCACCTTGGCCGTATTCTGCCAGCTGGTTCCGGGGGGATGTAGTACAAAGCCCCGCTCCGGCTGCACCGGACCACCACTGAATACTGGCAGGTCCAGCTCACCGCCTGGCAGATCCAGTTGTTCCAGAATCTCGCCCAGATGGATGTCCAGCGGGTGATTGATTATGAGCCCCAGGGCACCGTCGTCGGAATGCTCACAGATATAGATGACGCCGCCGTGGAAACGCGGATCAGCAAGATAGGGCGATGCCACCAGGAAATGGTGCCGCAAGCTATGGGGAGAGTGTTTCGATGCTGTCATCCGGATGTCAGCCCCCGACGCTGGAAGGACCAGGTACGTATGATTTCGAGTTCATCCACCTCTTTCCGCATTTCATCCGGAAACGGTGCAAAAGGTGCGGCCATCCTGACAATACCTATTGCCGCATCGTCCAGCACGGTACTGCCGGAAGACTGCAGGATAGCCACCTCTTTAATGGTGCCGTCTTTTTTCAGCGACACCAGCATTCTCAGTGTGCCATAGATTCCGGCATTGCGCGCCTCGGTCGGGTAATTGATATTACCCACCCGGGTTACCTTGCTCACCCAGTTCTGGACATACCAGGCGTTGGTAGACTTGAGCGTGGACGCGGCGGTAACGCGCATCACCCTGGGCTTGCGGGCATAAGCCTGCTGCTGGGCATCGAAGCGGGCCTCCAGGCTGGCAATTTCAAGACTGCGCTCCATCAGGCTCTTTTTCTCCCGAACCGGCAAAGGCTCCTCTTCCGGCCTGGTGCGCTCCTCAGGCTGTTGAACCTTCTGAGCGGATGCACTCTCGGTCTGCACCACCTGTTTTTCCTGACGCGGCTGGGGTTCGGTCTGGGCCGGCGGTTCGGGCTGAACCTGAGCCACCTCAGGCTGGCTGACCTCTGCCGGTTGGGGCGTGGTCATTTCCCGAACCTCTTCCTGGGTACCGCTGCCCTTCTGACTGGTCTGGGCCAGAAAGTCCGCTTTCTCCGGGGCTTCTTCGTCGTCAAACTGGGACAGGGTGATTTCCATGGTCTGGGCCGAGGAACGGGGCGGTTCGGGCGCAAAGGTAATTCCCAGCACCACGATGGCGTGCACCGCCAGCGCCATAAAGAGGGTAAAGGAAAACCGGTCGAAGTCGCTTACCTGAACTGCCATTCCTGATACGGATCCTGTCGTTAAACCTGCCCGGTCGCCAACACCGGATTATGCCTGGCCCAGGCGTTTTGCAATCGCATCCATCAATAGGCCACCAATATCGATCCCGAAGGCCGCATCGAGTTCCCGGATACAGGTCGGGCTGGTGACATTGATTTCGGTAAGATAGTCACCGATCACATCCAGGCCGACAAAAATGAGCCCTTTCTCTTTAATCACCGGTGCAACGCGTTCGCAGATTTCCCGATCCCGGGCGGTCAGCTCGCGACCTTCACCCCGGCCGCCGGCGGCAAGGTTGCCCCGGTTCTCTCCGTGGGACGGGATTCTCGCAAGGGAATAGGGTACCGGCTCACCGTCGATCAGCAGGATACGCTTGTCGCCATCGCTGATTTCCGGAATGTATTTCTGGGCCATGGCCTGGTGAGCGCCATAGTTGGTGAGGGTTTCGATAATGACCCCCAGATTGAAATCGTTCTCCCTTATACGGAAGATCGAATGGCCGCCCATCCCGTCCACCGGCTTCATGATCACGTCGCCGTGTTTGGCATAGAACTCGCGGAACCGGGTAGCCGAACGGCTGACCAGTAGCGGTGGCGTCAGGTCCTCGAACTGTGCAGCGAACAGCTTTTCGTTGCAGTCCCGGAGCGTGGACGCCGGGTTAACCACCAGTGCGCCCTGCTGCTCGGCCGCCTCCAGTATAAAGGTGGCCATCAGGAACTCCCGGTCCACCGGCGGATCCTTGCGCATCAGGATCACATCCAGATCCCCCAGCTCCCGGTCCTGGCTCGGACCAAAGCCGTACCAGTTCTCGGGATCCATATGGACGGTCAAGGTGCGGGTGCGGGCCATGGCCCGGCCGCCGTCAAGATACATGTCCGGCAGCTCCATGTATTCGATTTCCCAACCACGCTTCTGCGCAGCCAGCAACATGGCCAGTGAGCTGTCTTTCTTGAAGTGGATATCTTCAATCGGATCCATCACGATCCCGAGTCTGACGGTCATGGGCTTTCCTGCACTCCTGAGGGTTAAAAACACGAACCGGTCTGCAGAGCGGACCGGGCATTAAGTGCTATGCTTTGAAATCAGATGGTATTGTACCCGAGCTGCAAATGCATCCGGAGAAATCCTCAGTCAGTTACGTGACGTTGCGGGCAGAAGTACATTTGGTCACAAACTAATACTTTTTATCCGGCCATTGATAATCTATAAATGAGCGGGGTTTATAGAAGAACCTTAAGGTTTGTGTTAAAACCCCCGTTTTAAAATAACGACAGTCGCTGAGCGCAAGGCAGTTGGACAATGGATGACAACTTCGAGAACTTGAAGATCATGGTGATCGACGACAGTAAAACCATACGTCGCACCGCAGAAACCCTTCTGAAAAAGGTCGGCTGTGAGGTCATCACCGCGACTGACGGCTTTGACGCTCTTGCCAAGATTGCCGATTCCCAGCCGGACATCATTTTCGTTGATATCATGATGCCCCGCCTGGACGGCTACCAGACCTGCGCACTTATCAAGAACAATTCCTCCTTCAAAAAGACGCCGGTTATCATGCTCTCCAGCAAGGACGGGCTGTTCGACAAGGCCAAGGGCCGGATCGTCGGCTCGGACCAGTATCTGACCAAACCGTTCAGTAAGGATGAGCTGCTCAACACCATCCGCCAGTATGTCCCACAGGCGGAACAGTAAACCTGCTGACCCCAAGAACCATCGAGGAAACCATGGCCCGCATTCTGATTGTTGACGATTCCCCTACCGAGGTTAAGAAAATTTCCACGATCCTGGAAAAACACAAGCACGAAGTGCTGACCGCCGACAACGGCGCAGACGGTGTTGCCAAGGCCCGTGCCGAAACCCCGGATCTGGTCCTGATGGATGTGGTTATGCCCGGCCTGAACGGCTTCCAGGCAACCCGCCAACTGACCCGCGCACCGGAAACCGCTTCCATCCCTGTGGTCATCGTAACCACCAAGGATCAGGAAACTGACCGCGTATGGGGCACCCGCCAGGGCGCCAAGGGTTACCTGGTCAAGCCGGTAAACGAAGACGACCTGATCAAAACAATCAACAGTCTGATTGCCTGATCCCCAACCGTGGAGTACGCATGTCCGCCCAGGCCGCCCCTTTTGCCGTTCTGACGGATATCGCCGAGCGCAGCCGGTCCATGGCCGCCGGCCTGCCGGAACAACAGGAAGCCGTTGAACTTTGGAACGGCATCGGCTTCGTTCTCGCAGGTGAACGCTACGTTGCCCCCATGGGCGAAGTCACTGAAATCCTCCATGTCCCCCGGTTTACCCACATACCGGGGGTTCGCCCGTTTCTGCTTGGTGCCGCCAATGTCCGCGGCCGCCTCCTGCCCCTGGTTGATCTCGCCGGCTTTTTTGACATTCCCCGCTCTTCCCGAAGCCAACGGGAGCGGCGGGTGCTGGTTGTTGAACAGGGCGATATTTTCAGCGGGCTGGTGGTCGACAGTGTGTTGGGCATGCAGTACTTCGCGACTGACAGTTTCAAGGATTCGCCCCAGGGCGTACCTGAAAACGTTCGACCGTTTGTCTCAGGCGGTTACGAACGCAACGAGGAAGTCTGGAAAGTGTTTTCGGCCGTCGACCTGCTCGAGGACGAACGATTTCTGGACGTCGCACAGTGGTAAGGGTGGTGACAATGGCAGGAACATCACCCTGACCGCCTGAAACCCGAAAAAACAAACTTGCCAATTTCTTGAAGAGGCCGGGAGCCAGAAAATGAAGAACAGAGCCGGAAGACTCAGTATGGGACAGGGAGGCAACAAGCTGGTTGCCGGCCTGATCGCCGCGCTGATCGCACTCACCATCCTGCTCGTTGTCGTGCTGTTCATTATCAACACAGACAGCCAGAACGATCAGGAATACATCGCCAACACCGCCGAGCTGAGGGTGCTCTCTCAGGAGATTGCGAAAAACGCGACTGAGGCTGCCGGCGGTACCGCCGAGGCCTTCAACCAGCTGCGCCGCTCCCGTGACGAATTCCAGCAGCTCTGGACCAACGTAACCGAGGGTAATCCGGAAACCGGTCTGCCGCCGAGCGAACTGGCCCAGCAGAGTGGCGTTCAGGAAAACTGGAACACCGTGCGGGAAAACGCCGACAGTATCCTCTCGACCCAGGATGCGGTACTCGGCCTGCACGAGGTGGCCCGGACCCTGAACGAAACCATCCCGCAGCTGCAGGTTGAGTACGACGATATCGTACAGATCCTGCTCGACAACGACGCCCCCGCCGAACAGATCGCGCTGGCCCAGCGTCAATCACTGCTGGCAGAGCGGATTGTTCGCTCGGTCAACAACGTACTCTCCGGTGACGAAGATGCGGTTATTGCCGCCGACCGTTTCGGTCGTGACGCAAGCCTGTTCGGGCGAGTGCTCGAGGGCCAGCTCAACGGCAACCCGGCCATGGGCATCTCCCAGGTAAATGATGAAGACGCCATTTACGGCCTCGAAGCTGTCGATGAACTGTTCCAGTTCGTTTCCCAGAACGTAGACGCGATCCTTGAAGCCTCTCCCGACCTCTTCAAGGTTCGTACTGCTGCCAGCGACATCTTCCAGAATTCCGAGATCCTGCTTTCCGAGCTTTCTGTACTGGCTGAGAACTTCCGCACCCAGTCCGGCTCACGACTGATCAGCCCGACCCTGGCCTTTGCCATTCTGGCCGCCATGGTCGCCATCGTTGTGTTCATCGGTCTGGCCCTGTACCGGGAAGCCCAGGCCCGACTGGCCGCGACCCAGGAACAGAATGAACAGAACCAGAATGCGATCCTGCGACTGCTGGACGAACTGGCCGACCTGGCTGACGGTGACCTGACCACCGAGGCCACGGTAACCGAAGACTTCACCGGCGCCATCGCTGACTCCATCAACTACGCGATCGACCAGATGCGCGGACTGGTACAGGCGATTCGTGGTACCGCGGTACGGGTAGCATCAGCCGCCCAGGAAACCCAGGCTACCGCCATGCACCTTGCTGATGCTTCCGAGCACCAGGCCCAGGAAATTGCCGGCGCCTCCGCCGCGGTTAACGAGATGGCGGTGTCCATCGACCAGGTATCCTCGAACGCCGCCGAATCCTCCGCGGTTGCGGAGCGGTCGGTTGCGATCGCGAAGAAAGGCGCGGAAGTGGTACAGAACACCATCCGCGGCATGGACAACATCCGTGAACAGATCCAGGAAACCTCCAAGCGGATCAAGCGTCTGGGTGAGTCTTCCCAGGAAATCGGTGACATCGTATCCCTGATCAACGACATCGCCGACCAGACCAACATCCTGTCCCTGAACGCCGCGATCCAGGCCTCCATGGCCGGTGACGCGGGCCGGGGCTTCGCGGTTGTTGCCGACGAAGTTCAGCGACTGGCTGAACGCTCCTCCGCGGCTACCAAGCAGATTGAAGCGCTGGTTAAGACGATCCAGTCCGACACCAACGAAGCGGTTATCTCCATGGAACACACCACCGCCGAGGTGGTCCGTGGTGCCCGTCTGGCCCAGGACGCGGGTATCGCACTCGAGGAGATCGAGAACGTATCCATGTCTCTGGCGGAACTGATCCAGAACATCTCCAACGCCGCACGTCAGCAGTCCTCGTCGGCCGCGCACATTTCCAACACCATGAACGTTATCCAGGAAATCACGTCCCAGACTTCCTCTGGTACCAATGCGACCGCGAAGTCCATCGGTAACCTGGCAGAAATGGCGTCCGAGCTGCGGTCTTCCGTTGCCGGCTTCACCCTGCCGGAAGAAGACGTGGCGGATCACGAAGAAGAGGAAGACAGCGACGTTCCGGTGGTGGGCTGATTTCCGCTCCAGGGCTGTTGACGGTTTATGGCGCAAATGCATAACAACCTGTCACCTGCCGAGGGCATCTGGTCACTGCGCCGACTCCCGGATATGGACGAGGCGCAGTTCAGCCAGTGGCAGACCCTGCTGGAACACCGAACCGGCATAACCCTGTCAGCCGAGCGCCGTTCGTTTCTGGAAACCAATCTTGGCATCCGGATGCGGGAAATCGGTTGCAGCAGCTATCAGGCCTACTACGAAAAAATCGTATCCGGGCCCGATGCGATCAGGGAATGGTCAACGCTGGTGGATCGGCTCACGGTGCAGGAAACCCGGTTTTTCCGGGATCCCGACGCCTTCCGGCTGGTGTCCGACTATGTCCTGACCCGGCCAAGGGAACAGCTGAAAAAGCGCCCCCTGGATGCCTGGAGTGTCGGGTGTTCCACCGGCGAGGAGCCATACACCCTGGCCATGGTGCTGAATGAATGCATGAGCCAGCTGGCATTGCAGCCGCTGTTTGGCGTCACCGGCTCAGATATCAGCAAGCCGGTGATCGAGAAGGCCCGGAACGGTCAGTTCAATCCCCGCAAACTGCTGGGAATGGACGAAGACATGAAAACACGGTATTTCCGCCCGGCCGAGCGGAATACCGTAGAAATTGTGAACAGCATCCGGGACAGGGTGTGCTTTACCAGACTGAATGTTCTGGATCTCGACAAGGCACCCATGCACGGGATGAGCATTATTTTCTGCCAGAATCTGCTGATTTATTTCCGTCGCTGGCGCCGGCGGGAAATTGTCAAGCGACTTGCAGAGCGGCTGGCGCCCGGGGGGTTGCTGGTTCTGGGCCAGGGAGAGCTGACCGACTGGCAGCCTCCCGGGTTACAGAGAGTCCCCTCGGAACATGTGCTGGCGTGGATCAAACGCCAGACTGACGAAGAATAACCGGAGTGGTTATGGGCAATCACCATGACAGCATCGCCCTCGACTGGGTTCGGGGCGAAATACAGGACACGCTGACCCAGGGTCAGCATGCACTGGAAGCGTATGTCGAGAATCGTGACGACACAGCGCGCCTGCGCTTCTGCCTGAATTATCTCCATCAGGTACACGGCACCCTGCAAATGGTCGAGCTCTACGGTGCAGCCCTGCTCACCGAGGAAATGGAAAAGCTCACCCAGGCCGTGCTCAACGAAACCGTTGCCAATACCGACGAAGCCGTTGAAGTCCTGATGCAGGCCATCCTGCAGCTGCCCCAGTACCTTGAGCATCTGGCCAGCAGCCAGGACGATTTTCCGATGGTGCTGCTGCCTCTGCTGAACGACCTGCGGGCCGCCCGTGGCGAGTCCCTGCTGTCTGATACCTCGCTGTTCAAACCGGATCTGGCCCCCTCACGCCTCACCGTGACCGGGAAGGTCTCCCAGCGCCTGCAAGACCCGACCGTTCTGGGCCACATCCGCAAGCTGCGCCAGATGTACCAGTTTGCGCTGGCGGGCGTCATCCGGGAAGCGGATCTCGATGCCCATTTCGAGTACATGCAGAAGGTGATCCAACGACTGATCCGTTTGTGCCAGAAAACGCCCCGGGGCGAGCTCTGGAAAGCGGCCAGTGCGTTCGTGGAAACGTTGCAGGCACACGTCAATCCGGTGAATGCAGCGGTAAAATCCCTGCTCAGGGAGCTGGACAGTGAAATCCGCCGACTGACCGATGAGCATGCAGATATCCTTCAGCAACCAGCGCCGGAAGCGCTGCTCAAACACCTGCTCTACTATGTCGCCCGTGCCCGGGATCTGGATTCGCCCCAGGTAAGTGCCCTTCGGGATGCCTACCAGCTTAACCAGGCACTGCCTTCGGAAGACGATGTTGATGCCGCCCGGACCAGAGTATCCGGCCCGGGTCGGGATGCCATTCATTCGGTTGTCGGCGCACTCAACGAAGAGCTGGCCAAACTCAAGGATCAGCTCGACCTCTTTGTTCGCTCGGAGTTGCGTCAGAACAGTGAACTTGAGGACCTGTTACCGGGTCTGCGCCAGGTGGCCAATACCCTGGCCGTGCTGGGTTTGGGCATACCGCGGAAAGTGGTCACCGAGCAGGTAGAACTGGTTGAGAAACTCAGCGCCCAGACCGAGCAGGTTGATGATGGCACCCTGATGGATATCGCCGGCGCACTGCTTTACGTCGAAGCGAGTCTTGCCGGTCTGGACAGTGAAGGTCAGCAGGAGCCGTCCGCAGACGAAGCCTCCGACGCCCCTGTAAACCTGGGATCGAGGGAGTTGGGTGAAGCCAGTGGCGCACTGCTCCGTGAATCCCGGAACACCCTGGAACAGGTCAAATCCGCCATTGTGAATTTCATTGCCTCGCAATGGGATAGCCGTGAAATCGAGCATGTTCCGGGTCTGCTGCACAGCATTCGCGGGGGCCTGAGTCTGATCCCGCTGGACCGGGTCGCCACCATGCTGGCCTCGGCCGAACGCTACATTTCCGATGTACTGCTGGGCAGCAAACAGGTTCCGGACTGGAAACAGCTGGATATCCTCGCCGATGCGGTCACCAGCATCGAGTATTACCTCGAGCGGCTTGCCGAGGGGATTGGCGAAAACGATTCGATTCTCCGGGTAGCCGAAGACAGCCTCGCGTCACTTGGATTCCCGGTTGGAGCCGAACCCACCTGGACGGAAACCGCCGAAGACGAAGTGCCTCTGGTGGAGACGGTTGAAGAGCAACCCGAAACCACGGATACAGCCGCAGAGGAAACCAAAAGCTCGGATTCGGAACTTCTGGATGACGAGATTCTCGGCATCTTCGTTGAGGAGGCCGAAGAGGTTCTCGAAACCATCCACGAATTCTACCCGCGGTTGCGCCAGAACCATGATGACCGCGAGGCCCTGACCGAAGTTCGCCGTGCCTTCCATACGCTCAAGGGCAGTGGACGACTGGTCGGCGCTACCAGCATTGGCGAGCTGGCCTGGTCGGTTGAAAACCTGCTGAACCGCGTGATTGACCAGACCATTCGCCCCACCGAAGAGATGTTCAACCTGGTGGACCAGGTCAATACCCGCATCCCCTCCCTGATCCGTGAATTCAAGGAAGGCGAGACAGCCGGCGACGTGGAGGAGCTCATCAGCCGCGCCGAGGCCATGGCGACCACCCGCCGCACTGACAGCGAGGCAGAAGCGGAAGCGCCCGAGGTCGAGGACACAGCCAAGGAACAGGTGCCCGAGGCGCCGGCAGAAGCAGCCACCGAGGACGCCGAGACGGCTGAAGCCGTGGCTGAGGAACCCGCCGATGACGACGATCTGATTGACGATGAAATTCTCGAGATCTTCGTTGAAGAAGCGGGAGAAGTGCTGGAAACCATTCGCGAATACCTGCCGATGCTCCTGCGCCAGCACGACGACCGCAGCGCGCTGTCGGAAGTCCGCCGTGCCTTCCACACACTGAAAGGCAGTGGTCGAATGGTCGGCGCACTGGTGGTTGGCGAGCTGGCCTGGTCGGTGGAAAACATGCTGAACCGCGTCATCGACGGCAGCATTTTCATGAACGACGACATTGCCAGCCTGCTGGAGGATGTCACCGCCAATCTGCCGGCCCTGGTCGAAGATTTTGAAAAACGCCGTGCACCGTCGGTGGACACCTCCAACCTGGAAGCCCGCGCCAATGCCCTGGCCAACGGTGAGATCCCCGATGCCAGCATGATGCCCGCCGCTGAATCGGATGGCTCGGAAACCGTTGCCGAAAGCAAGACCGGCACTGCAGGCGCAGAGACCGCTGAAGAGGATGCGGTAGACCCGGTATTGCTGGATATTTTTGAAAGCGAAACCGAGACCCACCTGCAGACGCTGAAAGACTTCCTCTCGGCAGCGGGCGACAAAACCACCGTTGCCTACACCGATGATCTTTCCCGAGCCCTGCATACGCTCAAAGGCAGCGCACACACAGCAGGCATCGGTCCTATCGCAGCCGTGATCACGCCACTGGAGCGTTTCGTCAAGGAATCCCGGGCCCAGAACAAACGGGCCAACCGCGACGTCCTTTCGCTGATCGAATCCGCCTGCGATTTCCTGACCCAGGGACTGGCCCAGATTCGTGAAAACCCGCAGGCCTCGCTGCCAGGCACCGAAGCCTTCCTTGAAAAGCTGGATCAGCTGACGGATGAGACCCTCCGCAGCCACAGTGAAGAAGCCCCGCGCCGGCATTCAGAGCAACCGCCGTCGCAACTCGTTCAGCTGTTCCTGAACGAAGGCCTGGACATTGTTCTTGATGCCGACCGGATCCTTGATCGCTGGGCGGATAACCCCGGCGAAATGGACTCGTTGAACCCGCTGCGTTCCGAACTGGAACAGTTGACCTCCGGCGCAACCGAAGCCGGGCTCGGCGACGTTGCCGCGCTCTCGGGTGCACTGAAAGAAACCTATGACGAGGCCGCCAGGCACGACGAAGCGCCGGACGACACCTTCTTCGAGACTGTCCGGGCGGCTCACGAACAGTTGATTAACATGATGGACCAGGTGGCCGCCGGACTTGCCACCGAGTCCAGCGATGACATGGTCACTGCCCTTGAAGGCCTGAAACAGGCTCCAGCCGAAGAGAACGGAGAGCCGGACGCCTTTGAGCAGGAATTCACCGGCGACCTCGAGGAAATCGATCTCAGCTTCGAGATGGACGAGACCGAAGCACCGGCCAGCGAAGAGCCTTCGACACCGGAGCAAGCGCCGCTGCCGGAAACATCCGAATCCGACGACGAAATGGATGAGGAACTGGCGGAAATCTTCCTGGAAGAAGCCCGGGATCTGATCGATAGCACCGCCGAAGCGCTCCAGAGCTGGAGTGAGAATACCGGGAACCTGGATATCCTGCGCCTGCTTCAGCGGGATCTGCACACTCTCAAGGGTGGCGCACGACTGGCGGACATTCCCGCCGTAGGGGATCTCTCCCACGAACTGGAAAACCTGTTTGAGGGACTGACCGAACAGCGGCTGTCGATCAACAATGAACTGTCGGACCTGCTCTTCCGCTGCCACGACCGCTTGGCGGGCATGGTCGAGAACCTGGAAGCCAAGGAGCCACCACGGCCTGCTCCGGATCTGATTGGCGAAATCCAGGCTTACATGGACGGCGCCACCGGAACCCGGCCGGTCACCAACGTCACCAGCCAGGACGAAGAGCCCGAAGCGGAAGCAGGCACCGAGGAACAGGCTCCGCTGCCCGACGTGGATGAGCCGGACGAGTCCGACCTTGCCACAACCGGGGCAGATGAAGCCGCCGAGGCGGAGGATGGCGTGGCCGACCTCTCTCACCTGGATCCGGAGCTGGTTGGCATCTTCCTGGAAGAAGCCTACGACCTGATCAACTCCACCGGCAGTGCCCTGCACACCTGGACCGAAGATCCTTCGGACCGGACCGTGGCCGCGGAACTCCAGCGCGACGTGCACACCCTCAAGGGCGGCGCCCGTATGGCCGGCGTTGAAGCCATCGGCGACCTGACCCATGTGCTGGAGGATCTGTTTGAAAAGGTTGCGGAAGGTCAGCTGGAAGCCAGCGACTCCATGAACGACCTGCTGTTTGCCTGCCATGACAGGCTGGCGCAGATGGTCGAGCAGGTGGCCACCCAGAAGCCATGCCCTCCGGCCCATGAGCTGGTTGCTCAGGTCCAGTCCATCCTGCGGGGCGAGGCGTTGCCGTCTGATACCCGAGAGGAAGAGACCGAACAGCCGGCAGCGGCAGAGAAAGCCGAGGCCCCGGCCGAAGAAGCTCCGGAAGGCACCAGCCTCAGCGAGACCCTGGCACAGGCCAATGATGACGACCTGATCGGCATCTTCCTGGACGAAGGCCTGGAAATCTACGACGCCATCAGTGAGTGTCTCGACCAGTGGCGAGACGAGCCGGAAGAACTGACCGGCCTGACCCAGCTTCAGCAGGAACTGCACACCCTCAAGGGCGGTGCACGGCTTTCCGATGTCGATCCGATTGCCAACCTGGCAGAGGCCTGGTCCGATGCCCTTGATCCCCTGATTTCGGGGTCCAACAACCAGAAAACCCTGCTCAGCCTCAGCGATCGGGCACTGGGCAGCCTGAAGGCGATGCTCAACAGCCTGGAAGAGGGCAACAAGCCCGAGCCGGATACCGGCCTCATTGATGACTTCCGGGCAGCCCATGAGGTCGCCTCCGAGGAGACCGCTGCGCCCCGGGAAGAGTCCGGACAGGAAGCGATTGATCCGGAAGTTCTGGAGATCTTCCTCGAGGAAGCCGGCGAAATCATGGATCAGCTTGAGCAGCTGCTCGACGATTGGCGCAAAGACCCGGCAAACCACAACTTCAACCAGGAAGCCCAGCGGGCATTGCACACCCTCAAGGGCGGTGCTCGTCTCTCCCAGCTGACCCAGCTTGGCGACAAGGCCCACGCCTTTGAAACCCGGTTGATTGATCTGGGCGGCAATGCCCCGGATGAGTCGCAGTGGCAGGCCATTACCGAAGATCACGACGCCATCATTGCCCTGGTTTCCGATATCCGTAAAGGCTATGAGTCCGGCTCTGGCGTGCCGGAACCGACAAAAGCCGAACAGCCAGCGCCAGCCCCTGCTGCGCCGGAACCGAAGAAGCCTGAAGGATCGGCACCGCCTGCCAAAGCGGAAAAACCGGTGGTACCGGCACCGAAACCCGGAAAATCGCCGGCGAAGGCCCGCAAACAGGCTGCCGAAGCCCAGCGCGCCGCCCAGGAAACCATCCGGGTATCCGCACCGCTGCTGGATGAGCTGGTCAACCTCGCGGGCGAAACCAGTATTACCCGTGGCCGACTGGAGCAGCAGACCAGTGACTTTGGCCATACCCTCGAGGAAATGGCCGCCACCATCGAACGTTTGCGTGAGCAGCTGCGCCGGATGGAAATCGAAACCGAAGCGCAGATCCTGTTCAGTGCCGAGAAAGAACACGGTCCGGATTACGGCGACGACTTCGATCCCCTGGAGATGGACCGTTACTCGTCCATCCAGCAGCTGTCCCGGGCCCTGACCGAATCCTCCTCGGACCTTGCGGACCTGCGTGAGACCCTGTCTGACCGGGTACGGGACACTGAAACCCTGCTGGTGCAGCAGTCGCGGATCAATACGGAACTCCAGGAAGGTCTGATGAAGACCCGGATGATTCCGTTCGCCTCCATGGTGCCCCGCCTGCGCCGGATCGTCCGCCAGATCAGCGGCGAACTGGGCAAGAAAGTGGACTTTGATGTCCGTAACGCCGAAGGCGAGATGGATCGGAACATCCTCGAACGCATGATCGCGCCCCTGGAGCACATGCTCCGGAACGCCCTGGACCACGGCATCGAAAGTCCGGCAGACCGCAAGAAGGCCGGCAAGCCGGATACCGGCGAGGTGACCCTGTCACTGACCCGGGAAGGCGGTGATGTTGTCCTGCGCATGATTGACGATGGCGCCGGTATCCCCTCCTCGGTCATTCGCGACAAGGCGATCCGTCAGGGCATGTTGAGAGAGGACGAAGACCTGTCCGAGCGGGAAGTTCTGCAGTTCATCCTGCAGCCCGGATTCTCCACCGCACAGGCTGTAACCCAGATTTCCGGCCGCGGCGTGGGCATGGACGTGGTGGCCAGCGAGATCAAACAGCTCGGCGGCAGCCTGGATATCGATTCGGCCGTTGGCCGCGGCACTACCTTCACGGTACGCCTGCCGTTCACCGTTTCCGTGAACCGGGCTCTGATGGTTTCCACCGGCGAAGATTTCTACGCCATCCCGTTGAACACCATCGAGGGTATTGTCCGGGTCAGCACCTACGAGCTTGAGGAATACTACAAGCCGGATTCGCCGATGTACGAATACGCCGGCCAGGAATACCGGCTTCAGTACCTGGGCAGCCTGCTGAACAGTGACCACCATCCGAAACTGCAGGGGCAGGCCCTGCCGTTGCCGGTGATTCTGGTGCGCGGTGCCGAGCAGCCCATGGCCCTGCAGGTAGATAACCTGATGGGCAGCCGGGAGATTGTTGTTAAATCCCTCGGCCCGCAGTTCAGTTCGGTCCGGGGTGTGTCCGGTGCCACCATCCTGGGTGACGGTAACGTGGTGGTGATTCTCGATCTGCCGGCCATGATCCGTTCCGACATCCTGTCCGAGCGTCAGCGCCTGGCCGATCTTGAGAAAGCCCGAGAATCTGCCCGTCACGAGGAACAGGCCACCGTGGTTATGGTCGTGGACGACTCGGTTACGGTGCGGAAGGTTACCTCACGACTGCTGGAGCGTAACGGCATGGAAGTCATCACCGCCAAAGACGGCCTGGATGCGGTCGCACAGCTGCAGGACCACAAACCGGATATTATCCTGCTGGATATCGAGATGCCGCGCATGGATGGTTTTGAAGTTGCCAGCTTTGTGCGCCACGACGACAACCTGCAGGAAATACCGATCTGCATGATCACCTCCCGGACCGGCGAAAAACACCGCGAGCGGGCACTGGCCATTGGCGTCAACGAGTATCTCGGCAAGCCGTTCCAGGAAACCGAGCTGCTTGAGACCATTGAGCGGCTGACCGGAAGACAGTGATGGCCGGCCAGTGTGGCCGGCCAACGGTCGGGATCGTGTCGGATGTGGTGCTGCAGCGTCATCGGCTGCAGGCCGCCACCTCCAAGTTCGGTCTCGAGGTGCGTTTTTCCGGGGATCCGGGCCGGTTGCTGGGTTATCCGGACTTTCCCGATGCCAGCCTCTGGCTGGTGACCCTCGAAGACGAGGCCGATCACCCGTTACTGTTCGATCATCTGCTTGAAAACACGGAAGCACCGGTACTGTTTGGACTGGACGAAGCCCCCAAGCCCGGAAGCACCGACTATTTTCGCTGGGAAAGACGGCTGCTGGGCAAGCTCGAGCAGCAACTGGGGCACCTGGAGGAACTGGATTCCGAGGCCGCCCTGGTAGAGCTGGAGCAGGATACGCCGGCAGCGGCACCTTCGCCGGACCTGCCACAGTGGATTCCACCGGCTGTGCCCGGATCGGTGGCCGAGGACATCTGGATCCTGGGCGCCTCATTGGGTGGCCCGGCGGCGGTAAAGACGTTCCTGGATCATCTGCCCCCGAACCTGCCCGTGGGCTTTATCTATGCCCAGCACATTGATGGCAACTTCACCGAGGTTCTGACCCGGGTGCTGGGGCGCCACGCCCACTACCAGCTCAAGCTGGCGGAAGAGGGTTACCAGGTTCAGAATGGCGATGTCGTCCTGATGCCGGTAGAGCACGAGTGGAAGTTGACCGAACAGGGTGCCCTGACGGAAACCAGCAAGGCCTGGCCAGGCCCCTACGGCCCTTCCATTGATCAGGTCCTGCTGAATGTCGCCGATCATTTCGGCCAGCGCTGCCATGCTATTCTCTTTTCCGGCATGGGCAATGATGGCGCTATTGCGGCGCCTTTACTGAAAGCCTACGGTAGCCGGATCTGGGTTCAGGAGAGCAAAAGCTGCGGCAACAGCTCCATGCCCGAATCCGTGGCCGCCACCGGTTGCACCGGATTTTGTGGCACCCCGGAGCAGCTGGCCCGGGAACTGGTAAAAACCATTGAAGAATCCTGCCTGCTCAAGAGCCGGCAAAAACGGGACTCCGCCTGAGGTAACAAGCAATGAATGACAACAGCCAATCCCTCTCCTGCGTCATGATCCCCATGAGCGGTCGGCAACTGTTGCTCCCAAACGTCTCGATTGCGGAAGTGGTCGACTACGCCAGCTCTGACGCGGGCGCCAACACACCGGAATGGCTGGTTGGCTACCTCGACTGGCGGGGCCTTCAGCTCCCCGTGATCTCCTACGATGCGGCCAACGGCGGCGCCCTGACCGTTCCGGGCGACAATCGTGGCCGAATCGTTGTGCTCAACACCATCGGAGACCACCACAAGGAAGTCCCGTTTATGGCGCTGGTCACTCAGGGTATTCCGAGCCAGGCTCGCCTGACCGAGGAACAGGTCAGGAAACTGGAAGGCGAGCCGGGCCCGGCGGATCTCATGCTGGTTGAGGTAGAGGGCGAGAACGCCTGGATCCCGAATCTGGAATATCTGGAATCCCTGGTGTTGAAATCCCGACACTGACCGTTTTCCATTCCACTGCCGGGCATGGCAGACAGTCCTGTAAATGTTATAATGTTTCAAATTTTGCAGGATCCCGACCATGTCTGCCCGAGCCATCCCCTATCGGCCCCACAACCACGACGCGTGCGTCAGCCAGGCCCTGACTGACGCACGCGCCATTTGCCAGCGTCAGAATGCCCGCCTTACCCCCATTCGGGAACGGGTGCTGGAACTGATCTGGCAGTCCCATAAGCCCCTGGGTGCCTATGATGTGCTCGCGGAGCTGTCCTCCGATGGGCATAACGCAGCCCCGCCGACGGTTTATCGTGCACTCGATTTCCTGCAACAGCACGGCCTGGTGCATCGCATTGCCTCACTCAACGCCTTCATCGGCTGTACCCACGCGGGTGAAAACCACACTGGCATGTTTCTGATCTGTCGTGCCTGTGGCAATGTTCTCGAGCTGACGGCACCGGCAGTATCGAAGGAAGTCAGCAAAGCCGCTTCCGACGAGGGTTTTCGGGCCGAGAATACCACCCTCGAAATTGCTGGCCTCTGTCCCCGTTGCCAGGCGGAGCCGGACCATGACTGACCCTCTGGTGAGCCTGGACAATCTGACTGTTCGCTTTGATGAACGGCCTGTGGTTGATCGGGTCAACCTGAAAGTCCATCGGGGCGACATCATCACCATCATCGGGCCCAACGGGGCCGGCAAAACCACGCTCATCAAGGCGGTTCTGGGTATCGAGAAGGTATCCGAGGGCCAGGTGTCGCTCGGGAAGAACCTGATTATTGGCTACGTCCCCCAGCATCTGACGCTGGAACCCACGCTGCCCCTGAGCGTCAAGCGGTTCATGCTGCTCAGCGGCCGGTCGCTCAGTGAATGTGAGTCCGCTCTGGGCCATACCGGCATCGGACACCTGCTGCACGCGTCCGTGCACCACTTGTCCGGTGGTGAAAAACAGCGGCTGTTGCTGGCCCGGGCTCTGGCCCGCAAACCGGACCTTCTGGTACTGGATGAACCCGCCCAGGGGGTCGATATCAATGGCCAGGCGTCGCTGTATGACCTGATTCGCCAGCTGCGGGACGACCTGAATTGCGGCGTGATCATGATCTCCCACGACCTGCATCTGGTTATGGCAGCCACGGACAAGGTTATCTGCCTGAACCAGCATGTCTGCTGCAGCGGTTTCCCGGCGGACATCTCCCACGACCCGGCTTTCATCGAGACATTTGGCCGGCCGGTGGCAGAGTCCCTGGCAGTCTACCACCATCACCATAACCACAGTCACGACCTGCACGGGGATGTGGTGGACAGCGATTCCCACAACGCCCGATCCGGGCATGGCGGACACACGGAGTGTGACCATGCCCATCATTGACGCCATTCTGGACGACTTCTTCTGGCGCGCCCTGATTGGCGGCCTCGGGGTTGCACTCGTGGCAGGACCTCTGGGCTGTTTCGTGGTCTGGCGCCGCATGGCCTACTTTGGCGATACCCTGGCACACTCGGCACTGCTGGGCATTGCCCTGAGCTTTCTGATCAGTGTGCCGCTGAACGTTGGTGTGATCATTACCTGCGTGGTCCTGGCCATGGCACTGGTGCTGCTGTCCCGAACGAGGGCCCTGGCAACGGATACCCTGCTCGGAATTCTGGCTCACAGTGCCCTGGCGATCGGCCTGGTAACCCTGAGTTTCATGCCGGATGTCCGCGTGGACCTGACAGGCCTCCTGTTCGGAGATCTTCTTGCCATGAGCCGTGAAGACCTGTTGTGGATCTACGGTGGTGCGGCATTGATCCTGGTGCTGCTGGCGGTGCTCTGGCGCGGTTTGCTGATGAGTACCATCCACGAAGAACTCGCCAGGGTAGAGGGCGTGGCTGTGGAGCGTCTCCGTCTGGTTCTCATGCTGATGTTTTCGCTGGTCATCGCCGTGGCCATGAAAATTGTCGGCGTACTGCTGATTACTGCGTTGCTTATCATTCCGGCGGCGACCGCCAGACGACTGGCCCACAATCCGGAGATCATGGTGGCCATGGCGATCGGGTTCGGGTTTGTTGCGGTAAGCGGCGGCCTGAGTCTTTCCTGGCATCTGGACACACCGGCCGGCCCGTCCGTTGTTGTGACCGCTTTCGCCGTTTTCCTGCTGGTCTATGGTGCCGCCGCCAAAGTCCGGACCTGAGCATTTCCCTCTCTTCCGGTGCTGGACTAGAGTATAGGAGTACAGTAGGTCTGTCCTGAGGGTACAGACCCAGCCGAAAAGGACGCCCGGCATGGAAAGCTCAGCTCCAGCCCGGTTCCGCAGACCGTTACTATGGCCAGGACTCTGGATCCCCCTGCTTCTGGTCGCAGCCGGACTGATGGTCACCGGCGTTACCGCAAATATCGAAGGAAAGCGGGCCATGGCCCTCGCTGAGGCGCGTTACTATGCCCAGCACCAGGCCCTGGTCAATCACCTGCTGGCCAACGCGCCGGATCAGCCGGGGGCGGGCGACAGCAACCAATCCGTCTCGGCCTGGCTCCAGGCTCTATTCAGCGACACCCTGCCGGACTCCCTGGGCTTGCGTATCGATACCCTCGAACGACACACCAAGATGCCACTGCTGGAGATTCGAACCAACGGTTCGGTGGACCCGACCCGAGCACTGCGTACCGAAGTGTCTCCGCTGGATCAGAATTGGATACTCACCACCGTGCCTTCTCCCGAAGGACTGGAAGAGGTTGCCCGCGCCTCAGCGCGAACTGTCTGGGTCGCCGGTTTCGCCCTGTCTGTCTTCGCTGCCTCGCTCGCCCTGTTGCTCAACCGCCGGCTTTATCGGCAGACGCTTCACATCCATGGCCTGGAACAGAGGGAAATCGGCGCTGACCATCAGATCGCGAACTTCCAGGTCGAAAAGTCGATATTGCGCCGGGCGCTGAATGACAGCGAACAGAGAAGCCGTGATCTGGTGGCCCTGTCCGGAGCCGTAATCTGGGAATTGGATGAAAATGCCAGGATCGGGTTTGTTTCACCGCAAATCGCCGAACTTCTGGATCGGGCACCCGCCGACCTGGTGGGGCAACCCCTGGAAGAGCTGGTTGCACCCGCCTTTCAGGACAATTTCCGACGAGCCCTGGCGGCCGCTCGCAGTGATCGCTCCATTGAGCGGATTGATCTTCCCCTCCTCCACCGCAACCAGGAAGCGGAGGTTCCGGTGGTGCTCAGGGTCCGGGCGCTGAAAGACCCGGTCCACGGCCTGTCAGGCTTCAGGATAAGTACACTGCAACGTTTGGCAGTCTAATCGAGAGTCTTGTGAGTGCCATCGCATAAGGGGGCGTTGCCGGTCTGCTTGCACCCGCAGAACCAGACCCACTCTTTCTTTTCCGCCTCGTATTTTACCGGGCTTATACCGGTCCCCTTGTGGGAACCGTCACAGAATGGCTGGCTGCCACTTCGGCCACAGGCACACCAGAGGTAGTTCTTCCCTGCCTCCACCATGACAGAGAAAGGCGTCTTGCTGGCGACCACCGGCTTTTCATCGGACATAATCTGTTCTCCAAGTCATGACTGTACCGAACCAGTATAGACACTCCTGAAGAAACACCGCGTTCAGAGTGGCCTGACCATATCCGTCAGACGCCCGGTTTCGATAAGCTCCAGAAACTCGTCACCCAGGCGGTCACTTTCGGCAATGGCCGATCGCCAGGCCCGCTCCCGGCCAGCGTCATCACCGACATAACGCTCGAAATCCTTGCGGTCCGGGAGTTTTCGGTCGGGCAGGGATTCCAGATAGGTTTTCGAGGGTGCAACCAGCAGCACATCCTGCAACCGGGTGGCGTCGCCCCGCCGCCAGGGCAAAGACTTGTCGAACCAGCCGGGCACCACCTTATCGGTGAAATGGGGGTATAGCACCACCCCGGGCTGCTGGTAGGGCAGATCCAGGTGGTAGTCCAGAAGGCCACCGTCACGGTAGATCCCTTCGGGTGCGCCCGGAATATTGCGGACACCGGACATCACCAGAGGAATGGACGCTGAAGCCAGAAGGGCAGGCAGCAGGTTCTCGCGGGACAACGCCACTTCGTGGCTGGGGAAATCCACCAGCTTCGCCACAGGCGCTTTCAGGCGGGCGTCGTGGATGATGCCCCGCTCCATGAAACGGCCCAGATGCCGGCGACTGACCATATTAGCGCTGATGGCGCTCATCAGCCCGAGCCCCAGCCGCCCACGCGCATCCTCCGCCAGCATGCCAAGACTGCGAACAACCACAATGTTAAGCCGGTACCAGGGGTGGTTCAGAATGGCATCTTCCCGACCACCGAGCAGTTCCTCCAGGAACAGCACACTCTTGCGGCTCACTTCGGCAGCACTGACGCCTTTGGCAAACCGCTGGGCGGTATAGAGTTCAGCCAGCCGGCCGAGCTGGCTTTTCGGGTCATCGGAACAGGCCACGGCGGCAAACCGCCAGCTTCCAATGGAAGAGCCAATCAGCGATCGCTCCTGCGGCACCCGCGGCAGCCAATCGCCGAATATGGCCTTGTCCAGGCCACTGATTCCCAGAGCCTTGGGGCCACCGGCAGCGCCCGGAATCACGTGCACGTCTTCCGGTGACAGCGGTTTTTCCTTGAGGCGCTGCAACGCGCGACGGCCGGCCCGGATCGTCAGGGCCGGTTCTCGGGTGTGAATAGCAGTCATAGGGTGGTCCCTGGGCGTGTCCCTGAATTGTTCCCGCGGAGTTTAGCGAAGTGGACAAGGCGCGGCCAACTGAACAAAACTAATGGTGGTCATAAACGACGCTATCTGCTTCATTAGAGAAGCGGCCATGCTAGACTTCTAGACGGTCCCGGCACAGGACGCGGGCGGATACGACTCAGACAGCGGGAGTATGCTGTGAATTTTTCGGTACCACCCTCTACCCTTGCAACCAACCCGACCCTGGCGGTGCTGGGTTTCAAACGCCAGCTGGTCTATCACCTGCATTTCTGGGCCTTTATCGCGGTAGCGCCCCTGGTCATGGTGCAGTGGCAGCAATCCCATTATCTGCTGTCTTCGGTGCTGGTTCTCTTTTGTGTCAACGCCCTTCTGGTCATCGCTTTTCTGAGGTTCCGCGGCACCTATTTTCTCAAAGGCCGACTGTTCCCCCTGCTCGCGGTGGTCAGTGCCGCCTATTCCACGCACATCAATGGCCACGCCGGCCTCTACTGGGCCTACCCTGCCGCCACGGCCCTGTTTTTCCTGCTGCCCCTGAGGGAGGCAATCGGCAGCAACATCATCTTTGTGGTGGTAATGGCTGTCGTGTCCTTCCTGCGCTTTCCTGAAGCCGACTTCTGGCGAATCACGTTTTCCCTTGGCCTGACCTGCCTGTTTGCCATGATTTTTGCCTTTCTGGTGGGCAAACTCCAGCAGGAGCTCACTCGTCTGGCCACCACGGATCCGCTGACCGGCTGCCTGAACCGGTCGCAGCTTGCCGATATCCTCAACGGCCAGATTCAGATGCGGGAGCGGTATGAACGAGTATCCAGCCTGATTTTGCTGGATCTGGATTACTTCAAAACCATTAACGATCAGTGGGGCCATCTGGCCGGTGACAAGGTGCTCACGGAAATGGCGCTGCGTTTGCGCAAACGGTTAAGGGAAAGCGATCAACTGTTCCGGATCGGCGGCGAGGAGTTCATGATCGTCCTGCCGGAAACCCGCCAGAAAGATGCCGATGCGCTCGCCCATCAGCTTCTGACCAGCATCAGTGCCCGGCCCTTCCTGGAAGACATCAAGGTGACGGCCAGTGCCAGTGTCGCGGAAGTCAGCAAGGGCGAAACCTGGTCAGTCTGGCTGAACCGGGCGGATCAGGCGCTTTACGAAGCGAAGTCCCGGGGCCGCAACCAGGTGGTCAATGCCGCCCGACCACTGCCGGTTGTAGGCCGAGGCATCGAAGAGATTCCCGATTCCGCATCGGGCTGAGGCGCCGCAACTGCCGCGTTTACTGATCGCAGCGTTTACGAAACTCCCGGTAGGCGCTGAAAACCTCCCAGGGGCACTCGAAATGCGGGTAGTGCCCGATGTTCCTCAGAGTGACTACATCGCCATCAGGTATCAGTTCGCGATAGCGACGTGCCATGCCGGCGCCGGAGACAGGATCGGCCGTACCGGAGATCAGTCGCATGGGTTGAGTCGCTTTCTGCAGCGCGCCAACCCATCGGTTCCGGTGACAACGGCGCTCTTCCATGAACTGGATCAGGTGGTGCAGGATGCCCCGGCCGTTGTTGTAGGTCAGCAGATGCCAGAAGTCCTCCATGTCCTGACGGTCCGGCGGATTCTGGCTGCCGAACAACCGGCGGAAGTTGCGCTCGAAACTGCGCCGGGTCAGGCCTCGACTGATCAAACCGCCAAAGGGGCTTCTCAACAGCTTCTGAATCAGCAACGGATTGTGGACTTCGGGGAAAAGCGCGCCATTGAGAAAGCAGACACTGGCTATCCGGAAAGGCAGCCCGCCTTCCTGCTCCCGGGCCAGAAGCTCCTGGGCCACACTGCAACCATAATCATGCACCAGTAGGTGCACCGACGGCAGGCCCAGACCCTCAATCCAGCCCTGGAACAGGTCGGCCTGGTCTTCGATGCTGTAATCGTAATCGGAGGGCTTGTCGGAAAAGCCGAAGCCCAGCATATCCAGAGTCAGCACGTTGTGCTGCTGAACCAGCATCGGCCAGAGACGGTTCCAGTCCCAGCTGGCGGTAGGAAAACCGTGAATCAGGATCAGCGGGTCGCCCGAGCCTGCCATCCGGCTGAAGATGGCATGGCCCTCGAAACTGAACCACTTACCTCCCTGTTGCCACCCTTCAAGGGTGCCTTCCTCGCGCCCCGCGGCGGAAACCCCACCGACGGTAGGCATCACCTCTTCCATGTATTGCCCCCAGCGAACATTTACAGCCTGAAACTGTAGAACAAACCAGCCACCACTACCATAGCCCCACCGCCCAAACCACAGGGCATGACAGCCAAAGTGGTCTTTTCCGGCAATGCCTCCGTAAACCGTAGAGATGCCGGGCAAATTGCCTTAAGCTTTGGCCCTTGTAAGACACTGCTAACCGGAAAAGACTATGAGCAAACTCCTTGACGACCTCTCAGGGCACTTTCGTGCCATTATCGATGGCCTGGGCGAAGACCCGGACCGCGAGGGTCTGCAAGACACTCCAATGCGCGCTGCCAAGGCGATGCAATTCCTGACCTGCGGTTATCAGCAGGATCTGGGCGACCTGGTCAACAATGCCGTTTTCGAATCCGCCATGGATGAAATGGTCGTGGTTCAGGACATCGAGCTGTACAGCATGTGCGAGCACCACATGTTGCCTTTCATCGGCAAGTGCCACATCGCCTACCTGCCCCAGGGCAAGGTGCTGGGCCTGTCCAAATTCGCCCGCATCGTCGACATGTATGCCCGCCGCCTGCAGATCCAGGAAAACCTGACCCGGCAGATTGCCGAAGCCATCGAAAGCGTCACAGGTGCCAAAGGCGTGGCGGTGGTTATCGAAGCCCAGCATATGTGCATGATGATGAGGGGCGTGGAGAAACAGAATTCCCGCATGAAAACGTCGATGATGCTGGGGCAATTCCGCAAATCCCAGGCCACTCGCACCGAGTTTCTGACTCTGATCAGTAACAATCGCTGAAGTATCGGACCCCAGGGAGGTCGCATGACAGACGTCAAAGGGAATCACCTTGCAAAAGTTCGCATCAAGGATCTTCTTCTGAGAGCCTACATCGGCATCAAGGAAGAGGAAATCAACAATCAGCAGGACGTGCTTATCAATGTCAGCCTGACCTACGATGCAACCGAAGCGGTTTACCAGAATGAAATCGCGGCCGCCCTCAACTATCGCACCATCACCAAACAGATCATTCACCATGTGGATGGCAACAGCTTTGCCCTGCTCGAACGCCTGACCCACGAAGTTCTGACCATCGTCATGGAACACGAGGCGGTCCAGTGGGCCGAGGTGGAAATCGACAAGCCCCACGCGTTACGCTACGCGGAATCCGTGTCTGTCTGTCTTCAGGCACACCGTTAATTCAGCGAGGCTTCGCCAGCACCATGCCCAGCAATACCCCGGAACAGATGCGTCACATCCTGAACACCGTCAGGACCATTGCCCTGGTTGGCGCCAGTGAGAAAACCAGCCGGCCTTCCCACGAGGTGATGGAATTCCTTCAGGACCACGGCTATCGGGTTATCCCGGTGAATCCCCGGCTGGCCGGTCAGAAAGTGCTTGGCGAAACCGTTTACGCCGACCTGCACAGCCTGCCCGAACCGGTGGACATGGTGGATCTGTTCCTCGCCCCTGAGCGCACGGATGCGATCATTGATCAGGCTATCGATCTTAAAATTCCGGTGGTCTGGCTGCAGATCGGCGTGATTAACGAAGAAGGTGCTGCCCGGGCCGAAGACCTTGGACTGACCGTGGTCATGGACCATTGCCCGAAACAGGAGATTCCTCGCCTCGGCATTGCCAGACGGGCCTGAGGATTGAGCTGGATCAGGAACTGCGTCACAGATTGATATCTCTACTGTAACCACCCCCCCGGGTCTGACATAATCAGCCCACATAAGTGTTTTCCACACGCTCGCCCTACCAGCAATTGATGGCGGTAACCGATCAATATGGTTCATTATTCTGCTGACGCCGGTAAGGTTTCGGCACCACCGTTGCAACTCTCGGAGTAAACTGTGGATCAACCCACGTCACCCCCCAAGGCTGTCGTTTCAGGGCTCCTGAGCCCGGCGTTTCCGGTGGTGATTTTCCTGGTTTTCCTGGGACTGGCCACCGGCCTGCGCTACGGTCTGGTTCAACAGGACAAGAGTCAGATTGAAGCCAATCTTGCCAACGAAGCCCGGGCCATGGCCAACCACCTTGAGCGGGAATTTCTGATCCACGCCGAAGCCATACGGCGCATGGCCAAACGCCTGGAGGCAGACCCTGCCAAAACCGAACAGGAGTGGCGGCGGGATGCCCGCAACTACCTCGACGACTTCGGCGTTTACCAGGCCATTGAGTGGATTGACTCCGATTTCATTATCCGCTGGCTGGAGCCGATAACCGACAACGAAGAAGTCATCGGCTACAACGTCGCCTTCAACGAGGAACGCCGCCAGGCACTGGAGCGAGCGAAACAGTCCGGCAGCTGGGATCTTTCCGGTGTGATCGATTTGCGCCAGGGCGGCAAGGGCATGGTGATCTATGCGCCCGTCGGAGCGGGCTCTGAAAACAATGGTTTTATAGCAGGCGTGTTCAGAATGGAAGTGCTGGCCCGCCAGCTCCTCACCGAACGAGTCCTGGAATCCTTCCGGGTCGAGATTCGCGAAGCCGGCGAAGTGAGCTATGAACTGAACGTGTCCCAGCCGGTTAGTCGCGACTTTGCCCAGACCCAGGACGTTAATTTGCCGACCCTGGACTGGACATTGACCCTGCGCCCCTCCACCGAGTGGGTGGAAAGCCAGTACAGCTATTGGCCGGGGATGACCTTCGCAAGCCTCTTGCTGATGGGTCTTCTGACCAGTCTGACCACGCTGCTGGTGCAGCTCATTCTCAAGCGCAACCGCGCCCTGCTCAAGACCCGCCGGGAACTGGATCAGGAAATCGCGCAGCGCACCGCCATTCAGAAAGATCTGGCGCGACTGGAGTCCACCGACACCCTCACCGGCCTGGCGAACCGTCGGTTCTTCATGGAAGACCTGTCCCACACCCTGAACATTGCCGATCGCCAGATGCGCCAGGTTGCCCTGGTGATGCTGGACCTGGACCGCTTCCAGACGCTGAACGACTCCCTCGGCCACCAGTTCGGGGATGAACTGCTGATCAAGGTGTCCGAGCGGCTGAACCATCTCAGCAATGAACGCCTGCTGGTGGCCTACTCCGGGGGCGATGAGTTCATGTTCTGCCAGCAACAGGTGGACGACATTGACGACATCATTCACCTGTTGGGTCAGATCAAGCAGTGCTTTGATCAGCCCTTCGATGTTCAGGGACAGTCCCACAGCATTACCGCCACCATGGGCGTAGCGGTGTACCCACAGAGCGGTCTGGATGCGGATACGCTGTTGCGCAATGCCGATATTGCCCTCTACCGGGCCAAGGAACAGGGCCGGAATACCTACCAGTTCTACACCGAGGGTATGCAGGAACGGGAAGTCATGCGCCTGGAGCTGGACAAGGATCTCAGCCAGGCCCTGGCCAACAACGAATTCGTGCTCTTCTATCAACCCCAGCTGAACCTTAGCACCGGTGAAATCCAGAGTGTCGAGGCGCTGATCCGCTGGCGCCATCCTCGCCGGGGTCTTCTGCCACCGGTGGAATTCATCCCGCTGGCGGAGGAGAGCGGTCGGATCACCGATATCGGGCGCTGGGTGGTCATGGCGGCCTGTCGGCAGCTGGCGGCGTGGAAAGGCACTCCTCAGGAAGGACTGCGCATTGCAGTCAATCTCTCGGGCCGGGAGCTGGACGACGAAGATCTGGTCGACCACATCCGGGAAGCCCTGGCTGCGGAGAATGTGCCGGCGGATCGCCTGGAAGTCGAGCTCACCGAGGAAATCTTCATCCAGAACATCGAGCACAACCTGAATCAGCTTTCCCGTCTGCACCAGTTGGGTGTTCACCTGGCCATTGATGACTTCGGCGTGGGCTATTCGTCGCTCGGTTACCTTCGGGATTTCCCGGTCGACCTGCTGAAAATCGACCGCTCGTTTATCACGGAAGTCACGGAACGCCATGACGATGCGGTGATCACCCGGGCGGTGATTAACCTGGCTCACAACCTGGGTATTGAGGTGGTGGCAGAGGGCGTGGAAACCGAGGAGCAGTTGAGTTTCCTGAAGAATCACCGGTGTAACTTTGCCCAGGGTTATCTGATCAGCCGACCGATTCCGGTCTCCGACCTTGAGAAGGCTCTGGCCTCCGGGGTCCTGGTGACGGGCGTTACGGCCGACTCCGGATTGTAATTGCCGCGGCCCGTCCCCAGAATACGGTTAAATTCTCCAGGTGAGATTCTATGGCTGCGCAATACCTGACTCCGGAACAGGATGACAAGATTCGCCAGTGGGAACGCTGGAACCGGAACTATTTCATTTTCGCGTTTGTGGCGCTGACCATTATTCTGGTGTTCAGCAGTCAACTGGGGTTGTCCAGCGGTGAAAGCTGGGGCCCCCTGGGTGTTCTGATCGCCGCTCTGATCACGCCCATCATTGTTTTGCAGCTGAAGCTGGCGTGTCCGGCCTGTGGCCACAAGATTGGCTGGCAGGCGAAGCTGATGGCACCGGATCAGTGCAAGACCTGCGGTACCTTTCTGCGCTCGCGGGATTGATAGCCCGCCTTCGACTTTCCCTCCCCAAGAAAACCTTTGACCTGTGAGTTGCTCACAGGTTTTAGTCTACTCTTAATTGGTTTGGAGTTCGCCGTGCTGAGGTGGGTACGGCTTCCGAAAACCGCTGTGAATACGTCCCTGTACGCTTGCTCTGAACCTTCCCTGGTTCAGAGCATTTTCGGAAGCCGTACCCACCTCAACACTCCGCTGACTTCAGTCTCTGGTTCCTGAAGCCATTATCTTTGGCACATTGAGAACAAGGCGATGAAAGTAAAAGAGCTTGCAGAAGCCGCTGGCGTAAACCCGGATACGGTCCGGTTTTACACACGCGAGAACCTGCTCAAACCGACCCGTAACCCGGACAACAACTACCAGCAGTTCGATGCCGAGGATCTTCGCAGGCTTCGATTTGCCCGTAAGGCCCGGCAGTTGGGGTTTTCACTGCCCGAGATACGGCAGATCCTGGATCAGGCGGACGATCATCATTCGCCGTGTCCGATGGTGCGGGATGTGTTTCAGCACCGGTTGGCGGAGGTTGAGCGGGAGATTCGGGAGCTGCAGCAGTTGCGCAAGCGGATGACCGCTGCGCTGGCCGCCTGGCAGGACATGCCGGATGGTACGCCCGATGGCCATACCATTTGCCGGTTGATCGAACACTGGGATGATCCGGCGCCCTGTTGCGGGGCAACTGAACAGAACGAGGAGTGATTCTGGATGACTGACACATCTGTTTTACAAACCACTCTCAGCATTTCGGGGGCTTCCTGCCAGGGCTGTGTGAAGAAGATTCGCAGCGCTCTGGAGCCGTTGACAGGCGATGCTGAGCTGGTAGAGGTCGATCTGGAAAAACAGACCGTGGACCTGCCGGAGGGCGTGGATGCCGCTGAGGCGGCTCGGATCGTTACCGAGGCCGGCTACCCGGCCGAGCCTTTCCAGGAAGATGCCGAGCCGGCCAGTTGCTGTTCTTCAGGGAATCAGGATGAGGCCGATACCGCCGACGACGCTGAAGATCAGGCAACCGACGCAGATTCTGCTCCGACTGGTTCTGGGGCAGCAGCCGGTGCGGACGGGCAGATTCATCTGTCAGTGACCGGTGCCACCTGTTCTTCCTGTGTAAACACCATTGAGAAGGCCCTGATGTCGGTCTCCGGTATCAGCCATTCCCATATGAACCTGGCGGACAATACCGCCACGGCCACGGGCGATGCCGATCCCGAGGCACTGGTGAAGGCAATTGAGAGTGCCGGTTATGGCGCCAGCGTGATTGAGGACGAGGACGAAGCGGACGCACGCAAGCAGGAGGAAGATCGGAAGCAGTACAAGACACTGCTGATAAAGATGGCCGTGAGTCTGAGCCTGGGTCTTGGCCTGATGGTCTACGGCATGGGGTTCGACACCATGATGGTGACGGATGCCAATCAGCTCACCTGGCTGAACCTGGGCATTCTCACTCTCGGGGTAATGATCGCTACCGGACGACACTTCTACACAGGTGCGTGGAAGGCATTCCGGCACCACAACGCCAACATGGACACTCTGATTGCCCTGGGTACCGGCACCGCCTGGCTCTATTCAATCGTGGTGGCCAGTGTTCCCGGCGCGTTGCCGGAGATGGCTCGCCATGTCTACTTTGAGGCCTCGGCGATGATCATCGGCCTGATTAACCTGGGTCAGGCGCTGGAGCTTCGGGCCAAAGGCAAGACCTCGGAGGCCGTGCGCCGGTTGTTGGACCTGCGGGCAAAAACGGCGCGGGTGATTCGCGATGGTGAAGAGCAGGACCTTCCGGTCGAGGAAGTTCGCAAGGGCGACCATATCCGGGTAAGGCCGGGGGAGAAACTACCGGTCGATGGCGTGATTGCCGAAGGCTCAACCCGCATTGATGAGAGCATGCTCACGGGTGAGCCCATGCCGGTGAGCAAATCCGAAGGCGATGAGGTGTCTGCCGGCACCCTGAATACCCACGGTTCGATTGTCTATGAGGCCACCCGGGTAGGCAGTGACACCGCGCTGGCCCAGATCATCAAACTGGTGAAGAAAGCCCAGGGCTCGAAGCCTGCCATTGGACGGCTTGCAGACAAGATTTCGTCGGTATTCGTGCCCTCCGTCATGCTGATTGCCGTGGTGGCGGCGCTGGTCTGGTACAACGTCGGTCCGGAACCGGCGGTGGTTCATATGATGGTGGCGGCCACCACGGTGCTGATCATCGCCTGCCCCTGTGCCCTGGGCCTTGCCACGCCCATGTCGGTCATGGTCGGGGTGGGCAAGGCCGCGGAATACGGCGCGCTGATCCGCCAGGGCGATGCCCTGCAGACCGCTGGCAAGCTGGACCTGGTGATACTCGATAAAACCGGCACCATCACCGAAGGCCATCCGGCAGTTACCCGGGTTCATGCCAGCGACGGTGACGAGCAACGCCTGCTGGCCCTCGCCGCCGGGCTGGAACAACACTCCGAACACCCTCTGGCTGAGGCGATTCTGGCGAAGGCGAAAGAAGAAAGCGTCCAGCTGGAGAAGGTGACCGGTTTCGAGGCCCTGAATGGTAAAGGCGTGCAAGGTGAACTCGACGGCAAGCCCGTGCGTCTGGGCAACCGCCGCTGGCTGGAAGACCAGGGCGTTGCTCTGGGCGATCTGGACGATGCCGCCCACTCGATTACCGAAGAAGCCGGCACGCCCCTGTTTCTGGCATTGGGCACCGAAGCTCTGGGCGTCATTGGCGTGGCCGATGCCATCAAGCCGGACTCCAAGGCCGCTATCCAGCGCCTCCACGAGGCTGGCATCAAGGTGATGATGGTCACCGGCGATGTCGACGCCACCGCAAAGGCCATCGCGAAAAAAGCCGGCATCGATGACTATCGCGCGGAAGTGCTGCCTGAAGACAAGGCCGAGGTGGTCAGTGAAATGCGCGGCAAAGGCCACATAGTCGCCATGGTCGGCGACGGCATCAACGATGCTCCGGCCCTGGCGGCGGCGGACGTCGGTTTTGCTATCGGCACCGGCACGGATGTCGCCATTGAGAGCGCCGGCATCACTCTGATGCGAGGCTCGCTCCACGGCGTGCCCGATGCCATCGAGATCTCCCGGGCGACGGTGAAAAATATTCACCAGAACCTGTTTGGCGCGTTCGTATACAACACAATGGGTATTCCGGTGGCCGCCGGCCTGCTCTACCCTGTCTGGGGAATACTGATGAGCCCGATTCTGGCCGGCGCAGCCATGTCACTGTCTTCGGTGACGGTGGTTTCGAACGCCAACCGTCTGAGGTTGTTCCGAACCAGTCACCGTCCGGAACCGAACGACCGCAACAGTGATCCGAAACAGCAACAGGAGCGGAACTGATGGAAACAATGCTGGTCAACGTCGGAGGTCTTGCCCTGATGGCAGCCATCGTCTGGTGGTTCTGGCTTTCCGGTTCTGACGACACAGGATCAAGTGAACATCAACATCACCACTGAGGTACTTGCCATGAAAAAACACACCCTGGCTTTTGGCCTGATGGCAGCCCTGGGGTTCAGCACCACGGCGCTGGCTGCCGGCGCCGCCCAGAGTATTCACGTCTACAAATCCCCCACGTGTGGCTGCTGTGATGACTGGATCGACCACCTGGAAGAAAATGGCTTCGAGGTGGAGGCGACCGACACCAACGACATGGGCAGGATCAAGGCCGATGCTGGCCTGATCGCCGGTCTTGGCAGTTGCCATACCGCGTTTGTCGGAGATTACGTCATCGAGGGCCATGTGCCCGCCGACGACATCAAGCGCCTGATCAGCGAAGCACCCCAGGCCACCGGCCTTAGCGTGCCCGGTATGCCCATCGGGTCACCCGGCATGGAAATGGGCGACCGGAAAGATCATTACAAGGTCATCCTGTTTAACAACGCCGGACAGACCCGAATCTTTTCCCAGCACAATTAACGCGAATCACCAGGCAAGGGCCGGTATTTATCGGCCCTTGCGACCGCTTTTCCCTCCCGCTTCCCGCCAGTCCCTGTCTGTTTTTTCTACACTCTGGTTAACCAGTGTTCTATCATTGGCGCCCAGAAACCCAGAAAAATCCGAGAGGGATACTCGTTGAGCCTTAAAACCCGCATCCTTGGCCTGGCCGCCAGTCTTATCATCGTGGCTTCCGTGGCTTCGTGGCTGGCCTATCGAGAGCTGTCCGAGAGCATCATCGAGCGCTGGGGCCAACAGGTCGCCGAAATACAGGTGCGCTACGACAGCGCCCGCCTGCTGCAGTCCCTGGAGCGTGAAATAGGGTTGGCCAAACAAATGGCCAGTTCCTCCGCCCTGATCAACTGGGCTGCCAATCCCGATGACGCCGCACTTGAAGCTGAAGCCATCCGCCAGATGGAGAGCTTTCGTTCCAATTTCCGGGACAATAATTACTTCGTTGCCCTCGTTAACAATGGCCACTATTACTACAACAACGAGGAAAACGAATACGCCGGTAACCAGTTCCGATATGTTCTAGATAAGGAAAAGCCCGACGACGCCTGGTTTTTCCAGCTCATCGAGGAAGGTCGCGACTTCCATCTCAACGTGAATCCGGATACCGAGCTGGGTGTTACCAAACTCTGGATCGATGTGTTGATGCGCGATGAGGCCGGCGAAATTGTCGGCATGGTCGGTACCGGTCTGAGCCTGGACGCTTTCCTGCAGGATATTGTCGACATCGGTCAGGAGGGCATCACCACCCTGTTCGTGGATTACAACGGCGCCATCCAGCTCTACCGCGACCGGAACTACATCGACTTCGCCAGCATCATCAAACCCGAAGGCCAGAAGAACACCGTCGATCTGCTGTTCGATGATCCCCAGGACAAGCAGCAGATTCTCGGGATGTTGCAGCTTCTCAAGAAGCGGAGCGACCAGGCCGGACAGGTGGAAAGCGGCTTCGTGACGGTGGATGGCCGCAAGCACCTCGCCGGGGTTGCCTTCCTGCCCGCCATTGGCTGGTTTGAGATCACCCTGCTCGACCTCAATACACTCCTGCCAACCAGCTATCTGTGGCCGCTGGTGGCGGTGTTCCTGGGCACACTGCTGGTCACGCTGGTGCTGTTCCACCTGATCATCCAGTCCCGGATTCTCAAGCCCATCATGAGTCTGGAACACGCTGTGGAAAAAGTCCGGGAAGGCAGCTTCGATCTGCCGCGGCTGGATAAACCGGATAACGAGATCGGTTGGCTGGCGGATCATTTCGAGAAAATGACCCAGAGCCTGGGCCACTCTACCCGGGAACTCGAAGAAAAAGTCGCGCAAAGAACGGATGAATTGAACCGACTGGCCCGCATCGATCCCCTGACCGGCCTGAAAAACCGTCGTGGCCTGGACGAGGTGCTGGATGAGGAAATCCAGCGGGCCC
>CAZFQI010000009.1:36479-56438 GCA_964520755.1 uncultured Marinobacter sp. | reverse complement strand
GAGGAAGAGGATCTGAACGCCCAGATGGAAGCGGCTATGGCGCTGCTTCAGTAATTTGTTGCTGGGAGTTTGACCACCCGCCTTCAGGATGGGGTCAGGCTCCCAAAACACGCTGTGAATACTTCCCTGTACGCTCGGCTCCGCCATCCATGGCTCCGCACGGTTTTAGGAGCCTGACCCCATCCCGAAGACTACTTGCGAGCATTCCCTCAGCTTTTCTTGTATCTCTCGATCAACTCAGATTTGCCTGGCAGCTCCCAGTTAACCGTAGGCTTTCCCTGCTGTTGCAACCAGTCGTTCGCCTTTGAAAAGTGCTTGCAACCGAAGAAGCCACGGTAAGCACTCAGGGGTGACGGGTGTGGGCCATCGAGGACCAGGTGTTTGGTGCGGTCGATGTGCTGGCCTTTCTTTTTGGCGTAGCTGCCCCAGAGCAGGAATACCACGCCTTCCCGTTCGCGGTTGATGGTTTCGATGACCTTGTCTGTAAAGGTTTCCCAGCCTTTGCCCTGGTGGGCGCCAGCCTGGCCCTGGACGACGGTGAGGACGCTGTTGAGCAGTAACACGCCCTGCTCTGCCCAGGGTTGCAGGCAGCCATGGTCGGGGGGAGCGATTCCCAGGTCGTCCTGGATTTCTTTGAAGATATTCACCAGTGAGGGCGGGATGGCCACGTTCGGGCGCACGGAGAAACACAGGCCATGGGCCTGGCCTGGGCCGTGGTAAGGGTCTTGCCCTAGAATGACCACTCTTACGTTATCCAGCGGCGTGCTGTTGAGGGCGTTGAAGCAGTGTTGGCTGGCGGGGAACAGGACTTTGCCTGCCTGTTCCTCGGCGGCGAGGAATTCCGCCAGGCCCTGCATGTAGGGCTGGCGGAATTCTTCCGAGAGATGCTCTTTCCAGCCCCGGTCGGGCCTGAGTTGGCTGGCCAGTACCTCAACCGGGCTCATGGATCAGTCCCCGTCTTTCCGGCTGTCGGCCTTGTGCTCGGGGCGCATGGCCGGGAACAGGATGACGTCGCGAATTGACGCCGAGTTGGTCAGCAGCATAGCCAGGCGGTCGATACCGATGCCCTCACCGGCGGTGGGCGGCAGGCCGTATTCCAGGGCCATGACGTAGTCTTCATCGTAGAACATGGCCTCGTCGTCGCCGGCGTCTTTCTCGGCGACCTGGGCCTGGAAGCGTTCTGCCTGGTCTTCTGCGTCGTTCAGCTCCGAGAAGCCGTTGGCAATCTCGCGCCCGCCCACGAAGAACTCGAAGCGTTCGGTGACAAACGGGTTGCTGTCCTTGCAGCGGGCCAGGGGCGACACTTCTTTCGGGTATTCGGTGATAAACGTCGGCTGCATCAGGCGATGTTCGGCCGTCGCCTCAAAGATCTCTATCTGGACTTTGCCCAGCCCCCAACCATCCTTGAGATGGATGCCAAGGTCTTTCGCCACCTGACGGGCACTGGCGTCGTCCGCCAGCTGTTCAGGCTTGATATCCGGGTTGTAGCGCAGGATGGCATCGACCACGGTCAGGCGCTCGAAGGTTTTGCCAAAATCGTACTCGATGGTTTCTTCGCTGCCATCGGCCAGGGTGCGTGTGTTCACGACTGTGGTCGTGCCCAGCACTTTCTGGGTAATGGAACGTAGCATGTCCTCGGTGAGGTCCATCAGGTCGTTGTAGTCGGCGTATGCCTGATAGAACTCCACCATGGTGAATTCCGGATTATGACGGGTGGAAAGCCCCTCATTCCGGAAGTTCCGGTTGATCTCGAACACCCGCTCAAAGCCGCCAACTACCAGGCGCTTCAGGAACAGCTCCGGGGCAATACGCAGGTACATGTCGATACCCAGCGCGTTGTGATGGGTCACAAAGGGCCGCGCCGTGGCACCGCCGGGAATCACCTGCAGCATCGGGGTTTCCACTTCCATGAAGTCCCGGTCGGTGAAGTACTGACGCATGGCGCTGATGATCTTCGAGCGCGCATAGAACACCCGACGGCTGTCCTCGTTGACCATCAGGTCGACATAGCGATGACGGTAACGGGCTTCCGTGTCGGTCAGGCCCTTGTGCTTTTCGGGGAGCGGGCGCAGGGACTTGGTGAGCAGCACATACTCATCCATAGTCACGTACAGGTCGCCTTTGCCCGACTTGGACAGAGTGCCACGCACACCCACGATATCCCCCAGATCCCAGTGCTTGGTGTCTTTCTGGACATCCTTGGACGCATAGATCTGAATCCGGCCGGTCATGTCCTGAACCACCTTGAACGCCTTGCGATCAAGCATCATGCGGCCGGCAATGGCCACCTTGATACCGAGGGACTCCAGCTCTTCCTTGGTTTTTTCACCGTATTTCGCCTGCAGTTCAGCGGCGGTGGCGTCACGACGGAAGTCGTTCGGGAAGGCGTTGCCCTGGTCGCGCATTTCTGACAGTTTGGCGCGGCGCTCGGCAATCAGCTTGTTGTCCTCATGCTGTGCGGCATTCTGAGTTTGATCAGTCATTTTGGCTCACTAGGAATCGGGGTTGTCCGGGTTAGCGTGGCAAAGGCGCTGGCTACAGCGCCATCTTCAGGCTGGCTTCGATGAACTTGTCAATGTCACCGTCCAGCACCGACTGGGTATTACTGGTCTCGACCTTGGTACGCAGGTCCTTGATACGGCTGTCATCCAGAACGTAGGAGCGGATCTGGCTGCCCCAACCGATATCGGCCTTGGCGTCCTCGGCCTTCTGCTTCTCGGCGTTGCGCTCCTGCATCTCACGCTCAAACAGCTTCGCCTTCAGCTGCTTCATGGCCTGGTCCTTGTTCTGGTGCTGGCTTCGGCCAGCCTGACAGGCCACAACAATACCGGTGGGGTTGTGAGTCAGACGTACCGCCGACTCGGTCCGGTTAACGTGCTGACCACCGGCGCCGGAGGCACGGTAGACGTCCACCCGCAGATCCGCCGGGTTGATTTCAATTTCAAAGCTGTCATCCACTTCCGGTGACACAAACACGGAAGAGAACGAGGTATGACGCCGGTTGCCGGAATCGAACGGAGACTTACGCACCAGCCGGTGAACGCCGGTTTCGGTGCGCAGCCAGCCATAGGCGTAGTCGCCCTGGATGTGAATGGTGGCACTCTTGATGCCTGCCACGTCACCTTCCATCAGCTCGACAATCTCGGCCTTGAAGCCCCGACGCTCTGCCCAGCGAAGGTACATCCGCAGGAGCATGTTGGCCCAGTCCTGGGCTTCGGTGCCACCGGAGCCGGCCTGAATGTCCAGGTAGGCGTTGTTGGCGTCCATTTCGCCGGAGAACATGCGGCGGAATTCGAGCTTCTCAAGCTCTGTATCAAGGCCCTCAAGATCTGACTCGATCTCGGCCACAGTGCCTTCGTCCTCTTCCTCCGCCGCAATATCCAGCAGTCCTTCGGCGTCTTCCAGACCGGAGGTGAGGTTGTCGATGGTCTTGACGATCAGTTCAAGATCCGCGCGCTCTTTGCCCAGAGCCTGAGCCCGCTCCGGGTCGTCCCAGACACTCGGCTGCTCCAGTTCGCGCTCAACTTCGATCAGTCGCTCACTACGCTGATCGTAGTCAAAGATACCCCCTGAGCGCTTCAGTGCGCTCACGAAGCTCTTTAATCTTCGTCACAATGGGATTAATTTCCATGAAACCCTTACTCGCTCTTGAAAATGGAGAGTAAAAACAGAGGGCGGATTCTACCGGAAATCTGTCTGTAAATCAGCCTGGGGATTTAGTCGGCCTGGGGACTGGCCCCGGCTTTCCGGGCATGTCGGATTACGCTACGCTAATCCGACCTACAAACTTCAGAACCGTTGAACTCCCCAACATCGTAGGTCGGATTAGCACAGCGTAATCCGACAACCAGGCCAAAGTCAGGAGCCAAGCGGCTCGAGGTAATCCACCAGCAGCTGCAGATTGGTCCGCCCCCGGAAGGTGTTGGCATCCGGTTTGTAAACCACCCGGGCCCCGGTTCGGGTGTAATCGGGTACTTCCGGACCGGTGTTGAAGGCAATGCCGTCGATAATTCCGCCGCCTTCGGTTGGTTGCAGCACCAGTTTCAGGTGGTTCTCCCCAACGATTCGCTGGCTCACCACCCGGAATTCGCCGTCGAACAGCGGCTCCGGGAAATGTTGACCCCAGGGGCCGGCCCGTTTGAGCAGTGCAGCGGTGTCCAGTGAAAGCTCGTTTGGCCCAAGGGGCCCGTCGGTGGTGATCGCGGCTTCCAGATCTTCCGCCGACAGCGTGTCGCGAACGGCGTGATCAAAGGCTTCGGAGAAGGCATCCAGATCGGCTTTTGCGAGGGTCATGCCGGCGGCCATGGCGTGACCGCCAAATTTTTTCATGATCCCCGGATGGCGCGAGTCGACCACGGCAAGCACATCCCGGATATGAAGCCCGGGAATGGAGCGAGCAGAACCTTTGATGTCTACGCCGTTTTCGTCCGGTGCAAAGGCAATGGTCGGTCTATGGGTCTGCTCTCGGATACGGGCAGCCAGGATTCCGATAACTCCCTGGTGCCAATCGGTATCGAAAAGCGCAAGACCCCAGGGCAGTCCATCAAGGTCCAGCGACATTGAAGACAGCAGGTCCTGGGCCTGGGCTTTCATGTCCTTTTCGATGGTCCGGCGTTCACGGTTGAAGGTGTCCAGCTCCCGGGCCAGTCGGCGAGCCTCGTCCGGGCTGTCTGCCAGCAGGCAGGCAATCCCGACACTCATGTCATCAAGCCGGCCCGCGGCATTCAGACGAGGACCCACCACGAATCCCAGATCGGTTGAGCTGATCGCATTGTGATCACGGCCGGCGACCTCCAGCAGTGCGAGGATTCCCGGCCGGGCCTCACCCTGACGTATCCGGCGAAGGCCCTGCTCCACGAAGATCCGGTTGTTATGATCCAGCGGTACGACGTCGGCCACCGTGCCCAGGGCGACCAGGTCAAGCAGGCTCCCCAGGTTCGGCTCGGGATTGGGCAGCCGACTGGTTTCCCGGAGCTGCTTCCGCAACGCCGTGAGGACATAAAACATCACGCCAACGCCAGCAGCGTTCTTGCTCAGGAAGGGGCAGCCCGGCTGGTTTGGATTGACGATGGCATCGGCGTCCGGGAGCTCTTCACCGGCCAGGTGGTGATCGGTCACCACAACTTTCACGCCAAGTTCCTTGGCCGCTCGAACGCCTTCAACAGCCGATATGCCGTTATCAACGGTGACCATCAGGTCGGGGAGCTGACCCTCGTCGCGCAGTCGTTCAATAATGCCCGGTGTCAGGCCGTAGCCATCGGCAAACCGGCTCGGGACGCGAAAATCGATGCTCTGCAGACCGAGCATTGAAAGGCCAAGCATGGCGACGGCCGTGCTGGTGGCGCCATCGGCGTCAAAATCCCCGAGCACAAGAACGCGCTGTTGCTGCTCGATGGCTTCTGCAAGAAGTTCGACGGCCCGGTCAATGCCCCGAAGTGACATGGGCGAGGCCAGGTGTTTCAGCGTGTAGCTGAGCTGCTCATCGGAAGTAACGCCACGGGCGGCGTACAGGCGACGAAGCAAGGGAGGCAGGTTTTGCCCCCAGTCCGGGAAAGTCTCGGGCTGGGGGCGACGCAGGATCTTTTTTGGTGTCATACCCGATCAGGCGTTTTTCCAGTGCTTGGCAATAAACTCCTGCACACCGGCGATATTGTTATCCAGCACCGTGTAGCGCTCTTCCCGCTCGAACAGGTCGGCCATATGGCCCGGCAGAGGCGGTTTCACACTTACGCCGGATTCGGCCACGGCATCCGGGAATTTGGCCGGGTGTGCGGTACCCAGGGTGATCATCGGTACTGCCTGATCACGGCGACAGTTGCGCGCAGCGCGAACCCCGATGGCGGTGTGAGGGTCCAGAAGATATTCGTTCTTTTCGTAAATCTCACGGATGGTATCGCAGGTGGCTTTGTCATCCACCGCGTCGCTGTCGAACAACTTGCGCGCATGCTTCCAGCGGTAATCCTCGATGCTGACCGGCCCTTTGGCGGCATTTTCCAGCAGGGTCTTCACTGCCAGCCCGTCACGGCCGTGCAGATCAAACAGCAGACGCTCAAAATTGCTCGACACCATGATATCCATGCTCGGAGACAGGGTGTGTTCCAGCTGATGCTGTTCGTATTTGTTGCCACTCATGAAACGATGCAGGATATCGTTCCGGTTGGTGGCAATGACCAGCTGTGAGATCGGCAGCCCCATCTTCTTGGCCAGGTAGCCGGCAAAGATATCGCCGAAGTTCCCTGTGGGTACTGAAAACGCCATGCTGCGGTCCGGGCCACCCAACGCCAGGGAAGCGTGGAAGTAGTAAACAATCTGGGCCATGATCCGCGCCCAGTTGATGGAGTTCACGGCGGCCAGCTGGGTTTTGCCACCCAGGAATGACTGGTTGCCGAAGCTCTCCTTCACCATGCGCTGACAATCGTCGAAGTTGCCACGCACCGCGATGTTGTGGATGTTGTCACCCTGGACGGTGGTCATCTGGCGACGCTGGACCTCTGACACCCGCTGATAAGGATGCAGAATGAAAATATCCACGTGCTCGCACTTGCGACAGCCTTCGATGGCAGCCGAGCCGGTATCACCTGAGGTTGCCCCCATGATAACCACGTGCTGCTTGCGCTTTTCCAGGACATAATCCAGAAGGCGGCCCAACAGCTGCAGGGCGAAGTCCTTGAACGCCAGGGTCGGGCCGCGAAACAGCTCCATCACCCATTCGTTGGTATCCAGCTGAACCAGCGGAGCCACGGCCTGGTGGGCGAAGACCGAGTAGGTCTCGTCCAGCATCTTGCGGAAATCATCCGCAGGCACAGCATCATCCACGAACGGGTGCATGACGTTGAAAGCCAGCTCGCTGTAGGAAAGTCCGCGCCAGCTCCGGATTTCTTCCAGACTGAAATGAGGTAGGGATTCGGGAACGTAGAGGCCGCCGTCTGTCGCCAGTCCGGTCAGCAAAACATCCTCAAACCCCAGTGCGGGCGCTTCACCCCGCGTACTGATGTATCTCACGTTCGTACCTGTCAGTTGAAGTTTTCAGCGCGGATGCGGACAACCTGGCCATCGGTATCGGACAGGGCCTCCAGCTCTTCAATCGCACGGTTGATCTGCCGTTCCTGAACGGTGTGGGTCAGGATGATCACCGGAATACGACCGTCCTTCAGCTCAGACTCCTTCTGCATGATCGACTCGATATTGATGCCATGCTCGCTCAGAATGGAGGCAATCTTGGCCAGCACACCCGGACGATCCAGGGCGGTAATGCGCAGGTAGTAAGCGGACTGGATGTCTTCCATGGACAGCACATCGAGATCTTCCATGGCATCCGGTGAGAAGCCAAGGTAGGGCACACGCAAGTTGCTTTCTGTCGCCACGGCCCGGGCCACATCCACGATATCCGCGATGACAGCCGATGCTGTTGCCTCATCACCTGCACCAGGGCCGTAATACATGGTCTGACCTACGGCATCGCCATCCACCAGAACCGCATTGAGGACGCCATCAACCTGGGCAATCAAATGGCTCTGGGGCACCAGGGTCGGGTGAACGCGGAGTTCAATGCCATCATCCCGACGACGGGCAATGCCAAGGTGTTTGATCCGGTAGCCCAGCAGTTCGGCATGAGCAATATCGTAAGGGGTGATCTTTGAGATGCCTTCAGTGAAGCCCTTTTCGAATTGCAGGGGCACGCCGAATCCGGCAGACGCCAGAATGGTCAGTTTGTGGGCGGCGTCAATGCCTTCCACATCGAAGGTCGGATCTGCTTCGGCGTAGCCAAGATCCTGGGCTTCCTTGAGAACTTCGGAAAATTCCCGACCGGCACGCATCTCGGTCAGGATGTAGTTCCCGGTGCCGTTGATAATGCCGGCAATCCAGTCAATGCGGTTTGCCGCCATACCTTCACGTACGGCTTTGATGACCGGAATACCACCGGCAACACCCGCCTCGTAGGCCACTACAACGCCGGCTTTCTCAGCCGCTTCGAAAATTTCGTTACCGTGGACAGCGATCAGGGCCTTGTTGGCGGTAACCACATGCTTGCCGTTACGGATAGCCGCCAGCACCAACTCCCGCGCGGCGTCATAGCCACCGATGAGCTCCACCACGATATCGACGGCGGGATCATTCACCACGTCATAAATGTCGGTGCTGAAGGGCACATCTCCAAGGTCCATGTCCTCGCGAGCCCGTCGACTGGCAATCCGGGTAATCCGGATATTGCATCCGGCCCGGCCGGCAATCAGCCTGGCGTTGCGGGTCAAGACATTAAAGGTACCGCCGCCGACGGTTCCCAATCCGCAGATTCCGACACTGACGTCTTTCAAACTCTCACCTCTGATCCCGAAGGGGTGCTGATGAATTGTGTTAGGCGGGCATAGTATACCGATTCAGGCCTCACTGAATAAGCCCTGAATCGGATCCATCGATATTAAGGTGTAATGCAGCCCGGACGACTGGTCCGGGAGGCTCTCAGAGTAGCCCAAGCCCCTCGGCCAGACGCTGCGCGGGAACATAGCCACGAACCATGTTGCCGTCCTCCAGAACAATGGCAGGTGTGCCGGTTACGCCAACACGACTACCCAGCTCAAACTGCTCACGCACCGGGTTCTCACAGCTTGCATCGGCCACTTTCCGGCCGGCCTTGGCTGCGTCCATGGCCGCCTGTTGATCGTCAGCACACCAGACCGACTCGTATTTTCTGAAGGAAGCCGTATTGGGCCCGGACCGCGGGAATGCATAGTAATTGACGGTAATGCCGTAGTCGTTAAGTTGCGGCACTTCATCGTGCAGCTTCCGGCAATAGGGGCAATCAATGTCGGTAAACACATCCACCACCGCCTTCTCGTTTTTGGCCGGGAAGCTAATCACCCCTTCATCCCCAAAGTCTGCCATCGTCTGTCGACGAGAATCCGCGCGGGCGGCTTCAGTCACATTGGCAATGCCCTGGTCGGTAATCTTCAGAAGATCACCTGTCATCAGATACTGGCCATCCGCGGTCGTGTAAATCGTGTCGCCATTATTGCTCTGGACTTCATAGAGCCCCTTTGCCTCAGACTCCTTTACCGACACCACCTGAAGGCCCGGAACGGCCTGGGTCAGACGCTCGGAAATCCGATCTTCGACTTCCCCGGCACTGACATTCGCCATGACGAATGAGCCGAATACGAAGGCAAGCGCCACAACCGCATGTTTAATATTCATTCTGACAAACAACCTTTTTCAGAGAGCAGTTAAATAACCCGGGCAGTATTGGCACAGGCCGGGAATCAATTCAATGCGACAATTACACAAAAAGAAAGTTCACCTACGCCAGCGCAAACATCCTGCCAATCAGCCTCTGGGATGGTGAGCCTGATGCAGCGACTGGAGCCGCTGACGAGCCACATGAGTGTATATCTGGGTCGTTGAAAGGTCCGAGTGACCCAACAGCATCTGCACAACACGAAGGTCCGCACCATGGTTCAGAAGATGCGTGGCAAACGCGTGCCTGAGGGTATGGGGAGACAGGTGCTTGCGAATACCGACTCGCACGGCGTAATGCTTGATGCGATGCCAGAATGTCTGACGGGTCATCGCCGCCGCCCGATTACCCGGGAACAGCGCATCGCAGGAGCGGCCTTTCAGAAGCTCCGGCCGGCCCTCCTTCATATACTTCAGCAGCCAGTCCACCGCCTCCTCCCCCAGAGGCACAAGCCGTTCCTTGTCACCCTTGCCAGTGATCCGAACCACGCCCTGGCGCAGATTTACCTGATCAACCCGCAGCTCTGTCAGCTCGGAGACCCTCAGGCCACAACCATAGAGTATCTCGAGCATGGCCTTGTCCCGGAGCTCGATGGGAACACTCGGGTCCGGCTCGCAAAGCAGCGCATCCACCTCTTCCTCGGTCAGAGAATCCGGAAGACGCCTGGGCAACCTCGGGCTGTCGATCCTCAGGGTCGGGTCTTCAGCGATCAGCCCTTCGCGCAGCAGAAAGCGGTAAAAACGCCGAAGTCCTGACAGGCGCCGGGCCGCCGTGGAGCTTTTGACCCCTTCGGCCAACCCCCGCGACATCCAGGCCAGAAGGTCGGTTCGGCGAACATCAGTCAGCGCAGGCTTGCCAGGCTGACTTTCCAGCCATTCCGCCAATCGCGACAAATCACTGCGGTAGGCCTGCCTTGTCTTTTCGCCGAGCCCGTCTTCCAGCCAGATGGCATCAACGAACCGCACAATGACTGATTCATCTTCCGCTTTCATGGCAAGTTCCCAGACTTCGAACGTCCTACGACAAGCATACCGGAACGTCAGACACAAAAAAGGCAGCCCGGGGCTGCCTTTTTCTGCCTGCTGTTCAGCGCTCTGCTGATCAGCCCAGCTTTTCCTTGATACGAGCCGCCTTACCAGACAGGTCGCGCAGGTAGTAGAGCTTGGCCTGGCGAACATCGCCACGACGCTTCACGCTGATGCTGTCGATCAGCTTGGAGAAGCTCTGGAAGGTACGCTCAACACCAACACCGTAAGAGATCTTACGTACGGTGAAAGAGGAATTCATGCCACGGTTACGCTTGCCGATGACGACACCCTCGAACGCCTGCAGACGCTCACGGTTACCCTCGGTTACGCGAACCTGAACGACCACGGTGTCGCCCGGCGCAAACGCAGGGATTTCCTTGGTCATCTGTTCTGCTTCAAGTTGACTGATGATGTTGTTCTTGCCGCTCATCGTAATGCTCCTGATACCCAATCTGTTAATGCCCTGATCATTCAGAGGCACCCGGTTCGTTCAAAATCTCTTCCAGCAGCTCACGCTCTTCGTCCGTAAACACCCGCTTTTCCAGCAGGTCGGGGCGTCGCTCCCGGGTTCGCCTCAGCGACTGTTTCAGCCGCCAACGCCGGATCTGATCATGGTGACCGCCCAATAAAACATCCGGCACCGCCTGACCTTCGTAAACTTCGGGCCGGGTGTAGTGCGGACAATCCAGCAAACCGTCGGCGAAAGAATCCTGCTCTGCCGACTGCGCATGACCCAGCGCTCCGGGGATGAGGCGTGTAACCGCATCGATAACAGCCATCGCTGCCAATTCGCCACCGGAAAGCACAAAATCACCCAGTGACACTTCCCGATCGACTTCCGTCGCTATCAGGCGCTCATCAACACCCTCGTACCGGCCCGCCACCAGAATCAAGTGCTGCTCTGCAGCAAGCGACTCGACGACAGACTGATTCAGAGTCTCACCCTGGGGCGAGAGATAAACCACACAAGGGCTTCCGGGTGCTGCTTCCCTTGCCGCATGGATTGCGTCCCGGAGAGGCTGAATTTTCATCAGCATACCCGGGCCACCGCCATAGGGCCGGTCGTCTACCGTGCGATGCCGGTCGTGGGTAAACTCACGGGGATTCCAGCTCCGGAAAGTCAAAAGACCATCCCGGACTGCCCTTCCCGTAATCCCGTAATCCGTTACCGCACTGAACATATCCGGGAACAGACTGACTGCGCCAATCCACACCCGTCAGAACTCCGGATCCCAGTCCACCACCATGCGTTTTGAATCCAGATCAGTATTCTGGACTACTTCGCCAGGCAGATAAGGAATCAGACGCTCACGTTGATCGATGGAACCTGCCGTGGCCTGTACCACCAGAACATCGTTGGATCCGGTTTCCATAAGATGGTGCACTTTGCCAAGGCACTCATCATCGACCGTATACACATCAAGACCTTCCAGCTGAAACCAGTAAAACTCCCCGTCAGGGAGCTCCGGCAACTCAGCTGTCGAGACCCTGACTTCGGCACCGCAGTATGTGCGGGCCAGATCACGGTCATTAATACCTTTCAGCCTGACGACGATCCCCTGCCCCTGGCGGCGACCTTCCTCAAGCTTGGCCGGAATACGTTTACCATCCAGATCAAGCGTCCAATCGGGATAGTTCAGTATTCCATCCTTGGGATCGGTGTAGGAGAAGACCTTGAGCCACCCCTTGACCCCAAACACCGAGGTAATCCGGCCGATCACAGTTTCCTGCGAATTCTGTGTCATGCCATAAACCCCGGTGTCAGTTCTGTCTTACCCAGCAGCCTTCAGCAGCTGTGCAACGCGCTCGCTGGTCTGCGCGCCTTGACCGAGCCAGAAGTCGACACGATCACGATCAACGCGAAGACTCTCTTCCTGACCACGGGCAACCGGGTTGAAGAAACCTACACGCTCAATGAAACGACCGTCGCGAGATTTGCGGCTGTCGGTGACTGTCAGATGGTAGAACGGGCGCTTCTTGGAGCCACCACGAGCCAAACGGATAATTACCATTTAACCAATATCCTGTTCTGTTGAACGAACTTTGTACGATTCACGCCTGCTGAACACCAGCTGACGCGAAGACCCATACTCGAAAGGGGCGCTATTCTATGCTAAAAAAGCGCCAAAGAAAACAGCAAAACCAGTTGTTTCCCCGTTTTCCATGTAAGGCTTTTTACATACGGCCAAACGGAGGCATTCCGCCCCCTCCACCGCCGCCCGGGGGCATCATGCCACCCATGCCGCGCATCATATTCGCCATACCGCCTTTCTTGCCAAACTTTTTCATCATCTTCTGCATCTGCTTGTGCTGTTTCAGCAGACGATTCACATCCTGGATCTGGGTTCCAGACCCGGTAGCGATGCGACGCTTGCGGGAGTTGTTGATCACATCCGGGTAACGACGCTCCTTCGGGGTCATCGAGCAGATGATGGCTTCCATCTGCCCCATGGACTTGTCATTAACCTGCTGCTGGGCCACCTGGGCCATCTGACCCATGCCCGGTAGCTTGTCGAGCAGGCCACCGATGCCACCCATGCTCTTCATCTGCTGAAGCTGATCGCGAAAATCCTCCAGGTCAAAGCTCTTGCCCTTCTTGATTTTCTTGGTGAGCTTCTGGGCCTTTTTCTGGTCCAGCTTGCGCTCCGCCTCTTCGATCAGCGAGAGCACGTCCCCCATGCCAAGGATCCGGGACGCGACCCGGTCCGGATAGAAGGGTTCAAGGGCATCGGACTTTTCACCCACACCCAGGAACTTGATCGGCTTGCCGGTAATATGGCGAACAGACAGGGCGGCACCGCCACGGGCATCGCCATCCGTTTTGGTCAGTACCACGCCGGTCAGCGGCAGGGCATCGTTAAACGCTTTGGCGGTGTTGGCCGCATCCTGACCGGTCATGGCGTCGACCACGAACAGGGTCTCGACCGGATTGACTGCCTTATGCAGCCTGCCGATCTCGCCCATCATCTGTTCATCGACATGGAGTCGACCGGCGGTATCAAGAATCACCACATCAATGTGCTTCTTCCTGGCTGCCGCTATCGCTCCCTCGGCGATAGCCACGGGATCCTGATCGGCGCTGCTCGGGAAGAACTCGACACCTACCTCGCCAGCAAGGGTCTCCAACTGGCGAATCGCGGCAGGACGATAGACGTCGGCGCTGACCACCAGCACGGACTTCTTCTGCCGCTCCTTGAGGAAGCGCGAGAGCTTGGCGACAGTCGTTGTCTTACCTGCACCCTGGAGACCGGCCATCATGACCACCGCCGGCGGCTGGACATTCAGGTTGAGGGACTCATTACCCTCACCCATGACCCGCTCCAGCTCCTGCTGGACAACTTTTACGAAGACCTGGCCCGGTGTCAGGCTGCGCTGCACCTCCTGGCCAATGGCTCGCTTACGGACGCCCTCAACAAAGTCCTTCACTACCGGCAGGGCGACATCCGCCTCCAGCAGCGCCATCCGCACTTCCCGGAGAGTGTCCTTTATATTGTCATCAGTGAGGCGCGCCTGGCCGGAAATCTTGCGCAGACTGCCGGAAAGTCGGTCTTGGAGGTTCTCAAACATGTTGCTCTTCCGTACCCCGGATAAATTGAGTGCGTGAATCGACAGAGCCTGCGACGACTCCTTGATTCCAGTTGCATAATCGCGACATTATAACCAGACTATCGCCCTGAAACGACCAGCCCGGTCAAATCGGCCGAAACCAGCGCCGATCCCCAGTCAGAACAGTGGTTAATAAGGAAGTCATGGGAACGCTGATTCTCGCGGTCACCTCTCTTTTTCTTTACAGCGTCGGTACCGCGCTGCAGGCCCTGCATTTCAGGGGCCGGGTTCAGAGCAATATTGCCATTACCACCCTGATTGGCGTTCTTGCCCTGACCAGCCACGGACTTCTTATTGGCCAGACGGTCCACCATGACGGCGGTTTCGATTTCAGCTTTTTCAAAAGCTCGGTTCTGATTTCCTGGCTGATCGTGTTTCTGTTGCTGGGCCTCAACCTAAAAAAACCAGTACAAAGCCTGTTCCTGGGCGTCTATCCCCTGGCAGGCCTCACCATCATCCTTGCTCTTGTTACACACGGCCCTTCAAGACTGGTGTCTGAGCAAAGCTACGGCATGCTCTCCCACATAGCACTTTCAGTGACAGCCTACAGCCTCTTCACCCTGGCGGCCATCCAGGCGGTTCTTCTTTACTTCCAGAATCGCCAACTGAAGCACAACTACAACAGCCTGCTGGTTCGCAACCTCCCGCCATTGCAGACCATGGAATCGTTACTGTTTGAAATGGTCTGGGCCGGCGTCGTGATGCTGATTCTGGCAATCGTGACCGGTGCCCTCTTTATAGAAGACCTTTTTGCCCAGAATCTCGCTCACAAGACCCTGTTCTCCATCCTGTCCCTGCTGGTTTTCGTGGCGCTCCTGATAGGCCGGTACACCAAAGGCTGGCGCGGGATTACCGCTAGCCGATGGACCCTGGCCGGCTGCGCACTTCTGATGCTGGCATTCTACGGCAGCAAGTTTGTGCTGGAGCTGGTCTTCCAGCGCGGCGGCTAATCCCGGGAACTCCCGGTATTCTCTTGACACAACACTCGCCAAAACCCTATTTTCGCTACTTGTCAGCAATATAAGGACACCTCTTTTGAACGAACCCGAAACATCGCTTACGGCGCTGTTCATGCTCCTCGTAGCGCTGATTCTGCTTTCCGGATTCTTCTCCAGTTCCGAAACCGGAATGATGTCTCTTAATCGGTATCGTCTCAAACATATGGCCAAGACCGGCCATAAAGGTGCCAAGCGCGCCCAGGGCTTGCTGCAACGCACCGACCAGTTGATCGGCGTAATCCTGATCGGCAACAACTTCGTGAATATTTTTGCCTCAGCTATTGCAACAGTGATCGCGATGGAAATTTGGGGCGATGCGGGAATCGCGATCGCAACTGTGGGGTTAACCATAGTTATCCTGGTCTTTGCAGAAGTCACCCCGAAAACGCTGGCGGCACTGTTTCCCGAGAAAATCGCATTTCCCGCCAGCTACATCCTTGGTCCACTGCTGAAAATCCTCTACCCGATTGTCTGGGCCGTAAACCTGTTTACCGGAGGCATTCTCAAGCTGCTGGGCGTTTCTGCCGCGGATGCTGCAAACGACCACCTGAGTCGTGAAGAACTCCGAACACTGGTGAACGAGGCCGGAGCCCTGATTCCAGCCAAGCACAAGGACATGCTGGTCAGCATCCTCGATCTCGAAAAAGTAACCGTGAATGACATCATGGTGCCCCGCAACGAGGTCGTAGGGATCGATCTGGAGGACGACACTGACACAATCCTGCGTCAATTGCGCAGCAGCCAGCACACACGACTTCCGGTTTACAAAGGCGACATCAACAACATCCAGGGCATACTCCACCTGCGCAGTGCTTCGAAGCTGCTTCAGCAGGAGGAGATTAACAAGGCCATGATCATGCAGCTTTGCCAGGAACCCTATTTCGTTCCGGAAAGCACCCCTCTGAACACCCAGCTCATCAATTTCCAGAAGGGTCGCCGCAGGTTTGGTGTGGTTGTGGATGAGTATGGTGACGTCCTGGGTCTTGCGACACTCGAAGACATACTTGAAGAAATCGTCGGGGATTTTACGACGGATTACGCCGCCACCAGCCCCGACATTATTCCCCAGGATAATGGCACCTTTATTATCGACGGCACCTCTGCCGTTCGAACCATCAACAAGACCCTGGGCTGGAAGCTCCCCACCGACGGGCCGAAAACCCTCAATGGCCTGATTACTGAAACCCTGGAGAACATTCCCGACACCAACGTCTGCCTGAAAGTGGACGGTCATCGGGTAGAAGTGCTGCAAATCAAGGACAACGTCGTGAAAGCAGCCATTGTACACCCCAAAAAGCGCAAGAAACGGTCACTGTCCCTTAAACCATAGAGTCCCTGAAGCCTCCCTCCTGCGGGCGCTATAGACCATTACGTTATAGCGCCTTTCGTTTTTGAAAGATCAAGATTTAGTCGCCGGCTTGACCCCCGCTGATCTCCCACCAACACTGAAAGGGCGTGCGTTACAAAAACAATCACAAGGAATACGTCCATGAGTCTGACACATACGTTTGGCCTGCTTGCCCATCCCGACCAGGAATGGGAGGCGATTCGCAACGAATCCGAGTCCGTCACAAGGCTTTACGCCGGCCACATTCTGTTGCTGGCACTGATCCCTGCTGTCGCCGGGTTCTTCGGAACAACCCAGGTGGGCTGGCAGATTGGTGATGGCCAGATCACAAAACTTTCGATCACGAGCGCGCTGCAACTATCGGTGCTCTTTTATGGGGCAATGCTTGCCGGGATCTTTGTGCTGGGCAAGTTCATCGATTTCTTTGCCGCCACTTATGACGCGGTTGAGCGCACTCCCAGAGGCGTAGCCCTGGCCGCCTACACCGCAACCCCCGTTTTCCTCATCGGGGTTATCGCGGCCTACCCGAACATCTGGGTGAACATGCTGGCAGGCCTGGTGGCCGTTGCCTATGCCGTCTACCTGCTGTACGAAGGCCTGCCCATCCTGATGAAAATACCGGAAGATCGAGGCTTCATGTTTGCGTCGGCAGTCCTCACGGTGGGCCTGGTTATGTTTGTCGCACTGCTGGCTATCAGCGTCGTTATATGGAGCATGGGTATTGGCCCGGTCTATGTGAGCTGAACGCTGAGTCTCCAGTAAGTCAGTGATATGTATAAGGGTGCCTCTCAGGCACCCTGTGTTTTTTTGAATTCGCTCCCACGTTAGCGTTTGGTCATGTTAACTTTAAGCAAAATGCGGTAAATTTAACCAATAACGAGAATTCAAGGATTACCAGCTCGGTCATGTATCCGGTTGAGGCGTAAACAGGAGTCTGCCATGAACAAGCAGTCCGGCATACATTACCTCCGCGAACACAGGGAAGCCGGAAGTAACAGACCGGTTCCTGCGGAGGTCACCCGCATCCGGGACACCGTTGTCGCCGGACTCGGTGATTTGCTGCAGGGCGCCTTCGACGCCGTCGATGATTCACTGTTTGAGCTGGCCAACAATGCCCGCAGCAACAATGAGCAAAACCGGTATTTCGAAGCGATGCGTGAAATACGCATCAAACGGAAGGGTGTAGAGCGGCATTTTCAGAACACCGTTGCACAATACTTCGCCAACCCCCCTCATACAGGCCCGCTCCAGGAAGAAAACCTGAGCAAGCAGGCCAGCGCCGATACCCTTGCCCTGGTCGGCAATGACGACCTTGAAGAACAGGTTGCGCTCAACGCCATGATCACCAAGGCGAAAGCACACTTTCAGGGCCCGCTGCTTCAGCTCCAGACCCGCTTCAGCCAGGTGTATCCGGAGGCCACGGACGAGTCACCGGTGAATCCTATGGCGCCGGAACACCTTTGCAGCGCTTTTACTGAAGCCATACAGGCGCTGGAAATCCAGATTCGGGAGCGCCTGATTCTGCTCAAACAGTTCGACCGCTATGTTGTCTCCAACCTGGGCATGCTGCTGGACGAAGCCAACCGCATACTGATCCAGGCCGGCATCATTCCTAACTTCAGGTATCACGGCAAAGCCGGGCAGCAGCACGACGCCTCCAAGTCTCAGTCTGCAGGTGACGAAAAAGGGGAAGCCAAAGCCTCAGATGCCACGGCAACGGAGCGCCCGGGTGAAACAGGCAGCAGCAGTGCTGTCTTCGAACAGATCAGACAGATGCTGGCGCTTCAGCGCGCCAATGCAGGCATGCCTCCCCGAGCCTCTGACCCCAATGTTCGGGTAGTGGGTGACTCAGAGCTGGCAAGCCTTCTCAATTCATTACCACTGTCGGGAGCCAGGCAGGATCAGCACAACCTGAGCGATGGCGAACCCGTCAGTATCGATCTTCGCCAGCTGGTGCAGCAGGTTCTGTCCCAAGCCGATACCGCAGACGGCCGAAAGCCGGCGCTGAATGAGGTTGACGAAGACCTGATCAACCTGGTTTCCATGCTGTTCGAGTTCATACTCGACGATTACAACCTGTCCGCTCCGGTTCAGGTCCTGATCAGCCGTCTGCAGATTCCAATCCTGAAAGTGGTCATCCGGGACAAGAGTTTCTTCAGCCAGGCTACGCATCCGGCCAGACGCCTTCTGAACTCCCTGGCAAGGGCAGGCATCGGCTGGAGCAGCAGCGATGAGAAAACCAAGGACAAACTCTACGGACAGATCCACAACATTGTGCAAAGGATTCTGAATGAATTTGACGGCGACGTTGCGCTGTTTGAAACCCTGAACCAGGAATTCGAACAATTCCTTGAACGGGAGAACCGCAAGGCGTCTCTGGTGGAGCAGAGAACCCGGGAATCGGAGCGGGGTCGAATAAAATCCCAGACAGCCCAGCAAACCGTCGACAACCTTCTGAAGCAGAAAGTTTCCCGTTATAAACTGCCGGAATCCATCCACGACATCCTGATGAACGGCTGGAGTCGCGTGATGTTTCTTGCTTATCTGCGGGACGATGTAGAGCACCGTTGGAACGCGACCGTCAAGGTTGTCGACGATCTTATCTGGTGCCTTCACCCTCACCAGGAAGACGACGAGAGAGACCAGTGGGTACGCGTGGTGCCAGGCCTGCTCAAGTCACTGCGATCAGGACTGGAAGAGGTGTCCTATAACTCATCCAGACTGGATGAAATGATGGGCCAGCTCAAGCACCAACTGGCGGAGGCATTCCGCACCAATGCTGCCATTGAAGCACTTCAGGATTCACCCGAGGAGCCCGAAGAAGAGGACATTGCCACTGTTCACCAGACGGCCGTTGAACGCCAGCAGGAGCTGGAAGAGGCTGCGATCTCCGAGTACGTGGCCCAGATTGACAGTATCGAAATTGGCAACTGGGTAGAGTTCCGTCTCGTCAATGGCGCCAGTTTCCGGTGCAAGCTATCCGCCATCATCGAGGAAGCAGACTGCTTTGTCTTTGTAAACCGGATGGGGCTGAAGGTTATTGAGAAAACCCGGATTGAACTGGCTCACGAAATGCGGCGCGGCCGGTTGACCCTGCTTGAGCAGGGCGCACTGATTGATCGGGCCCTGGATGCGGTCGTCGGCACCCTGCGGAGCAAGACCGCCTGACGCCAATGCCCGGAAAAAGCAGCCCCAATGCCCTGCCGGCTGCGTACCGGCTGGGGCTTGCAGCATCTCTGGCACTATTCCTTCACACGCTGCTGCTCTCAGGCATCTCCACTCCCATGGAAGAACAGACGGCCACGCACAGAGAGAGCGTCCGTTTTGAGCTGGTGCCCCCGGGCGGGCGCAAAACCGTCGCCAACCTATCTGAAATCCCCAGCCCGAATCAGGACGCACCCCGAATTCCGCCTTTTGAGATCGATGCTCCTCGCCCCGAATCCCCACCGGAACCCGAGACTGTCACCACCCGTCAACCGGAAACCGTGACGCCGAGTGAGCAATCCGATACCAGTACCCCGAAAAGCGAAGCTGCACAGTCAAGCACCAGCGCCTCTGCTGGAGCGGAACAAGAACAGTCTTCGGAAACCCGGGAGGAACGCGTTACCCGAATAACGGAGTCACCGGCTGAGCTGGACCCTTACGTGGTCAAGCTGGCCACCCACCTGGCCCGGCAGCTGGAGGAACTGAGAGTACCGGCAATGAGGAACTTGACCGAAACAGTGGCCATGGAAGTGGAACTGCAAC
>CAZFQI010000009.1:0-36379 GCA_964520755.1 uncultured Marinobacter sp. | reverse complement strand
GAGCCGGAACCGTTTCGAGGTCGAACTGCTGTTCACCCCGAAACGGCTCTGACCGGCAGCGATATCAGGCTTCTGCCTGCTTCGCGGCCTCTTTTACGAGCTTGGTCAGCTCACCGCTCTCGGACATTTCCAGAACGATGTCACAACCGCCAACCAACTCACCGTTGATGTAGAGCTGCGGGAAGGTCGGCCAGCTGGAGTACACTTTCAGGCCCTCACGAAGCTCCTGATTATCCAGGATATTCACGAAGGCAAAGCGCTCGCCGCAAGCCATCACAGCCTGCACGGTCTTCGCAGAGAAGCCACACTGGGGCGCCTGGGGGCTGCCCTTCATGTACAGAATGATCGGATTCTCTTCGAGCTGGCTCTTAATGGTTTCATTGATGTCCATGAACATTCACCTCTGTTGGAACAGTCTTGCCACACGGCAATTTTCTTACGGATATTGTACACGGGTGCCGAACCCCTCACCAAACACCTTGATTTGACCTGGCGCAATGCCCGCGGTTCCAGGCCCCGATACAGCGTTGTCATACCTGCTCCGAAGGGCTAGACTTGGTGCCCCATTTTTTTCAGCCAACGTTCAGGCAACCCCGCCAGCGGCGGGTTCGTTGAGATAAGGGCCAATGCATGGCGGCAAGACATTTTCTGACATTGAATGATATGACAACCACCGAGCTGGAAAGCCTGGTTGATCATGCATCGGCATTGCGCAACGAATGGCGTCAAGGCAAGGTCCGGGACTCCCTGAAAAATCGTGTCCTTGCCATGATTTTCGAGAAATCGTCCACGCGAACCAGGGTTTCTTTTGAAGCCGGCATGGCCCAGCTCGGCGGCTCAGCATTGTTCCTGTCACCCCGGGATACCCAGCTTGGCCGCGGCGAACCCATTGAAGACTCGGCCATTGTCATCTCCAGCATGGTCGACGCGGTGATGATCCGCACCTTTGCCCACGAGACCGTGGAGCGCTTTGCCGCTGCATCCAGGGTGCCAGTGATCAACGCCCTGACCGATGACTTTCATCCCTGCCAGCTGCTTGCCGACATGCAGACATACCGCGAGCACCGTGGCAGCATTCGTGGTGCCACCGTGGCCTGGATCGGCGACGGAAACAACATGTGCCACTCGTACATCAACGCCGCCGCCCAGTTTGATTTCAACCTGAACATTGCCTGCCCCGAAGGCTACGAACCGGCCGAGTCACTGCTCAAAGGCCACGAAGACCGGATCAACGTGGTGCGGGACCCGGCAGAAGCGGCCCGCAACGCCCAACTTCTGGTAACGGATGTCTGGGCCTCCATGGGCCAGGAAGACGAACAGAAGGCCCGTGAAAAAGCATTCAGCGGGTATCAGATCAATCCGGAGCTGCTCGCTGTAGCCGATAAGGATGCACTCTTCATGCATTGCCTCCCGGCTCACCGGGGCGAGGAAATCTCGGCAGACATGATGGAGCATCCTGCCTCCGTGGTCTGGGATGAAGCAGAAAACCGCCTGCATGCACAAAAGGCCCTGCTGGAATTTCTCATCCTGAATCGCCTGGACTGACTTCATGAGCACAACCGCGAAATCTCCGGCAGACTGGCTGCTTGAGGTCAACAACCTGTCCTGTGGCTATGGCGGAGATTCCGTGGTCAAGGATGTCAGTTTTGCCCTGAGTCATGGCGACATCGGTTGCCTTCTCGGCCCCAGCGGTTGCGGCAAGAGCACCATACTGCGTGCCCTCGCGGGCTTTCTGCCACTGAGCGGTGGTGAAATCTGCCTGCAGTCCCAGGCCATCAGCTTGCCGGGACGCACCCTGCCCCCGGAAAAACGGCGGATCGGCATGGTATTTCAGGATTACGCCCTGTTTCCGCATCTGACCATCGCCGACAACGTCGGATTTGGCCTGCGCAATCTGAACAAGGCGGAAAAGCGGCAGAAAGTCATGGAACTGCTGAATGTCGTGCACCTGCAGGACCTGGCCGACAACTACCCTCATGAACTGTCTGGCGGACAGCAGCAGCGGGTTGCGCTGGCCCGCGCCCTGGCACCCGAGCCGACCCTGATCCTGCTGGATGAGCCGTTTTCCAATCTGGATGCGGACCTTCGCCGACGGCTGAGCCTGGATGTTCGCGACATCCTGAAGACCCTGGGCATCAGCGCTATTCTGGTCACCCACGACCAGCAGGAAGCCTTCGCCATGTGCGACCAGGTCGCGGTGTTGCGTGACGGCAGGATCCAGCAGTGGGACGTGCCCTACAACCTTTACCATGAACCGGCGAATCGATTCGTTGCCAGCTTCGTGGGCCAGGGTGGGTTTATTCCCGGCACGGCCCTTGGGCCCGACACGATCGAATCCGAACTGGGAGTGATCCATGGCAACCGGGCTTACAGATGGGAGCCGGGCACCCTGGTGGACATCCTGATCCGCCCTGATGACATCGTTCATGACCCCGATTCGGGTCTGCAGCCGAAGGTTGTTGAGAAAACCTTTGCCGGCACTTCAACCCTTTACCGTTTCCGGTGTTCCGAGGACACAGAGTTCGAAGCCCTGTTCCGTAGCCATCTGGATTTCAATCTGGGTGAGCATGTTCCAGTGCGGGTCGAGGCGGATCACCTGATTGCCTTCGAACGCACCGCCTGATTCAGCCCCCTAGTTGTTGCACACGCGTTCGACGGCATCCAGCCAGCCAGCGTAGAGCGATTCTCGCAGAGCCGGGCGCATTTCCGGATGGAACTGCCGCTCGCATTCCCAGAGCCCGGAAATTTGCTCAAGACTTTCGAAAACACCGGTCTGCAGCCCCGCCAGGTAGGCCGCTCCGAGCGCGGTTGTCTCTGTGACCCGGGGCCGGTCAACGGTAACATTCAGTATGTCGGCCAGGAACTGCATGACCCAGTCGTTCACCACCATCCCCCCGTCCACGCGCAGCGATTCAAGCCGGGCACCGTCGTTCTGTATCGCACGCACCAGATCCTTGGTCTGATAACACACCGACTGCAGACCGGCGGTGACAATCTCGCCAATTCCCGTGTCCCGGGTCAGGCCCATGATGGCGCCGCGGGCGTGAGGGTCCCAATGAGGTGCCCCCAGACCGGTAAACGCCGGCACCAGATACACCGGATTGTCGACTCCGACCGCCTCGGCATGGGCCGACGATTCATTGGCGTGGGCGATCAGCTTGAGCCCGTCCCGCAGCCATTGCATGGCCGCACCGGCGACAAAAATACTGCCCTCCACGGCATAACACGGCTTGCCCTCCAGGCGATAGGCCATGGTGGTCAGCAACCGGTTTTCGGAGCGGACCGCCTGATCACCGGTATTGAGCATAAGGAAGCAGCCGGTGCCGTAGGTGCTCTTGGCCATGCCCGGGCTAAAGCACGCCTGCCCCACCAGAGCGGCGTGCTGGTCCCCTGCAATCCCGGCAATTAACACCGGACCGCCCAACCAACGGGTTTCGGCGGTGCCATAATCTGCGGCGCTGTCCAGGACCTCGGGCAACAGGGCCCGGGGCACACGGAACAGGGTTAGAAGGTCGTCGTCCCAGTCCTGCTTGTGAATATTGAAGAGCGCAGTTCTCGACGCATTGGTGGCATCGGTACAGTGGGATTTGCCGTCGGTCAGGTTCCAGAGCAGCCAGCTGTCCACGGTCCCGAAAGCCAGCTCACCGGACTCAGCCCGGCTGCGCGCGCCCTCCACGTTATCCAGGATCCAGGCGATCTTGGTGGCCGAGAAGTAGGGGTCAATCAACAGCCCGGTGCGATCCACAACCATGTCCTCATGGCCGTCAGATTTCAGCTTGGTACACCAGGACGCCGTTCGACGGTCCTGCCAGACGATGGCGTGGTAGATCGGCTCGCCGGTTGCCCTGTCCCAGATCACCGTCGTTTCACGCTGATTGGTAATGCCGATGCCCGCCAGCTCGGATGCCTCGATGCCCGCTTTGTCTAGAGCGCCACGACACACCGCCAGAGTGCTGTCCCAGATTTCCCGGGCATCATGCTCTACCCAGCCATCTTTCGGGAAATACTGGTGAAATTCCTGCTGGTCAGTGGCAACGCTGTTTCCCGTGTGGTCGAAAACAATGGCACGGGAACTGGTTGTCCCCTGGTCAATGGCGAGCAGATAACGGGTCATGGTTGGCCTCCTGTTGTTTCCTGAGATTCTAACAGCAGAGCAGCCGGGAAAGGGTGATCGATACGGAATTTGGGAAAAGGCATAAAAAAAGGGCCGGAAAACCGGCCCTCAAATGACGAATGAAACAAGGAAAGTTCGTAAGAACTACAACCTCAAAAGTCATCCCTTACGCTGTTAATTATTGGCCGGGCGGCCAAAAACTTCAGTAGTGCTTGTGTAGTCGCTTTGTTACATCAGGTGAGGCGATGAGCCCTGCTTCACACAATTGAGTCCACGGGCTTTTTTCGGGGCCAGACCAGGCTGAATTTTGCGCCACCTAACGTGTCACTGCTGCTGACGAAAGCGTGGCCGCCGTGCCAGTACAGAATCCGGCGGACAATAGACAAACCGAGGCCGTAGCCGCCGGAGGTTCGGGTACGACTGTCGTCGAGACGGGCAAATGCGGTAAACACTTTTTCCCAGTCTTGTTCGGGAATGCCGGGGCCATCGTCTTCAACGTCGATGCGGCAGTTGTCCTCATCAAAGTGGCAACTCACCAGCACCTTGCCCGCAGCATAGCGACCCGCGTTGCCCACCAGATTCTGTATCGCCCGGTGCAGGTAGCGAGGCTCGATATCCGACAATGCCCAGCGCTCGGAGATCTCATCGATGTTACCTTCAATATTCAACTCGGGTCGAACCATCTGTTGTTCAGAAATCACCTGACGGACAATGTCGGTGACCGAGTTTTCCTGAAGGGAGAATACCGGGCCACCCTGCTCCAGCCGCGCATAGGTCAGGATTTCGTCGATCAGCTCGTCCAGCTCCTGGATATCGCCATCAATGCCATCCAGCTGCTTCTGAAGCGCAGCCTGGTCCTGGCAGTCCTCGATCATCTGGACACCAAAGCGGATCCTGGCCACCGGCGTACGCAGTTCGTGAGAAACGGCATGGATCATTTCACGCTGCACCTGCACCAGGCGCTGTATGTGCTCGGCCATGCCGTTGAAAGACGAGGCCAATCGGGTAACCAGCTTTCCTTCGCCAGCCTGCACCCGGGCGCCCATTTCACCGCGTGCGATTCGAACTGCTACCGACTCAACGGTTCTGAGATTACTGTCGACCTCCCGGAGTGCGAGGAACAGGGCAACCGCCAGCACCCCACCCAGCACCAGCACCAGCAAAAGAACCACCGGCCAGGCCCAGGCATTAAACGCAGCTGGCATATCGATCCGGTACAGCTCACCATCGGAAAGCTGAACAATCACCCGGCCGCAACCGTCTGATTCGTCGGTGTAAAAGGCAAGGCCCCGCTCTGCAACCTGGTCCAGAACGTCAGAGTCCGGAAGCATACCGGCGTCGTCCAGGGGGTGAACTTCCACATTGAGCGAACGGGCCATCTGCGACGCAACATTAAGACGGTCATCGGCCGAGGCTGAATCAAGATGCCAGCGGAAGATCAGTCCAATGGTTTCTGACACATCCCGATAAGGCTCGTTCAGACGGAGCTGGAGAACCTCCCCGGAAAGCCCGGTGACCAGAACCCGATACCCTACGTCACTCTCGATACCAACCACCTGGCCATAGCCAAGTCGCTCCAGGGCCACCGGAGACAGATTGAACCGGGAAGGTGCGCCCATGCGGAGATCCACCGTCGAGGTCAGCCAGTGGTATTGTTGCAGCGGCGCCGGGGCGGCCGCCAGCCAGCGCATCAGAGGCTCCGGAAAACGTTCGTGCCAGAACTGCGATCGCACGGTATTGATACCGGTGAACAGCAGGACACATAGCAGGACAACCAGCGCGGTCAGGCCGGCAAGGCGGGCATAGAGCTTGAGGAAGAACTTCAGGGGCATGATACCAACCCTGGCATGGAACACCGGTGTACTGGCGAATGGCACACCGGCTCCAGAGACTGAATCGTCAGGCTTCCTTTACGAACAGGTAGCCTTTGCTGCGAACGGTCTTGATGCGCCGCGGATGGATGGGGTCATCGCCAATTTTGGGGCGAATCCGGGAAACGCGAACATCAATGGAACGGTCCTGGCCATCGTACTCAATGCCGCGCAAAGCAGTGAAGATTTCTTCCCGGCTGAGAACGCGGCCGGCGTTGCTGGCCAGCAACCAGAGCAGATCAAATTCGGCACTGGTCAGATCGATGCTTTCATCATTCAGCCAGGCTTCGCGCATGGAGCGGTCAACAACCAGATCGTTGAACTGGAGACGCACCGGTTCTTCGCCACTCGCTTCGTCACCCGCACCCTGGCCCGTCTCGGTAACCCGGCGCAGCATGGCACGTATACGTGCCAGCAATACCCGGGGTTTGACCGGCTTGCCGATGTAGTCGTCCGCGCCCATTTCCAGACCGAGAACCTGGTCCAGATCGTCGGTGCGGGCGGTCAGCATGATGATCGGGCCGGAATAGAAGGGACGCACCCGACGGCAAATGGACAACCCGTCTTCACCCGGCAACATCAGATCCAGCACCACCAGATCCGGTTGCTCGTTACGGATCCGCTCTACCGCGGGGCCGCCATGGGTTTCCAGGGAGACAGTCAACCCGTTGCTTTCAAGGTATTCGCGGGTTAACTCTGCCAACCGCTCGTCGTCCTCGACAATCAGAATTCGCCAACTTTCGTTTGTCTGTTCCACGCCATCCATCTCTGGTTTTGTTATTCCGGTTTCAGGTCATTCTGTGTACCTGACAATACAGGCAACCTGCTGTAACAGCAATTATACATGCTATTCAGAAATATACATGGAACCGCTGCTTCGTTACACCCTGTGACACGGGTCCCGCAAGCGTCAATCCATTCCCCGGTGTCACAGACACGTCACCTCGTGGTCACCGATGTGTCATACCGGCTTCATAGGCTTGTCGGGAAATGGAAACAAAAGAGACGACGCCATGACCACACAAACCGCAAAAGCCCGCCGCAGCGCCCGTCGACTGAAAACCGAAATGACCCGGTGCCCCAAACAGGTGGAGGCGGCCCAGCGACTGCGTTACCGGGTGTTTTCGGAAGAGTATGGCAGCGACCTGGGCGCACAGACGCCAGGCATCGACGCCGACGAGTTCGACACCGTGTGTGACCACCTGGTCGTAACCGACCTGGATTCCGGCGAGCTGGTAGCGACCACGCGAATCCTGCATCAGGCAGACACGGAAGCCGTTGGCGGCTTTTACTCGGCAGGCGAATTTGATTTGAGTGCCCTGGAACATCTCCCCGGCACCATCGCCGAACTGGGTCGCACCTGCGTTCACCCGGACTACCGCAACGGCGCGACCATAAGCCTGCTCTGGTCGGCAGTGGCCGAATACCTGGTTGAACGCGGTGTTGACTACATGATCGGCTGCGCGAGCATCGGCATGTCTGACGGAGGGCTGAAGGCCTGGCGCATCGCCCGCCATCTCCAAAACGAGTACCTGGCCGACCCGGCTTTTCTGGTCAAACCGCTCCGGGCAATGCCGCATCTGACCCACACCCGGGACAACGATCGCCCGGTGGACGTCCCCGCCCTGATCCGTGCCTACATGCGCCTGGGCGCCCGGGTCTGCGGCGAACCCTGCTGGGATCCGGATTTTCGCTGCGCCGATCTGCTGGTCGTGCTGGAGGTCAGCAAACTGGCCGGCCGCTACAGCCGACACTTCATGCGTACGGCGTCCTGAAATAGGGAGTCTGGAAATGAGCTGGCTGAGACTCTGCGTTCGAATCACTGCCTTTATGGCTTTTCTGGCAGCCACCACGATGCTGGCCGCCGGCTTGCGGATCACTGAAGTGGTTACCCGCAAAGCCATCGATCGGACGCCCTGGGCCAGATTCTGTTTCCGGTGGGCCTGCCGTTGCCTGGGACTGCATATACACCAGCACGGTTCACCCTCAGACGATACCGTTCTGTTCGTCAGCAACCACATCAGCTGGTCAGATATTCCGATTCTGGGGAGCCTGGCACCGATCCGGTTCCTGTCGAAAGCCGAGGTTGGCCAGTGGCCGGTCATCGGCTGGCTGGCACGACAGGCCGGCACGCTTTTCATCCGGCGGGGAGGCGGTCAGGCCCGCCGCGTTCGGGACCAGATTATCGAGAATTTGCAGGCCGGAGAGAATGTCCTGGTCTACCCGGAAGGAACTACCAGCGCAGGTCTGACCGTATTACCGTTCCACGGCCTGTTGCTCAAGGCCGCACCGGAAAGCAAGACGGCAGTCCAGCCCGTCACCATCGCCTATCGCAGAGACGGGCGACCCGACCATCTGGCCCCCTTCATTGGAGACGATGAGTTCCACAGCCATCTGCTGCGAATACTCAGGCAGCCATCTGCCCGGGTCGACGTTGTCTTCCACGCACCGGTGTACCGGTCGGATCAGGCCCCAACCGGTGAGTTGGCCGCCCGCCTGCGAGAAACCGTTCTCGACGGCCTGACGCAGATATACAGCGGCGAATACGACGAGCCGGTAACAGACCTCCTCAGAACAGAGGACGACCCTGGGCTACCTCATCTTCCGTCGCTTCACGGCGGCCAACGATCTCCAGATCAAAGTACAGGGTAAAGCCCGCCAGCGGGTGATTAGCATCGACCTTCACCAGATTGCCGTCGATCCCGACAACCTGCACGATCTGCGCCTCATCGCCGGTGTTGGTCTGGAACTTCATGCCAATCTGCAGGTTCTCGATGCCCTCGAACAGTGAGCGCGGCACCTTGCGCACCAGCTCCGGCTTATGTTCACCATACGCCATGGCCGGCGGCACCGTTACCTCGAGGCAATCCCCAACATTGCGGTCTTTTACCGCCTGCTGAATCCCTTCAATAATCTCGGGGCTGCCGTAGACAAAGTGCAGGGGCTCACTGCCTTCGGAAGTATCAACCAGCTCGCCGATCTTGTTTTTCAGTACGTAGTGAACGGTAAAAACGTCGGGTCTTGCTTGTGAAGCTGTCATCAGGTTTTCGAGTTTCCTGTATCCGGTGGTGATTCGAGCTGCTGCAGGCCATGAATAACCAGTCGCTGATCCAGCTTGTCCCGCAACCCTGAGGGGTTGCTCAGACCCATGCGCTCAAGCAGGGCCCCATACTGGCCTTCGTCATCCCGGGCCCGGAGGGCCTGTAACAGCGTCGACAGTTTACCACGGCGAGTCGCCGTTGCGGCCTTCAGTCCCTTAAGGGCTTTCCCCAACGTCAGCTCCTCATCGGTAAAGTCCCTGCCAAACGGGAACGGCGGGAACATGCTGGCATCTCCCGCTGCCGCAACGGCACGCCGTATTGCTTGCGGGGTGTTGTTGCACCAGTCAGCAGGAAGCTTGAACGCAGGATCCACCTTGCCTGCCTTCTGGGCTTTTTTCAGAAGTTCCTGCTGGAACCGCGAGTCGGCGATGCGGATCAGCCGGAGGAAGACCTGCTCGTCGGACTGCCCCCTCAGGTCGGCAATGCCGTATTCGGTGATCACAATATCCCGCAGGTGGCGGGGAATGGTGCAATGACCATAATTGAAGACAATATTGGAGAGCACCTTGCCGTGGGATGAGCGGGTGCTGCGCAGGGACAGTATGGAGCGGGCGCCTGGCAGCTCGTGGGCCATGGCAACAAAGTTGTACTGACCGCCAACACCGCTGACTACCCGACCGTCGTCAAGGCCATCCGATACCCCGGCACCGTTGAGGGTGTACATCATGGCCGAGTTGATGAAGCGGCCATGAACCCGCTGCGCGGCTTTCAGCTTCTGGTCTCCAAACGGGTGATCGTACAGGTGGTTGATGAAATTCACGCTGGTCATGCAGATTTTTGCACGCTGCTCCTCGGTCAGCTCTCTCAGGTACTGATAGAACTGCTCGGGACCAACATAGAAACCACCATGCATGGCGATGCCACCCGTCAGCTTCTCCCCGAGAACCAGGGTTTCGATAGCCTGCCGGGCGTCCGGATTATCCAGATCGCCATCCACCGACTGATCACCAACTCGCAGCCGGCCGCCCTTGAATTCCACAGCCTCCCTGAAGATTCCATGCCGAACCAGCCAATGGGCATCCCGTGCCCGGAGCGGGCTATCGATCAGCTTCTCACGACGCAGGACATCCAGAGTAGCGAGTGAAATCTCACCGCTTATATCACCACGGTTGATCAGCGCTTGAAGACCGGCGTGATCGTATACCTCACGGGTGAGGATGCCCTCCTGCATCAGGTACAGAAAGCCATCAACCATCATTTCGCTGCAGCCATACAGGCCCTGCTCGAAGGGGCCTGTGCCGCCATCTTCCCTGACCACAGGAAAGTTTTGTTCGACCTTGAGGTGATCGAACACCTTCCGCCAGGCATCGTTGTGGCTGTGTCGGAGTATGGCGCTGTGGACCAGAGCAGCGCCCAGTGAGCCGATGCCAACCTGAAGGGTACCGCCGTCCTTCAATAAGGTACTGGCATAAAACCCGATCAGGTGATCTTCCGGGCTGACCGACATCTGGGGGGCTGAAAACAGCGGGTAATCACTGGAGGGCTGATCCAGCAACACATCGAACCGGTCTGCCTCAATGGCCGCATGGTGTCCGAACCAGGGAAGGTTCTGATTCATCTCGGCCACCAGCGCAACCGGCGTGCCGGCTGCTTCCCGCTCCCTCAACAGAGGAATCAGGTCCAGGGTCAGGTCGGGATTGCAACTCAGACTGACTTGCCCGGGTTGCCCATGGGCGTCGCCCGGAGACACCATCTGGGCGACCACATTGACCCCCACGGCCATGAGATCGCGAACGGCATGGGTGTAGTTGGTACAAACGTAATGCCGCTGCTGGGAACGATTGTTCAGGTAACTGCCGGCCTTGAAGAAGAACTCCGAGACCTGGACATTCTTCGGGAGGCGATTGGCTGAGACATCCCGGGCATAGGCCAGTTCGGGAATTCGCCCATAGAGGCGCTCTACAAATGGCCCCATGAAGCGTTTCTCGAGCGAGGAGCCCCCCTTTGGCGCCAGAAGCGACAGTGCCGTAACAATGTGCAGACGGATTTCCGGATCGTCCTTGGCCCGCTGGTACAGCGCATTAACAAAACGAACCGGTTTGCCAAGCCCAAGCGGCAAACCCAGTGTGATTTCCTTGCCAACCCGGCGAATCACCTCATCAACACAGGCGTTCACATCGTTCGATAACTGCCCTCTTTCACCCGCCATTACCAAGCTCCTTATGGATCAATCCGCATGTTAACGGGGATGATCACATGAGCACCGGGCACAGACAATGCGCCAGATCATGATTCTGTGGTTTGAAGGACTTCAGGAAGTCAGGAGATGGAAGGGAGTGGAAGAAAGGAACGCGGGTTTCAGAAGTTCCACTTCAGGTTCAGGCAGGCACCCTCGTTCAGAAGGGCAATGCCATGGTCGGCCTGGGCTGGATCCGACGCATACTGCTTGCCAGAGCTCTTAGACCGGGTCAGTGAAAGGCTGAGCAGGCGGGAGCCGATTTCGGTGAACGCCTCGGAGCTGTCGTCTTCGAAATCGCCGGAAACCCGTTCCTGCATCTCAAAGATCTGCTCGCTGGTCGTGGTGCTCTCGACCTGCTCGAATACGCGCTCGGATGCTTCGGCGCGAACGACGAATGCAACGAGATTGAGAGCGAGTAATGCGACAAAGATGCGAATAATCATGACACTGCCTGAGACCTTTTTTCCGACACGGGAGTCTACGGATACCTTAGGCTTAAGTCTAATGATTAAGGGCCGGAAAGATGTGAATCTGCACACAAAGACGCCGACTTTTTGTCACGGGATCAGCCTATTTTTGTCAATTTATGATCCCCAGTATTTCAGACTGTAACGGCAACCTCCGGCCAGCCCCTGCTGGCCGGAGGTTTAAACCCAAACCCGGCGGATTCAGGGGCAGGGATAGGTAAATTCCTGGTGGAGGGTCTCAATGGCCTCCAGCACCTCAGGGCTCAGGGTCACCTGCGCGGAACCGATGTTCTCCCGTAACTGCTCCATGGACGTCGCACCGATGATATTGCTGGTTACGAAACCGCGGCTGTTGACGTAAGCGAGCGCCATCTGGACCGGAGATAACCCGTTCTTCTGAGCCAGCTCCACGTAGGCCCGGGTAGCATCCATACCGCGGCCACTGGTGTAACGACTGAAACGCTCGTAAAGGGTCATTCTGGCCTTCTCCGGCCACTTGCCCCCGAGATACTTGCCTGACAGCATCCCGAACGCCAGCGGCGAATAAGCCAGCAAACCGGCATCCTCCCGGTGGGCAATTTCCGCCATCCCCACTTCGAACGAGCGGTTAAGAAGGTTATAGGGGTTCTGGATACTGGCCACCCTGGGCCAGCCCTTCTCACCGGCCAGGCGAAGATACTCCATAGTGCCCCAGGGTGTTTCATTGGACAGCCCGATGTGCCGGACTTTACCGGATCTCACCAGCTCATCCAGCGCTTCCAGTGTTTCCTCGATCGGGGTAAATGCCTCCTCCGGGTTGTGCTCATAACCCAGCTTGCCGAAGAAGTTGGTGCTGCGGTCCGGCCAATGGACCTGGTAAAGGTCGATGTAATCGGTCTGCAGACGTTTCAGACTGGCGTCGCAGGCTTCCACAATGTGATCGCGGGTCAGGCGCGGACCATTTCGCAAGTACTTCAGGCCATTACCCGGCCCCGCTACTTTGGAAGCAATCACCAGGTCATCACGCTTGCCTCTCCTGGCCAGCCAGTTCCCCAGGTAGGTTTCGGTCAACCCCTGGGTTTCCGCCCTTGGCGGCACCGGGTACATCTCGGCGGCATCAATAAAGTTGATGCCCTCATTCACCGCGTAATCCAGCTGCTCAAACGCTTCCTTTTCGGTGTTCTGTTCGCCCCACGTCATGGTACCCAGGCAAATAAGGGTAACGTCGAGATCCGTCTTGCCAAGCTTTCTCGTTTGCATATCGTCTCCGATTCGGTTCGGTTAACGGGTAAAGGGAATGTCACGGGAGTGTCGCATAACTGTCATGCCAGTTTTTCATAGTAGGTGCATGTCAAAGGAAGCACAGGAAACACCGTGACCGAGACCATGCAGGCCAACCGGCGCCAACAGCACATTACCATTGTTTCGGAGACTTTTCCGCCGGAAATCAATGGGGTGGCAAACACGCTCAGGCATCTATGCCAGGGACTGATGCAGCGTGGGCACCGGGTGACGGTTATACGACCGCGACAGCAACATGAGCGCAAGGGCCACTTCGCCAGTGCTGGCGAGGCCCTGTTCACCCGTGAGCATGTGGTGACCGGATTACCTCTACCCGGCTACGCGGACCTGCGCTTTGGCCTGGCCCGGACCAGCCACCTGAAAAAGCTCCTGGCCACCGACCGGCCCGATGCCCTCTACGTTGCTACCCAGGGTCCACTGGGTGTCGCCGCCACATCAGCGGCACGTCAGATGGGCATTCCGGTGAGCTCCGGCTTCCACACCAACTTTCACAGCTACAGTCGGTATTACGGCGTCGGCATACTGGAACGGTTGCTGTGCCTCTACGGCCGCTGGTTTCATAACCGCACCGCCATCACCCTGGTACCAACCCGAAAAATGCAACAGACGACGCGGGCCATGGGTATTCCGGCAACCGGGCTCTGGAGTCGGGGCGTGGACTGTCATCGATTCACTCCCCACAAGCGGGACAGTGCACTGCGCGAATCCTGGGGTCTTCAGCCCAAAGACCGAGCCATTCTTTACGTCGGCCGGCTCGCACCGGAGAAGAACCTGCGCATGGCGGTTGCCTGCTTCGAGCGGATCCGGGGCCTCCATCCCCAGGCCAGATTCATCCTGGTTGGCGACGGTCCGATTCGGCGTCAACTGGCTGAACGCCACCCGGACTACGTGTTCTGCGGCACCCGGCGTGGTGACGACCTGGCCCGACATTTTGCCTCAGGCGATCTGTTCCTGTTCCCGAGCAAGACCGATACCTTCGGCAACGTGGTGCTGGAGGCCATGGCCAGCGGCCTGGGTGTTGTCAGCTTTGATGACGCTGCAGCAGCCGAACACATCCGCCACGAGGAAAACGGCATGAAAGTGCCCCTGGATCAGGACGAGGCTTACGTCGACAGTGCCCTTCGACTGGCCGACCAGCCGACCTTGCTGAACCGGATCAGGGCCCAGGCAAGGCTGGACGCCCTGGAACAGAGCTGGAATTCGCAGATCGAACAGTTCGAACAACTGGTTTTCAACCAAACCGCAAAGGCCGGATACCATGGCATCAACAAGCAAAGCGTCTCGCTTCTTTGAACTGGCAGACCAGCGGGAAGTCGCTTTCTGCCAGTCTATTAACCGCGCTGTTCGTTTCCGGCCAGCCCTTGGCTATTTCCGACTGGTAAGCCGACTCGGAGACGGCTGGTTCTGGTACGCCCTCATCCTGTCCATTCCCTTTCTCTATCCGCAATCGGGGCCGGGCCTGGCCCTGCTCATGGCGCTGACGGGGCTCACCTGCACCCTCAGCTACAAGCTGCTCAAGCGCCGGCTTATCCGGGAGCGACCGTTTATATCCTTCCCGGCCATCAACTGCGGCACACCACCCCTGGACCGCTACAGTTTTCCCTCCGGCCACACACTTCACGCCGCCTGCTTTCAGGTTATGCTCACCGCGGCCGAACCGGCGCTGGCGCTGATCGTGCTCCCGTTTACCCTCAGTGTTGCCGCATCACGAGTGGTCCTGGGCCTGCACTACCCCAGCGACGTCGCTGCGGGCGCCCTGATAGGTGGGCTGATGGGCTACGTGGCCATGAGCTGGCTGCATTCAGATTTCGTCATCTTCTTTGCCGGACATGTCTGACCCTATTCAAACAGGCGCAACTGGGTAACAGGCGCATCCTCATTGCGGAAACGTACGCCCAGTCCCAGCAGCCGCACCGGTCGCTCCCGGTTGGTCACCAGTTCTGCCAGCAGCGGCAGATAATCTTCCAGAGCGGGCTCTTTGACCTGTTCCCGGACCCGCTCCAGGGTATGGGTTGAAAAATCGCTGTAGCGGATCTTGATAAAGAGCTTGTGGATCGGTTTTCGACGGGCCTTGCGCGACAGACGAAGGTTGAGATCCGCAACCAGAGAGGCCATGACGGTCTCGCATGCCGCCATGTCCGGCAAATCCTGGGAAAAGGTCCGTTCGACACTGACCGACTTGGCGATCCGCGACACCACCACTGCCCGGTCATCCCGCCCGTGAGCCATCTCATGGAGGCGATAACCCTGTTTGCCAAACCGCTCAATCAGAACATCGGCCCCTAGCGCCTGCATGTCGCCGCAGGTTTTGACGCCAAGGGCGTGCAGTTTCGAGGCCGTTACCTGCCCTACGCCAAACAGCTTCTCAACCGGCAATCCCTGCACGAACTCGTCAACGTCCTCCGGGCGAATCACAAACAGCCCGTCCGGCTTTTCCCAGTCGCTGGCGATCTTGGCCAGGAACTTGTTGGGCGCAACCCCGGCGGAAATGGTGATGCCCACTTCCTCGCGCACCCGCTCCCGAAGGTGGCGAGCCATCAGGGTGGCACTGCCCTTGTGATCGGTCACATCGGAGACATCAAGAAAGGCCTCGTCCAGGGAAAGCGGTTCCACCAGATCCGTCAGCTCCCGCAGGATGGCCATCACCTGCTGTGACACCGCCCGGTACCGGCCCATGTCCGTCGGTACCGTCACCAGCCCCGGGCACAGCCGACGCGCCTCGCTACCCGGCATTGCCGAACGCACACCGTACGCGCGGGCCTTGTAATTGCATGTGGTTACCACGCCCCGCCCCCCATCACCACCCACTGCCAGCGGCACATCCTGGAGGCTGGGATCGTCCCGCATCTCCACGGCCGCGTAGAAGCAGTCACAATCCACATGGATGATCTTGCGTTGTGGCATAATCAGGGGGCTCGCGTCGACTTTCTGTACATTTATACAGCCTTGTATCTTAAGCTAACATGCAGAGAATGTCAGGAACCCCAACAACCGGCGCACCAACCATTGCGAGGCCACCATGAGCAACCCGATTCCTGAAGCAGAACGCACTGAAATTGAAGCCGCAGCTTTTCGTCGCCTGGTCAAACACCTGCGTGACAACACCGATGTGCAAAACATTGACCTGATGAACCTGGCGGGTTTCTGCCGCAACTGCCTGTCCAAGTGGTACCGGGCAGAGGCGGATGAGCGGGGTTTCGAAATCTCTGATCCGCAAGCCCGTGAAGAGATTTACGGCATGCCCTATGAGGACTGGAAAGCCCTCTACCAGACAGGCCCCAAGCAGGATCATAAATAATGAGTGTCAATGATGCCGTGAGGATCCATCTGGCATCCCTGGACGCTGGCCATGCCAGCTTCAAAGACTCCCTGGCGCTGATCGAAGAGCATTTTGAGTACCAGCCCTGTGGCTTCCGCAACGGCCCGCTGGTGAACGCGGAGGGTGAGAACGCCGGATCCTGCCGGATCTTTGGCCTTGGCCAGTACTGCAACCTGAGCGAAGTGGACACACTCAAACTGTTTGCCGAACATTATCAGCAGGTTCTGGACGACCCGACCGGCGAGAGCCATGGCAACATCCGCCAGTTTATCAGCACCGGATGGTCAGGCATCCGATTCGAAGGCGTGCCACTCCGGCAGCGCCCGAACCCAACCGACAACATGACCAGGGAAGAGACTCCTTCATGAGCGATACCGCCACCTCCGGGGTAAAACAGGGTTTTCAGCTAAAAAGCGCCAGCGTGTCCATGACAGCCCTGGAGCTCTACTACTTTGACGACGGTGAGTTCGAAGAAGTTTTGCGGGACAAGATCAGCCAGGCCCCCGGGTTCTTCAAGGACATTCCGCTGATCATCAGTCTGGAGAAATACCAGGGGCTGGACAGCGAACTGGATTTTTTCAAAATCATCGGTACCTGTCGGCGCAACAACATCCACGTGATTGGCGTGCGCGGTGGCACCGACGACCAGCGCCGCCTCGCCCGGGGCGCTGCACTGGCATTACTCCCGGGCAACGGCCAGCGCGATCGCACCCATGAAGCCGAACAGGTAGCCGCAGAGGAAGCAGAAACCGCAGTTGTTGCTGCCTCGACGGGCGCTGCCGGCGACCCGCCCCCCGCCAAGATCATCTCCCAGCCGGTGCGTTCCGGCCAGCAGGTTCACGCGCCGGAAGGTGACCTGGTTATTCTGGCACCGGTACAGGCCGGTGCCGAAGTGCTTGCAGCAGGCAACATCCATGTTTACGGTCCCCTCCGGGGACGGGCGCTGGCCGGCATTCATGGCGCAGAGTCCGCACGGGTTTTCTGCCAATCCCTGGAAGCGGAGCTTGTGTCCATCGCGGGACACTATAAAATCTCCGAAGATCTTCAGGAAAATGGCTGGAAAAGCGCTGTGCAGATCCAGCTCAGGGACGACCTGCTGGTGGTAACGCCACTGGACAAGGCCTGATATTGGAGCTGAATACAATAACTTGACCGGATAATTCGGCAGACACGACGAATCCACCGAGAAACAGGAACAGAACCTTGGCTAGAATTATTGTCGTTACCTCAGGAAAGGGCGGCGTTGGCAAAACCACCACCAGCGCCTCGATCAGCACCGGCCTTGCCAAACGGGGCCACAAGACAGTAGTCATCGATTTTGACGTGGGCCTGCGCAACCTGGACCTGATCATGAACTGCGAGCGGCGCGTGGTGTACGACTTCGTAAACGTGATCCAGGGCGAAGCCTCCCTGAACCAGGCCCTGATCCGCGACAAGCGGGTCGATACCCTCTATATCCTTCCGGCCTCCCAGACCCGGGAAAAGGAAGCACTGACCAAAGATGGTGTCGAGAAGGTGATCAACGAGCTTTCCGAAACCTTCGATTACATCGTCTGCGACTCCCCCGCCGGCATTGAGCATGGCGCGCTGATGGCGCTGTATTATGCCGATGAAGCGATTGTGGTCACCAATCCCGAAGTATCCTCCGTCCGGGACTCCGACCGCATTCTGGGCATTCTGCAGAGCAAGTCCCGCCGTGCCGAAATGGGCCAGGATCAGGTCAAGGAACACCTGCTTCTGACCCGCTACAACCCCTCGCGGGTTGATAAGGGCGAGATGCTGTCCGTGGCGGATGTGGAGGAGATCCTCGCGATTCCGCTGCTGGGTGTCATTCCCGAAAGCCAGATTGTACTGAATGCGTCAAACCAGGGCTTGCCCGTTATCCTCGAAGAGGACAGCGATGCTGGCCAGGCCTATGAAGACGCAGTCGCACGCCTGCTGGGTGAGGAACGGGAACACCGTTTCATGACGTCCCAGAAGAAGGGTTTCTTCTCACGGATGTTCAAGGGGGGCTAAGGGATGAGTTTCCTCGATTATTTCAAGGGCAAGAAAAACAAATCCGCAAGCGTTGCCAAAGAACGCCTGCAGATCATCGTCGCCCACGAACGGGGCCAGCGCGAGCAGCCGGATTACCTGCCCCAGCTCCAGCAGGAGCTGCTTGAGGTTATCCGCAAGTACGTTCAGATAAGCGACGACATGGTTCAGGTTGAAGTGGACCGCAACGAGAGTTGCTCGGTACTGGAGCTGAACGTCACGCTACCGGAGCGGTAAACCGTTTGATCCGGCCTGTCCCGGGTGGGGCAGGCCATCTCTTACCACCTTGCAAAGTGGTCTTCCATCAGACCCCGCAGACCTTTAACCTCGATTTTCCCGCCAGCCGCATCCGTTACCGTTCCATTGAACGTACCCACGTACTGCCGGAAGTTGGATGCCAGCACCCAGGCGTTCAGTTTTTCCTTGCGAACACCGGCAGGAACAAAATGCAGATCAATCCGCCCATCCTCCGTGGTCACATGCCAGTCACTGCCCGGTTGATAGCGATCGAAACGGAACTGAGCTGCCCCAAGCTTGTGGCAGACGCCATCCAGCCAGAGCGCATTTTCCGTCATCCCGGTTTCATTGACCCCAGCGGCCAGGTTCAGCCCCAGAGAACGTCCATCCGGAAGCTGGCCCGCCAGACAGGCCCAGTTCCACGCGGTTTCCCGGCGCATGAAGCCACAGCTCCAGTCGATGGATCCGCGAGTCTGCTCGTCGCAGCGCCAGATACGGTGATCCCAGCGCACTTCCCCTTCCACCGGCAAACCCGCTGACTTGCGGGTAAAAACCCAGCCGTTGTAGCCGGCCGGGCAAACCAGCCGGAGCGGGTCCCGATCTTCTTTCAGGGTAAGTTCGATACGGATACCACCGGGGGCCGACACCGTAATCGTTCGGCCCTCAACGGAAGGCGCGATTCGCACGTCAACCGCGCCCTTACTGAACGTCGCCACGCCTTCCTCCGGCAGTGGTTCGATGCGGGTTTGCCTGGCCAGAGGCTGCAGGAACGACTGTTCCATCATCTGACCGGTTTCGAAATCGTAAAGATAGAAGAACCCGCTTCCCAGCAGTTTCAGATCCACCACTGCCAGGCCAAACACCCACCCCGGGCCCATGGCGCTGATAAACTGAAACTGGTTGAAGCGCCAGCCCCTGGCCAGCCGTGAACGGGGGCGGTCCATTACCGTGCGCAGGTCATAGTCCAGGTAGTTAATCTCTTTGACCGGTTCATCCAGCAGCCCCGGAGCCACCTGCCCTTTGCCGTTGATCAGCTTTTCCATTGTCATAGTCGTCGTCAGATCGGGCCAATTCAGTGAATCGAATCGGCGGGTCGCTACCTGGTTCACAAACCACTGTTTCTGTGGCCATGCCAGTAAAAGCCTCATGCTAGACTCGGCCCACCATCTGCAAGGAAGTGTACCCTATGAGAAAGAGCATAGCCCATGGCATTAGGGGCTGGGCCTCGGTCATCAGCGGGCTTGTCTGTGCATTGCTGGTATTTGCTGTCGCCGCCAGTGCCCGGGCTGAACTGCCCAATGAAACCGACGAGGAATGGACGCTGCGAAAGGAAGCCGATCATATCCGGGTGTATACCATCGACCAGCCAGACTCCAGCTTCAAAGCCTTCAAGGCCGTGGCGGTACTCGATACGCCCATCGAAAACCTGATGGCCGTCATGGCCAACCCCGGCTCCTGCGTCGAGTGGGTACACAACTGCACCGAATCCTATGCCTTCGGCGATGGCGAGTTCCACGATCGCTTTGCCTATTCAGTGAACGACATGCCCTGGCCGGTGACCGACCGTGACTATGTCCTGCGTATCCGGACCCACGGCAATCAGGCTTCCGGAGAGATTGTCATGGACCTGAACGCCATGCCCGACCAGCGGGCGGAGAACGGAAGCCGGGTGCGGGTGGACCGGTCCGACACCCTGTACCGATTCACGCCAGACGGGGACAAGACCAGGATGGTCTGGATTCAGCACACCGACCCCAATGGCTCGCTACCAGGCTGGCTGGTGAACTCCCTGCTGGTGGACATTCCCGTGCAATCCATGGAGGAGCTGGAGCGCATTGCGAACCGGGAAAAGTACCAGGGTTATGAACTGGTCTACGACAAAAAGGGCCAACTGACCGGTGTCAGACCACCTGGTCCCTGAACCATCACCCCCATGAAGGGATGACGCGCAAGACATCACGCGCTAAGCTTTCGGAAAGGACTTCAAAAGGCAGCCCAGAGCAATGACCGTTCTCGCCTACGAGATCATGACCCCCAGTATCAAGGCCGTCCCCCAGTCCTGGACCATGGACCGGTTGGCGCGCTTTCTCACCGACAACGAAATAACCGGCAGCCCCGTCACCGATGATGACGGCGAGATTGTCGGCATCGCCACCCTGAAAGACATCACCGAATTCCGCTGGAACGCCACACGCTCCGACGCCGACCGGCACCTGACACCGGAAGAACGCGAAGAAGCCCGGCGCCTGCGGATGGTGATCTTTGAAGAAATGGGGAAGGTGCCAGTGGAAGTCCGCGACATCATGACCCCCATCGTTTTATCGGTTGACGAGAAGACGCCGGTGCGCGACATTGCCAATATCATGATGCGCGAACACCTGCACCGGATCTTTGTCACCAATGATTCAAAAATCACCGGCATCATAACGACTTACGATATGCTGAAAGTGATCTCGGATGAGGGACTCACGCAACGCTGCGCCGATAACGACTGAGCCACCAGAGAGGTAGCGCCACTTATGCCCAGAGCACCGCAAGCTCGCCGAAAGATGTACGTCCTCGACACCAACGTCCTGATCCACGACCCGAACGCCCTCCTCAACTTTGAAGAACACGATGTCATCATCCCGATGACGGTCCTCGAAGAACTCGACAGCCTCAAATCCGGCAAACAGGCCGTGGCCGCCGACTGCCGCCAGGCCATTCGCAACATCGACAAGCTGTTGGGCGATGCCAGCCCGAAGGTGATCGAGAAAGGCGTCCCCATTGTTCGTGGCAAGAAGGCCGAGCCCCTGGGCAGTCTTTCGATCCTGATGAGCACCGGTGACAGCGGCAACCACTCGCTGCCAGAGCACCTGAACGACAACAAGATCATCAATACCCTGGCCGCGCTCCAGAACCGCCACAAGTCCCGCGATATCATCCTGGTGTCCAAGGACATCAACATGCGCCTGAAGGCGCGCGGCTTCGGCGTGGAGGCCCAGGATTACCACAACGATCAGCTGCTGGACGACATTGACCTTCTGCCCAAGGGCTACCGGGAGTTCCCGAACTCCTTCTGGGACACCATCGAGAAAGTGGAAACCGTTCAGCGGGAAGGCTCGACCGAGCACATCCTGAAACGGGAAGGCGAACTGGCGAAGCTGAACATCAACGAATTTGTGATCGATGAAATGGGCTTCGTCGGCAAGGTGGTGGATATCACCGACACCCAGCTGGTTATCAAGGACCTGCACCAGCACGACCTGATGAACGAGGAAGTCTGGGGCCTGGTACCCCGGGACATCTATCAGGCCATGGCTTTGAACCTGCTGCTGGACCCGGACATTCATCTGGTCAACCTGACCGGCTCCGCCGGCTCGGGCAAAACTATCCTGGCCCTGGCCGCGTGCATCGAGATGACCGTGGCCAGCAAGCTTTACAAGCGCATCATCGCCACTCGTTCTACCCAGGGGCTGGATGAGGACATCGGGTTCCTGCCGGGTACCGAGGCCGAAAAAATGGAGCCCTGGCTGGGCGCCATCGTCGACAACCTGGAAGCACTCCATGAAGACGATGAGAACATGACGGCGAGCGTCGACTACATCCTCAGCAAGGTGCCCCTGCACTTCAAGTCCATGAATTACATCCGGGGCCGCAGCTTCCAGCACAGCCTGATCATCATCGATGAATCCCAGAACCTGACGCCACACCAGATCAAGACCATCATCACCCGGGCCGGTAATGGCTCAAAGGTGATCTGCCTGGGCAACCTTGCCCAGATTGATACGCCTTATCTGAGCGCCCTGAGCTCGGGCCTCACCTACATGACCGAGCGATTCAAGCGTTTCCGCCACGGCGCCCATATTCATCTGCAGGGCGTTCCGCGTTCGCTGCTGGCAGAGTTTGCCGAGGCCAATCTCTGACACTCGCGAGCCGCCAAACGGCAAAAAAAGGGGGAGAACCCACGTTCTCCCCCTTTTCATTTCGAATTTCAAAACGGATCTAGACCCGGTAGCGGCTTACCTCACTCGACATTTCAGACGCCAGATTCCTCAGGCGCTGCGTCGCATCTCCGGCCCGGCGGGTTCCCTGCGCCGTCTGTTCGGTGATCGCGACAATCTCATGCACATTCTGATTGATGGTCTCGGAAACACTGGTCTGCTCTTCCGCAGCGCTGGCAATCTGGGTATTCATATCCGTGATCGTTGCCACCGCCTGACCAATACGCTGCAGCGCCTCGTTCACCTGTCGGGTTTCTTCGACCGTCGCTTCGCTGCGCTCACTGATTGAGCCGATCAGCTTGACGGCATTGCCCGCACCGGACTGCAGCCGCTCAATCATGTCCTGGATTTCCTGGGTACTCTGCTGGGTTCGGCGAGCCAGGGTGCGCACCTCATCGGCAACCACCGCAAAACCTCGTCCGGCCTCACCGGCGCGGGCCGCCTCTATGGCTGCGTTCAGGGCCAACAGATTGGTCTGATCAGCAATTTCACGAATGACTTCCAGCACACTGTCGATGCGTCGAGAGTCGGCGCCCAGCTGCTCGATAACCCGAACGCCCTCACCCACTTGCTCCGAAAGCCCACCAATGACCTCCGAAGCCTGATGCACCAGGCCCTGGGCATCACAGACCTGCCCATTGGCGTGGTCGGCAGCCGTGGATGCTTCGCTTGCGTTGCTGGCAACCTCCTGGGCCGCGGCGGTCATTTCGTTCATGGCCGTTGCCACCTGATCACTCTCGGACTTCTGCCGCTCGACACCCTGCTCGGCCTCAGTCATGACCTGGTTCAGGTCAGCCGTGGCCTCGTTCAAGGTCCGCGTGGAGGACAACACACGCTCAACCAGACCATGCACCTGGTCGGCAAAACTGTTGAATGCGGTCGCCAACTGCCCAAGCTCATCCTTGCCGGAAACGTCCAGACGCCGGGTCAGATCGCCATCGCCGCTGGCAATATCGTTCATGGCGGAAACCGCAGATTTCAGCGGACGAATAATGCTGCGAACAACAATCAGGGCAAGCAGGACGATAAGCGCCAGGGCGACAAGCGAGGTGCTGATTGACCCGATGACGGCGTCCTCGAGGGAATCTCCAACCTGATTCTCCATCGCCGCAACCTGGGACTCCAGGCCATCAATCCAGAAACCGGTACCAATCATTACGCCCCATTTGGGCAGCATTTCTGCGTAACCCAGTTTGGGTGCCACTTCCCCGGTATCACTGTTCTTCCAGCCGTAGGGAACGTAGCCACCGCCACCGCGCGCTGCCTTTACCAGCTCACGAATGAGATAGGTTCCGTTCGGGTCCTGGAAATCCCACAGATTTCTCCCCTCCAGAGACTGGTTGACGCCATGCATTACGTTGACACCTTTGGTGTCATAGGCGAAGAAGTAACCGGTACTTCCAGAATCGTTGAAGCGAAGCTGTCGCAGGATCTCCCAGGCTTTTTCGCGAACCTCCGGGTCATCTGCGGATCCCGGTTGATTGTACAGATGCTCGATGGAGGATTTGGCGACAGCCAAATAGTTCTGCAGCTCCTGCCGCTTGCTTTCTTCCATGTCGGAGGAGAAGCCGGCAACAGCCTCTTCGCCAATAGCGCTGGCCTGGTTCAGGTTATAGCTTGTCAGGAATGCCGTGAGCACAATCACTGGCACCAGGGCCAGCAAAAGTACCCGTGTCTGGATAGTCAGGTTTTTCATGGCTGCTAGTCTTTAAGGTTAAGCGATCGGTCAGCCGGGCAGCCCGGCACGGAAAAGCCGCCAAGACTACGAAAAACCTGCCGGAAATATCATTGATGATACTGCGTAGTTTGTTTCTGGCCTGTAACCATGGCGGTAATTTTTTGTAGCTCAATCCTTGAACTGGGCTTTGTCCAACCCGTGCTTACGCATCTTGTCGTACAGGGTTTTACGGGCAATACCGAGCTGAACCATGGTGTCCTTGATGCTGCCGTGGCAGGCATTCAGGGCACTGATAATGGCGGAGCGCTCAAAGCCGTCCATCATCTCGGCCAGAGTCTGCCGACCTGCTACGTTGGCTGTCTCCGAGGGCTCGTTTTCATCCAGTGCTGCCGGCCCCAACAACACATAGCGCTCTGCCAGGTTCCGGAGTTCACGGACATTACCCGGCCAGGAATGTTGCATCAGCCGGGCGGCCTGACCGGCATCCAGGGGAATACTCTCTCGGTCATAGCGAGCCGCCGCAATAAGAACGAAGTGGTGGAACAGCATCGGGACGTCTTCTTTACGTTCGCGCAACGGCGGAATGTCCACTTTTACAACGTTCAGCCGGTAATAGAGGTCCGACCGGAACTCGCCCGAATCACTGAGCTTTTTCAGGTCGGCCTTGGTGGCGGCAATGATCCGCACGTCCACTTCCTGCACCTGATTGCTGCCCAGGCGCTCCACACGCTGCTCCTCAAGCACCCGCAACAGTTTCACCTGCAACGGCATTGGCATGCTTTCCACTTCATCCAGGAACAGGGTGCCCTTGTCGGCGTGCTCGATCTTGCCGATCCGGCGTTTTTCCGCCCCGGTGAAGGCACCGGCTTCGTGACCGAACAGTTCGCTTTCAATCAGGTTTTCGGGAACCGCACCGCAGTTAATCGCGACAAAATTATGGGCACTGCGGCCGCTATTCTCGTGGATATACCGGGCCAGCGCGTCCTTGCCCGAACCGGTCTCTCCATACAGCAGAATATTGGCAGAGATATCAAGAATCGGATCAATAGTAGCCATGACTTTCTGCATGGACGGAGAATCACCGAGCATCCGGGGACCAGGCTTGGCCAGGTGACGCAGCTGGGCCTTCAGGCGTCGATTTTCGAGGGCAAGGTGTCGCTTCTCCAGGGCGTGGCGCAGCAGCTCAATCAGCTCGTCATGATCAAAGGGCTTCTCAATGAAATCGTAAGCACCCTGCTGCATGGCCGTGACTGCCGTGCTTATATCACCTTGACCGGTAAGGATGATTACCGGAATCGTGTCATCGATAGCACGGATCCGATCCAGCATTTCCAGGCCATCCATCCCGGGCATGTTGTAATCACACAGAACCACACCGTCATAGTCGGCATTCAGGTTCTTGAGCGCCGAGGGTGCGTCCTCGAAACAGCTGACCGGCAGATCCTCCAGGGTCAGCGTCTGGGCAATGGCCTGTCGGATGTGGGGATCATCATCCACAAAGATTACCGAGGGTTCTGTCATTCCGTGGCCTCCCGCTTCCTGAGGGTTAAGACAAATTCGGCGCCCGGACCATCCTTGCGGTTGCGACCAATCAGGCTGCCACCGAGCGCATCAACGATCTGGCGCGAAATGGACAACCCCAGGCCCAGCCCCTGCTTGACCGATTTGGTAGTGAAAAAGGGCTCGAAAATCTGTTCGGTATCGCCCTGCAATCCCGGCCCGTTGTCGCGCACCAGGCATTTCCAGCACTGCTCGGTTTCTTCTATATCGATCCGGATTTCCGGCCGCACACCGCCCTCGACCGCCTGGACAGCGTTGGCCATCAGGTTGACCATAACCTGCTCAACCCGTATCAGGTCGCCGTGGCACATCACTGGCGCATCCGGACGGTGCCACTGGATATCGATTTTCGAGCTCGATTGCTGGGCAACGATAATTTTCAGAGATGCATCAATCGGTTGCCGGAGATCCACCACCGCCGGCGGACCCTCAGATTTGCGCGCAAACACTTTGAATTGCCGGGTAAGCTCCGCCATCTTGTCACACAGGAGGATGATTTCTGACAGGTTAGCATCCACCATCTCTCCGGCGCCCTTCTCAAGGAAGCGGCGACTGTTTCGGGCATAAGTCTGAATGGCCGTCAGAGGCTGGTTCATTTCATGATTGAGGCCCGCAGACATTTGCCCCAGCACCGCCAGTTTTGCAGCCTGGATTAGCTCCTGCTGGGTTTCCCGAAGCTCGTTCTGGGTGCGCTCACGCTCTCGGATTTCTCCCACCAGCTTGCGGTTGGAATTCTCCAGGTCGGCGGTCCGCTCGGCCACGCTGCGCTCCAGTTGCTCGCCCCGCAGAGCCAGTTCAGCCTCGCGCCGGTAGCGCTCGCGAAGGTACAGCCAGGTCAACAGCCCACCAAAGAACAGCGCCGCGCCACCGACCACAAAACCCAGCCGGGTCCAGACGACCGAACGGGTGCTCACCATAACCTGAAGCGTCCAGTCCATCCGTGGCAGGGGCGTGCGCACGCTCAGATACTCGCGGGGCTTACCATTCTCCCGGATGCGGACCGTTGCTGACTGCTCCAAGAGTCCCCAGGGTGTTCCCAACGACTCCAACGCCATTGGCGTCAGATCACGGTCGGGATAGCGCCGGCGGGAATACTCGTCAGGCACGGCATTCGCCAGCTCTGAGAAATTCCGGTAGAGCCAGTCCTGCCTGCTCGCCAGAAAACTGATGCCATTCTGATCCAGCACGACCATCTCCGCCTCTCGCAGGCCAGCTGGGCGATCCCATTGGGATTCAAGTTCATGAACCAGCACCTTCACCGCAACCACACCCATAATCTGGCCCTCCTCGTCCAGAACGGGATGCGAGAAATACAGTCCACGGACACCAGACATCAGGCCAAGCGCGAAATAAATCGACGAGTCGCCCGATCCCATCGCCTCATAGAAATAAGGCCGGAAGTTGAAATTCCGCCCGACGAAACTGTCTGACTGAAGGTAATTGTTGGCTGCGATTGTCAGGCCGCGGGTATCCATAAGGTAGACATCCGAACTGCCCACGATCGTGGCCATTCGCTGCATCTGTTCATTGGCTGAAAGAATGGCGGAGGGACTGTCAGGCGCCTGCAACGCTCGCTGCAGCACCGGATGCTCGGCCATCAGCTCGGGTACCGGGAGATACCGGTTCAGCTCGTTGGCCACCAACTGGCGATATCGGAAGGACTCCTCCAGGCTCTCCTGCTCCACCTGCCGATATCCAACCCAGCCGCCGAGCAGCCAGGCAGCCACGAGGGTCGCTACGAAAAGCAGAAAAACACCGATACGGTAAGACATAGCATCCGGTTCCCGAAAAACCGCGGAAAGCCGCTAGAGTATAGCCAGGCCAAGTGCAGAACAACCGCACCATGACTCCATGGTACGGTTGTGCTGTCCCAGCCAGCGGGCGCCTTTTAAAGGGCGCCGGCAGTGGCCAGGCGGGTTTTGCGCTGTTTCTGGATAACGAAGGCCAGGATTGCCAGGGCAATACCGGTGAGGTCTGTCCATAGCCCACCTTCGATCATCAGCAACGCGGCCGCAATCAGGAGAAGTCGGGTTATCCAGGATGCGGAAATGCTCGCAAACCAGCCCAGTACTCCGCCAGAGAGCATGTACACACCAAAGGTTGCGGTTACCAGCGCCCTTGCGATCTCGAACCAGCCGGCTTCCATCAACAGCGCGCCGTTGTAGAAGAACATAAAGGGCACGATGAATGCCGCAATGCCGATCCGGAACGAGGCCACAGAGGTTTCCATGGCGTTGGCGCCGGAAATCCCTGCCGCGGCATAGGACGCAAGCGCAACGGGTGGCGTGATCGCGGAGACTACAGCGAAGTAGAACACGAAGAAGTGCGCCGTCAACGGTTCAATTCCCAGCTGGACCAGGCCCGGCGCTACCACCGAGGCGGCAACCGCATAGGCCGCCGTGGTCGGCATCCCCATACCCAGCAGAATGGAGATGAACATGGCGAAGATCAGCGCCAGCAACTGGCTAGTGGCAGCAACGTCCAGCAACAACACGGAGAAGCGTGCGCCCACCCCGGTCAGGGAGATAACGCCAACAATTACCCCGGCCGCCGCGCACACCACAATGATCTGAATCGCCATGTAGGAGGCAATCTCGAGTGCTTCCAGTATGTGACGCAATCCCATCTTGTTCGGGGAAATCCAGCTCACGACAGCGGCGGAGACGGTAGCCAGGGTTCCTGCCCGGATCACCGAGTAACCCATGAACAGGGCCACGATCAGGATAATGATCGGCACGAACAGATAGCACTGCTTCATCATGGTTTTGAGCTTCGGCAGCTCATCTTCACGCATGCCCCGCATGCCCGTCTTGGCGGCCTCAAAATCCACCATGAAGTAGACCGAGGCGAAATACAGGATCGCCGGAATGATGGCAGCAATGGCAATCTCGGTGTAGGGAATGCCGGTAATCTCCGCCATGATAAAAGCGCCAGCGCCCATGATCGGCGGCATGATCTGCCCGCCGGTGGACGCAGCCGCCTCGACAGCGCCGGCAGACTGCTTGCTGTAACCCACTTTCTTCATCAGTGGAATCGTCAACGAACCGGTGGATACCACGTTGCCGGCACTGGTGCCGTTGATCATGCCCATCAAACCGGAAGCGAAGATCGAGACCTTGGCCGGGCCACCCCGGGAACGGCCGGCTGCGGCAAAGGCAAAGTTCACGAAATAGTCGCCCACCTTGGAGGACTGCAGGAAGGCGGCAAAAATGATGAACAGAATGATGTAGGTCGATGACACCGCCGTGGTCGGCCCAAGGATCCCGGCATCGGTATAAACCTGGCTGAAGAATCGCTGAACCGAAAGTCCCGGGTACCCGAGGAAACCCGGCAGGTAGGGGCCGGCAAACACGTAAGCCAGGAACACCAGACCGATGATGACCAGAGCCATGCCGGCGACACGCCGGGTCAACTCCATGATCAAAGCGGTACCGGCGATGGCGGCGAACGAGATACCCACCGGTGCGAAGGAAGTGCCGGTCGACATCCGCATGGACGTGTTATAGACCACCAGGAAATAGGCGGCCACGGCCAGGGAGCAGACGATCAACACCAGATCGGGAACACTGAATACCGATCGCTCACGCTGATGGAACCAGCTCATCACAATGCCAATACCCGTTACCGCCAGCAGCGGCCAGCCAAAGTGCCACACCTCCAGCTCGACGGGAATCCGCATGGCGCCGTCCTGGACCATCTGCCAGAACGAAAAAGTCTGATAAAGCACGTAGAGGGCCGGCAGCATGGCGCCAGCACTGATCCAGGTTGTCCATCGGTGGCGGGCGCCGCCCTCTTCCGATGACACGAACCTGGCGCCAGCAAACAACACGAAACCCAGCACCAGGGCGCCGGCAATATGAACGATCCTGAACGACCAGGTTTCCAGGGGCGCTATGTTCAGGGAATAGAGGTGAAAGGCTGAATAGGCGATCGCCAGCATGGCGACGAATTTCAGCAGGCCGCCTTCAAACAGCCGGCGGTTGGCTTCGACCGGCTCATCGTCCACGTTGTGGGCGAGTACATGGTCCTCGCCCACTTCAATGTCCGAAAGGTCTTTGGAGTTTTGTTCGGTAGTCATGACACACCCTGCTTGCAGGCAAATCGGGGCCAGAACCCTGCTGGCCGTCATTTGCGAGGGGCCGCCAGGCAGCCCCCCGCTCGAGCACTGTTACTTGATCCGGCCGTCTTCGATCGGGTAACCGTTCTCGTTAAACCAACGCGCAGCGCCCGGGTGCCAGGGCAGAACGTTGTTCTTCGTATAGTTCTCGGGAACCGAATTACGGGCCGCCTTGTGGATGGAGACCATCTTGTCGTTGTTCTCCATGGTCAGCTTGGTGATCTCATACACGAAGCTTTCCGGTACATCACAGTTGACCATGGCGAAGTTCCACATGGACACCACGCGGGACGACTCTTCCAGAGACTGGTAGGTGGACGCCGGGATAATGAACTCGGAAACCGGGAAGTTGTTGATGATGGTCTCTGCCTCGGCATCGGTCATACCGATGATGTTCACATCGGTCTGTACTTCCAGCTGGCTGACCGCCGGAATTGGGATACCTGCCGCGAAAGCGACCACGTCAATAAGGCCATCCTGGAGCTGACCGCCCAGATCAGACCAGCTGCCGTTGCGACGTTCGAAGTCTACGCCCAGGGTTTCCATCATTCGCGGGAAATAAGTGTCAGACGTGGAGCCCGCCGGGCCGAAGCCAATGGTGGCACCATCGGGGATGTCGGCAATGGAAGTGATGCCGGAGCTGGAGAGCGCGGTTACCGAGAACGGCGTTTCGTACATCGGGAACATGGCGCAAACGTTGTCCATCTTCATCCCCGGAGCAAGCGGGCTATTGCCCTCCATGGATTCCCGGGCCGGCCCCATGGTGGTCAGGCCGAACTTCAGGTCGCCAGTATGCACGAGCGCCATGTTCTGCACCGGACCGCCGGTGATTTCGGCACCGCCGGAGACGCCCAGGTTTTCAGCTACAAAGTTGGCCCAACCGGAACCATAGGCAAAGTAGGTCCCACCCTGGCTGGCAGTACCAACGGTGAAGTTGCTCGGCCAGTCTGAACGGTCCTGGGCTGCTGCGGGGGTTGCGACGGCGAAGGTGGAGGCGAATGCTACCGCCATTACGGCTTGGGTTTTCATAAAGAATGCTCCCGTTTCATTTTGTTTGTTGGGTGCTCAACGAAGCTCTGACAGCTTCGGTGGGTAACCCAATGAGCAAGGAGCAGACCAGTTCTGAATTAACTATTTAAAACAGAGCATTACTGAAATCAGGAAAAAGTCCAGAGCAGTAAAATGGGTGGATGTCCACCCATCAGGACGAACCAATGGGTGAAGGCCGACACGTAGGGAGGCACCAGGTCACTACCGGCGCAGAATTACCAACGCCCCTGCAAGGTTGCCACAATACGCCGGCTACCGGCCCGGTCCCGGTGCTCGCAGAGGTAAAGCCCCTGCCAGGTTCCCAGTGCCAGATGACCATGACTTACCGGCAGGGTCAGAGATGGGCCGATCAGTATGCTTTTTATGTGAGCGGGCATATCGTCCGGCCCCTCCATCACATGCTCGTAGTGCGGCGCATTCTCCGGCACCATGACATTGAAGTGGCGTTCCAGATCACCCCGTACATCCGGGTCAGCGTTTTCATTCACCGCCAGGGATGCAGAGGTGTGCTGGATGAACAGGTGCAGTAGCCCAACCTCGCAGTTGGTGAGATCCGGCGCCTGGGCCAGGATTTCATTGGTGACCAGATGAAAGCCCCGTGGAAGCGGCGCCAACTCGATAAACGACTGATCCCAGATCATGGCTGTCCTCTCGCTTATTTCTGGCGGTCATCCCAGGGGTGCACCGGAACCACATCGTCGCCAACGTCCCCTTCGTAGCTGCTACGGAAATAATCCATGGCTTTTTCCGCCTCACTGAGTTCGTCAAACCGGGCAACGTGATAAATCGCCTCGCCCTCATTCACCAGCGGCAGATTGTTCACACAGATAACGATACCCGAGCAGGGTGACACCACCGCGGTTTCCGATTCGCCAAAGGGATCCGCCACCATAGCCAGCCTCTGGCCTTTGCGCACCTTCTGCCCCAGGCGGGCAACCGGACGCATGATGCCGTCGATATCCGCCCGCACCCACTGGGAGTTGGCGGCGGTTTCAGACCGCTTTCTCGGTGCCTTGGGCCCTTTTTTCGCCGGGATCATTTCCAGTTCACGCATGACCCGAATCACCCCTTTCACACCGCTGCCGATCACCACGTCGTCGAAGCGCAGCGCCTCGCCACCCTCGAAGGTGATCACCGGAATATCCTGTGAATCGGCGTAGGCCCGGAGGCTTCCTTCCCGCAAGCCGGCATTGATAATGATCGGGGCACCAAAGGCTTCCGCCATACGAACCGTTTCCGGGTTTTTGAGTTCGGCCCGGATTTGCGGCAGGTTGAACCGGTGAATCGCCCCGGTGTGCAAATCGATGATGTGGGTGACCCGCTCCATGATCTGGGTGCGCAGCAAATAGGCAATGCGCCCGCCCAGAGACCCGCTTTCGCTACCCGGGAAACAGCGATTCAGGTCCCGCCGGTCCGGCAGATAGCGGGTGCGCTGGACAAATCCGAAGATATTAACGATAGGCACGGCCACCAGGGTGCCCCGAAGGTGCCTCAGGGCCGAATTGGTGAGCACACGCCGGACAATCTCGACACCGTTGATCTCATCACCATGGATGGCGCCGCACACCATCAATACCGGACCGTCCCGTCGACCATGCACGACCTCAACGGGAATGTGCAGCGGCGTGTGGGTATAAAGCTTGGCGACCGGAACTTCCACGGTTTGCCGGGTGCCGGCCTTTACCTGGGTACCGGCAATTTCGTAAGGGGCGCGGGCCATGCTTTAACCTCTCCCCTTGGTCCGGGTTTTCCAGGGCTTCTGATTTTTCTCGGTCCAGTTGATGATCATGCCGGCAACGTTCTTGCTGGTGGCATTCTCGATGCCCTCAAGGCCAGGGGATGAGTTCACCTCCATCACCAGGGGGCCGCGGCTGGAACGCAACAAGTCCACACCTGCCACGTTCAGGCCCATGGACTTGGCTGCGGTGATGGCAGTGCGGCGTTCCTCGGGCGTTATCCGCACCAGAGAGGCGCTGCCACCCCTGTGGAGGTTGGACCGGAATTCGCCTTCCGCGCCCTGGCGTTTCATGGCGGCAATCACCTTGTCGCCGATCACGAAGCATCGGATATCGGCGCCGCCGGCTTCCTTGATGAATTCCTGCACCAGAATATCGGCTTTCAACCCCATGAAGGCCTCAATCACACTCTCCGCCGCCTTCCGGGTTTCCGCCAGCACCACACCGATGCCCTGGGTGCCCTGCAGCAACTTGATAACAACTGGCGCACCGCCCACCATCTGCAGCAACTCGGGCACGTTGTCCGGCTTGTTGGCAAAGCCGGTGATCGGCATACCTACGCCTTTTCGGGCCAGCAGTTGCAGGGAGCGCAGCTTGTCACGGGAGCGTGTAATAGCAACAGATTCGTTAACGGGGAATACCCCCATCATTTCGAACTGGCGCAATACCGCTGTACCGTAGAAGGTCACCGAGGCACCGATCCTCGGGATCACCACATCGAAATCTTCAAGAACTTCCTCGTGATAATGGATCTGGGGGTTGGCCGAGGTAATGTTCATGGAGCAGTGCAGGCAGTCAATCACCTTCACTTCATGGCCACGATTGATGCCCTCCTCCACCAGCCGACGGGTCGAGTAGAGGTGACGGTTTCGCGACAGTACCGCAATTTTCATTTTTCAGTCCTTAAGGCCGGTTCGCCGGCAAGATAAGAAGCTTCGGGATAGATCAGTGAGCGCCCGGACATGGCGGTACGGCCCAGTAACATCCGGAACCGCATGGAATCCCGGTTGGTCAATGTCATTTCAATGGGCCATTTCTGGCCGCCAATCAACAGCGTGGTTTCGATGACCAGGCGCATTTCCTTGTGGCCGCCGGAGTCGGAGACGTTCCGCTCATCCAGCACCTTCGCATCGCATTCCACAACCTGATGTAGATCGTTCTGCACCGGATGGACCCAGAAGCGCACGCGCCGTTCACCGTTTTCGGTGTATGGCTCGGTACGGAACGTGTGGAGACAGGAAGTTCTGGCTCCGGTATCGATTTTTGCCTTGATACGGCTGATATCCAGGTCCGGCAGCGCCACCCATTCACGCCAGCCAAGACTCATTTTGTTCTTGGCAGGTGTCGGTGAAATGGTTTTGATAACTTCAGCTGTCTTTGTCGACATCCGGGAGATCCTTTTCAGTGATTTGTTCCGGCCCCAACAGCTGAACACGGAACGGCTCTGAATGGCTACCCGCATACACGCTGGTGTGGGGGAACGGAATTTCAATGCCTTCCCGATCCAGGGTTTTCTTGATCGCAACCATCATGCCGCTTCGGCCCTCAAGCACCTTGTCCTTTGGCACCCAGTACGAGAACTGCAGATCAACAGAGGATGGGCCAAACGCTGTTACCAGCGTGAACGGCTTGGGCTCTTCGAGACAGACCGGGTTCTTTTCCGCAAGATCCAGCAACAGACTCTCAACGCGCTCTACATCTTCAGCGTAGGCAATCCCCACGGTCAGGTCGAGCCGGCGTATGGGAAACCGGGAGCGGTTAACCACCCGGGTCTTGATCAGGGTTTCGTTGGGAATCCGCACATACAGGTTGTCTGGCGTACGCAATTTCACGCTGAGCATATCAATACCGACCACTTCACCGAGTGTTGCGTCCACCTCAATGAAATCCCCGATTTCAAAAGGCTTTTCAACCAGCAAAAACAAGCCGCTGATCATGTTCGATGCCGAGGTCTGCGAAGCAAAACCGATGGCTACGGTCAGAATACCGGCGGCCCCGAGTACCACGTCGAGGGAAAAACCGGCCTCCCGCAGGGCCGCCACAAAGAACAGAACAACAATGACATAAAACACCAGCCGCCGAACCATGACGGTATGGTGGCGGGAGGTGCGCTGCGCCATGAAACGGCCGACACTGCGGGCCGCCAGGGAACCGAGAAACAGCCCAAGCACTACAAGAAAAGCGGAACTGATCCACTGCCCCCAGGCGATATCGGTAAATACCTTCATCACGCCGGTCTCTATTGTTTCCAGCAAAGCGTCAACTCCCTCTGGTCTGTTTCAGCCAAACATCCGGTCAAAAGCGCGCACCAACCGTCCCCGGGCCATCTTCTCCCGGGCATCCGCCACGTGCCGGCAAGCACCCGCTGCAGCGAACAATGACTGCTCTACATGCAGGCTGGCCGAATTCATATCCGTCTCAACCTCAACGGTTACACCCGGCGTCCACAACTGGCCACGCTCGTTCTGGTGCAGTGAGAGCAACGGTGTTGGCAGGCTGAACCGCTCCAGCAACAAGGGTTCTTCCCGGCGGTTGATCAGGGTCACCGGCGTTACCGCTCGCCAGGGGCGCTTGGGCACAGCCTCGAGAACCAGCCTGGCAAAACTGGGTGAGGCGTAACAAAGCTCTCCCTCCATGGTATTCCGGCCCACCCAGGTTAGTGACGGAGCCGCCAGGGGGATCTCCGTCAGCACGGCTTGCCTGTCCCCTGCGCAGACCTTCATCCAGACCAGGGTTCCCACATAGATCGTGCAACGACCTCCCGGCGGAATAGTCAGAGGCTGGAAAGGGCGAATCACGGTAGGCAGGTTGGCGAGTGCGGGCAGGAATGTCACCGTGGATGATTGGTTTTCCCGAATAAATCGCTGCAGCGGTACCGAAGCGGATGGCAGGGTATGGCCAATGGTTTCTGTCCAGCTTGCGGGATCGGTATCCAGCTCGAGCGCTTCGGACCGAATCTGCCACTCCTGATCCAGCAGGGTGACCCACAAACGGATGTGGCCCAGTTGATGATGCTGCGTTTGCCCGGAAGCCAGAGAATAAGGCTGGGCCCACACGCCGTCACGACGGCCCTCGTTATTATTCTCCATTCCTGCCACAGAACTCCCTGAAAATCGCCTGGCTGAATTGTTGTAAAAGTGACTTCACTATAATCCAATCAGCCAGTCCGGGCGAATATCCAAGTTGGTGATTTTATTGATACACCGGCCTGTAATTACCCTTATATCAATCCCTCAGACAACAATGGATTACGGATGACACAACTGGTCTGGTTCCGAAACGATCTACGGGTTGCCGACAACCCCGCCCTCACCGCCGCCTGCGAGAGCAGCGCAGAAGTGAGAGCCTGTTTTATTCTCACCCCGGACCAATGGCAGGAACACGACTGGTCTCCGGCCCGGGTGCAATTCGTCATCGCCCATGCCAACGCCCTGGCCGAAGAACTGGCCCGGCTCGGCATTCCCCTGTCTTTTATATATGCCAACCGCTTCGAGGACAGCATCGGTAAACTGCAGAGCCATTGTGAAGAGCACAAAGTTACAGCACTGCATTTCAACGAGGAGTACGGCGTCAACGAGCGCAAACGCGATAAAGCCGTCAAGCACCGCTTTGACGAGCTCGGAATTACGGTTCGCAAATACCGCGACCAGAC